>JBBQVN010000118.1:0-11720 GCA_038211475.1 Terriglobales bacterium | reverse complement strand
GGATCGCGAAAGAACCAGAGGAAGAACAAAGCCAGAAGCACCGCGGGAATCGCCCACAAAGGCGCGGTGAGCCAACCGAGCAGGATTGCCGCCGCGAGAAAAGCGCAGCCATAGATGTAGCCGTCCTTGACCATCTGTTGGGATTATATGGCAGCGGCCGGGCGGTTCCGGAGTCGCCGATGGCATTTACGAAACCCCTTCTAGCGTTTGCCGCCGGTCTTCGGAGGAACCTGCATCGAGTCGGTGCTCGTGCCGGTGCCAAACAACGAGATGCCCTGCGGGCTGTTCTGCGCATTGTCGGTGACCGTGATGGTTCCGTTGTCGGTGCCCACAATGGTAGGGCTGAAGGTCATGGTGAAAGTGCAAACCTTGCCGGGAGGAACTGTGGTCCCGCAGTTATTGGTCTGCGCATAATCCTTGGTCGTCACGACGCTGCTGATTACAAGGTCCGCGTCGCCCGTGCTGGTGAGGGTGCGGGTCACGGGACTGCTCGTGGTCCCCACCTTCACGCTGCCGAAATCCGCGGTGCGGCTGCTGAACCGCACTGCGGGCCCCAGGGGGCAAACCCGTTGTTGCAGAATCAGCGCGGGCAATGGCGTCTGCGTGAAATCGAAAGAATCGGTCATGTCATCGGCAGCGGCGTCACGCGAAGCCAATGGCGGCAGGTTGAACCTGGTCTCAATGAACTTCAGTACCGAAGCGAACTCATACTGGGTGTGGCTGATGAATCCAGGCTTGGCGTAGGGGGAGATGATCATCATGGGAACGCGCGGACCCATACCGTAAAAGTCCGGGTGCGGCGGGGCCACGTGGTCATAAAAGCCGCCAAAGTCGTCCCAGGTGATGAACACCGCCGTCGAACTCCAGGCCGGCCCCTGCATCAACGCGTTCAACTGTTGCACCGTCCAGTTTTCTCCAGTGCAGGTACTGGCCGAAGGATGCTCGCTCACCGGATTGTCTGGGACCAACCAGCTGACTGCGGGCAGGTTGCCGCTCAATGCATCGACTTGAAAATTGGTGTACGGCACCACCCGCTGCGTCCACAGCGAAGTGTTCCGAATGCTGGCGACGGCGTCGTAGGTGTTCCAGATGTAGCCCCCGGTGCCGGTTACTGGAGCATACGATTTCCAGGTGATGCCCGCCGCTTCGAGCGCATCCCCCAAAGTAGGAGTAGTGAGACAAGGAAACACGTACGTAATCAAGCCATTGCTGGCCTCTTGTTTGGCGGTGGTTCCGGCCACTGCGTCGCAGCCCCAGGTAATGCCTTGCGGGTGGCCCGGTGCCGATGGGTTGGCGATGATCTGATCGTTATCGGCGGCGATGGTGTAGAGATGGTTGGGAAAGCTGTCGCCATGCATCGACGAAAAAGTATTGTCGGACATGGCAAAGGTCTGGCCGTACAGCCAGTAGTTGGGAATGTCGGACGGCTGGTACTCAGTCATCGCCATATAGTCGCCGTTAACATTGCCCGAGCGCACCAGATCGAACTTGTCCATCTTGCCCTTGTCGATTGCGGTCAATGCATCGCCCCAGGTGTGTCCCATGTCGCGCGGCCGGTCTGGACTGCGCCCCAGCGCGATGGTCTGTCCGTTCGAAACCACTCCCGTGGTCGCGCCATTGGCGCCGGGAAAAAGGCCGAACATATTGTCGAAACTGTGATTCTCTTTGATGATGAAGACGATGTGCTGAATCTGGTCGATCCCGCGATTTGAAAGCTGATTGGGGTCCGGCGGGACCGGCGACTGCGCCGCGGCGGAGAGCGCTAACCCAAGAAGAACCGACAAGCAGGCAAAATCACGACGAAGCGGCATAATGCTCTCCCAAAAAGAGGTACGTCCCGAACAAACCGGGGCCACACATCAATCGGGGGAGAGACACTTTAGATAGCAACAAAAAACGTTGCACTAAAGTACTGCGGTCGCGGGAGAGTGTCAAGAATAGAATCAATGAATCGAATGAGTGACTGCGGTGCAAATCCGCCGCCGGAAGAACGGGCGCGTCTCTATGCCCGTTCGGATACGCGCCGGGATGTATACACGTGCCGCTCTCGGTTGGGGCCGGGGCGTTTTTCCGTCAGTTGAGACTACAGGCCTAGCTCGCCAGGTTCTGCTGAGTCTGCTTTTCGATGCTCTGCATCTGGTCTTTCAGACGGAGCTTCAATTTCTTGAGCCGGACCTCTTCGAGCTTTTCGTCGTCGCTCAGAAAACGTTTTTGGGTGAGGGATTCGAGGCGTTGCGAGTATTGCAGATGCTCCTGAAACAAGCGGCTAAATTCCATGTCGTCAGCAAGTTCTTCCTTCGCAGTAGTCATTCCTGCATGCCCCCTTGGCCGAACTTTGATGGGCCTAAAGTAACACAGCCGACCCCTCGACTACAACCAGAAAACGAAAGCTTTGAGCTCGGTCAAGGCGAGGATTGAATTAATCGAACTGCTCTAGAATCAATAACATAAAGGCGACTTTCAGACCAAACGGAAATTGAATAAGACCGCATTTTCCACAGTGTAAGAATAATAGTTTTTGCGTTCTCCCACGGTTTGGAAACCGCATTTCTGGTAGAGCCGTTGCGCCGCGACATTCGACTGGCGCACTTCGAGACGAATGAGTTGCGCGCCGTGCGAACGCGCTTCCGCAATCAGGGCTGCGACCATGCGGTGGCCTACCCCGCAGCGCTGGTAGGGGGCTGCGACCACAATGTTTTCGATTTCCCAATCGTCGCTCGCCGCATGTGCGACGACGAAGCCACACAAGACCTGATCCGCAGGGGACTCGGCCCCCAGCGTGACGCGGCGCGGCGCCGAGGAGTCAAACAAGGCTTCATACTGCGCGCCGGTCCAGTGAGCCGCGGTCGCGCTCTGGCGCTCAATGGCGATGAGTGCGGGAATATCTGCGGGTTGCGCGGGGCGAATGGTGGTCACTTGAGTTTCGCGAAAATTTCGGCGTCGGAGCGGCGGACATAATTGGCATCGAGGTCCTCGGACGAGACAGTGTCTCCGCGCTGAAGTTTTTGCCAGCCCAGGCGCGCGATGTCTCCAGCATCAGGAGCGGAGATTTCTTCGACTTGCAATCCCGCGGAACGCACCAAGTCGGCGATGGTCTTGACCGGAGTGATGACGGGCAAGGTGCTGGCTTCCGCCAGAAATTGTTCGGGGGTCAGCACTCGTTCGGAGATTTTTCGCGGCTGGCTGGAGATTTCGTACTCGCCGGCGTAAATTTCGCCGCGGCCAGCGTCGAGCGCAGCCATCACGCGACCGCGCGATGCACCCAACATGGCAACCGCTTCCAGCACAGACACCGCAGCGATGGGCTTGCCGGAGACTTCCGCCATGGCTTTGATCGCCGCCAGTCCGACGCGCAAGCCGGTGAATGAGCCAGGGCCGGAAGCTGCCGCGAAAGCGTCCATCTGATGGTGATCGAAGCGGTGGCGTGCCAGCAGCGCGGCAAGTTGCGGGATGAGCTGGGCGGAAAACGTGCCGCCTTCGATGGGGACGACCTCAAGCACGCGGCAAGCTCCCTGAGGCTCGCCCTGAGCCAGCGCAAGGCTGCCGAGTTTGCCGGAAGTGTCGGTGGCCAGGAGAAGCATAATGACTGAGTATCGTGAGATGTGGCGCTATCAGCAAGCCGCTCGCAGCGCGGTTAACTACATCGGTATGCCGACACAATCTGGGGCAAACATCCGGACGCCATCCCTAGGGCGCTTCGACCAGTTCCAATAAGACGCCGCCCGCACTGGCTGGGTGAATGAACACGTAGCGGTGTCCGCCGGCACCGGTTTTGATTTCTTCGGATACCAGGCGAACGCCATCCTGCCTGAGCTTCGCCACGGCTACGGACAAGTCGGGTACGCGCAAGCAGACATGATGCAGACCCTCGCCGCGTTTGGCGATGAACTTTGCGATGGTGGAATCGTCCGAGGTCGGTTCCAGCAGCTCAATGCGGCTGTCGCCGATCGGGACCATCACCACCCGGACTTTTTCGTGTTCGACGGTTTCTTCTGGCGAGATGGCGAGGCCCAGTTTTTCGTAAATGCCCTTCGCGGCGGCCAGCGACTTCACTGCGATGCCGAGATGATCAATGGTAGCCATAGTCTTACTCGGGGGCTAAAGCCCGCGAAAGAAGCGCAGTAATGGCACGGCTAAAGCCGTGCTCTTCCACAGATCAAGTGCACGCTAAGGCCGAGCTCTTACAAGTTAATTGCCACGCTAAGGCCGCGCTCTTACACGTTAATTGCCACGCTAAAGCCGCGCCCTTCCACAATTGTTGGAGCCAATCGTTGCGGCCCCGAACTTTGCGTCGATTTGTTGCGTCCTATCATTGGGGCTTGCCTAAGCCGGCTATGATTTCTTCGACTACCGAGTAGGGATCGCGCTTGTGCTCGACAATGTCGGCCGCATAACGCTCCACGTCGCCCATATGCTGACGCGCACGGTCCAGCATAGCATCGCGCAGCATCTCGATGAGGCGCTCTTGCCAGTTGTGGAGATTGCGTTGGCGGGCGAGATCTTCCTTCTGCAAATAGGCCTCGTACTGCACGATGGCTGCAGCCAATTCGGCGACGCCGGTGCCATCGCTGGCGACTGTCTTGACGATGGGCGGAGTCCAATGGTCGCTGCGCATGGCCAGTGACTGCATGGTGCGGACCTCGCGTTCGACGCGCTCGGCGCCTTCACGGTCACTCTTGTTGATGACGAAGATGTCGGCGATTTCCATGATGCCGGCTTTGATGGTCTGCACGTCATCGCCCATGCCGGGGACAAGAATCACGATGGTGACATCGGCGAGGCGGACGATATCCACCTCGTCCTGGCCGACGCCGACGGTCTCAATCATCACGATGTCGCGGCCGGAGGCATCCATCACTGTGGCAACGTCGGCGGTAGTGCGCGCGAGTCCTCCGAGCGAACCGCGGGTGGCCATGCTGCGAATGTAGATGCCGGGATCGGAGTAGTGGTCCTGCATGCGGATGCGGTCGCCGAGAATGGCGCCGCCGGTGTAGGGACTGGTGGGATCGACGGCGATGATGCCGACAGTCTTGTGGAGCTTCCGATAGTGCTTGGCGAGTTGATCGACCAACGTGCTCTTGCCAGCGCCGGGCGAGCCGGTAAGCCCTAAGACGCGGGCGCGACCGCTAAAGGGGAAGAGCGCTTTGAGCAGGTCGGACGAACCGGCAGCGCGATTTTCAACAATGGAGATGGCGCGGGCGAGCGAGCGAGGGTCGCCGGCGCGAAGCGGTTCGAGCAGCGATGTGATGTAAGAGTCCAATCTAGCAGTGTAAATCTAGCAGTCGAAATGTGGGGAGGGGAAAAGGGCGCGAAGTTTCGCGTGGGATCTGGTTGGACTGAGACAGCTAGTCCTTGAGCAATTGCCGGGCGATTACCATGCGCTGAATTTCGCTGGTGCCTTCGCCTATCGTGCACAGCTTTACGTCGCGATAGAACTTTTCGGCAGGATAGTCTTTGATGAACCCGTAGCCGCCGTGGATCTGCACGCCTTCGTTGGCGCAGCGAACCGCGACTTCGCTGGCAAATAGTTTCGACATGGACGACTCCAGCGTGGTTTTCATGCCGGCGTCTTTCATGGAAGCGGCGCGATGGTTCAGCAGGCGGGCGGCGTCGATTTCGGTAGCCATGTCGGCTAGCTTCCATTGGATGGCCTGGAAGTCGCTGATGAGCTTGCCGAACTGCTGGCGCTGCTTGGAGTATTTGAGGGCGGCTTCGTAGGCTCCCTGGGCCATGCCGAGGGCGAGAGCGGCGATAGAGATGCGACCGCCATCGAGGACGCGCATGGAATCCACAAAACCCTGGCCTTCTGCGCCGAGCAGGTTCTCCGATGGGACGAAGCAGTCTTCAAAGATCAGTTCAGAAGTGTCGCTGGCGCGCAGGCCGAGTTTGTTTTCTTTCTTGCCGGCACGGAATCCCTTGGTGTCTTTTTCGACGATGAACGCGGAAAGTCCGTGAGTGTGAGCGGCGCGATCGGTGACGGCGATGACAACCAGGGTGTCGGCATATTGGCCATTGGTGATGAAGGTCTTGTTGCCGTTGAGCACCCATCCACCTTTGGCTTTGGCGGCAGTCATGCGGGCGCTGCCAGCGTCGGATCCGGCGGAAGGCTCGGTGAGTCCCCAGGCCCCGATGTACTCTCCGGTGGCGAGCAGGCTGAGGTATTTCTTTTTCTGAGCTTCGTTGCCCGCGATGTAGATGTGATTGGAGCAGAGCGAAGTGTGGGCGGCGACAATGATGCCCACTGAGCCGTCCACGCGAGAGAGTTCTTCGACGGCGGTGGAGTACTCGATGTAGCCCATGCCGGAGCCGCCGTATTCGGGCGGGAAGATGATGCCCATCAGGCCGAGTTTGCCCAGCTCTTTAATAGTGGCGAGGGGAAATTGGGAAGCCTCGTCCCACTCCATAACGTGGGGAGCGATTTCGCGTTCGGCAAATTCGCGGACAGTTTTTTTGAGGTGGAGTTGTTCGTCGTTGAGCTGGAAATTCAAAAAGGGTTCTCCCGGGGTGGCGTGCGGAAGGGCCACCGATGATTACAGCACAAGGCGGAGCAGGGAGTGTACCGACCGGTTGGTATGGGTGAAGCGCGAATTTTATTCTTTGCGGAATTTTTTCCTGGCCCGCCAAACTGGGGCGACGAAAATGTGGGCGGGATTGCCCTGGTGATGCCGGATTATAGCGTAGGAGGAGGCTTTTCCACAGAGTACACAGGGTAAACCGTCGAGCTGCGCCGAGGCTTCGTTCGGGAGGGAGTTGAGTGGCTAAGATTTTCCTGCTCTAGACGCGCCCACAGTGATATGATTTTCCACAATGAGTTCCCCACCGGCTTCCGCCGGGCTCATGACTTTGAAATTCAAGAGGTAATGACAAAATGGCTTGGACGAAACCGGCTTTTGAAGAAGTGGCTCTTTGCTGCGAGATCAACTCGTACGTTAGCGCGACGCTGTAAACTTAAGCAATGCATGTAAAAATCCTCGGCTCAGCCGCCGGGGGTGGTTTTCCGCAGTGGAACTGCGGCTGCCGCAACTGTAGCCAGTTGCGGGCAGGAACTTTTCCGGGCAAGGCACGTTCGCAGGCCCAAGTGGCTGTCAGCGGTGACGGTGAGCGCTGGTTCTTGCTGGGAACTTCCCCCGATCTTCGGTACCAAATCGAATCTTCCCCCGTATTGCATCCGAAAAATGGCACGCGCACGACTCCGATTGCCGGAGCGGTGCTGGCTGCGGCCGACGTGGACCATGTGCTCGGGCTGCTGATGCTGCGCGAGTTGCAGCCACTGCGGGTGTTCGCGACGGAGTCGGTGACCCGGATTTTGCGCGAAGGCAACAGCATGTTTGGGATGCTGAATCGGGTGCCACGGCAGGCGGAGTGGACTGCAATCACGCCGGGGAAGAAGTTCGACTTGCTGACGGCTAACGGCGAGAGTTGCGGATTGCGCTGCGAAGCGTTTCCGCTGGCGACGCATTATCCTGCGTATGTTGGAATCGAGAGCAGCCGGTTTCGCGCAGAGGAAGCAGTGCAGGGGTTGGTCATTGAATCTACCGGGGAATCTGCGGGGGAGTCTGCTGCGGAATCGGTCGGAGGCGAGCGACTGGTGTTCGTTCCAAACGTGGCGGAGATCGATGCGTCGCTACTGAAAAAAGTGGCAGGCGCGAAATGCTTGTTGTTCGATGGCACTTTCTGGAGCGATGATGAGTTAGTGCGTACTCAGGGCAGCGGTCAGACGGCTCGGCAGATGGGGCATGTGCCGGTGGGCGGCAGCAATGGCAGCTTGCAACAACTGAGGGCCGTGAAGTGCGAACATAAGATGTTCATTCACATCAACAACACCAATCCCATGCTGGACGAAACCAGCCCGGAACACCGCGCGATTAGAGACGCGGGATGGAGCTTGGCGGAGGATGGATGGCAAGTGGAACTGTAGAGCAAGTGTTGGAAGCGAGGCTGCTGACGTTCGACGAATTGAGGGCGGCCCTGCGCCAAGTGGGCGAAACACGCTATCACCATCAACATCCGTTTCACTTGCTGATGCACCAGGGCAAGCTGACGCGCGGCCAACTCCAGGCGTGGGCGCTGAATCGCTATTACTACCAGAGCATGATTCCGATCAAAGACGCGATTATTTTATCGCGCAGCGAGGATGCGGCCTTTCGCAGGGCATGGCGAAAGCGAGTGGTGGACCATGATGGCGATGCCAATAGCGCCGGGGGCATTCAGCGCTGGCTGAAGCTGGGCGAGGCTACGGGACTGGACGCAGGGCGAGTGGCGAGTGGACGCGAGGTGCTTCCCGCAACACGCTACGCGGTGAATGAGTATTTGAACATCGTGCGGACGCGGCCGCTGCTGGAGGCGGTGGCATCATCGCTGACGGAATTGTTTTCGCGCGACCTGATTTCGCTGCGGATGGAGAAGATGCGGCAGCATTATCCGTGGCTTTCGGGGGGACTGGATTATTTCGAAGCGCGGCTGACGCAGGCGCCGGAAGATGCGGCGTTTGCGATCGAATATGTGTATAAGCATGCGGAAACGCGGACGCAACAGGAGAAAGTGATTCAGGCGTTGCGCGACAAGTGCGATATCTTGTGGGCGCAACTGGACGCGCTGTACTTCGCGTATGTGCAGCCGGGATGGCCACCGCCGGGAGCTTTTCGCATGGAGAGCGAGGAGAAAGCGTGAGCCTTCCCGCAGACCAGAGCGTGCCGACGTTGGCCACCGGATGCAGGTGGGCCACCCCTGAGGCCGACGACGACCATGAAGAACGTACGGTGCTGTTTCCTGAAGGCGCGATTAAGGTGCAGGGGCCGGGACGACGAATCCTGGAGGAGTGCGACGGGAAGCGGACGTTTCTGGAGATCGTCAGCACGCTAGAGCGGCAATACAATGTGGCGGAACCGGGACGAATCCGGTCAGATGCGGCCAACTTTCTGGAGCAACTTCACGAGAAACGAATAGTGGATTATTAATGGCGTCGAACCCGCTGGCCCTGATCGCCGAGATCACGCACCGCTGCCCGCTGCACTGCGTTTATTGTTCGAACCCACTGCAGATGATCCAGGTGCAAGCCGAGATTGCGACTGAGGACTGGTTGCGGGTGTTTCGCGAGGCGGCGAAGCTGGGCATGCTGCATGTGCACCTGACTGGCGGCGAACCGCTGGCGCGTCAAGACCTGACCGAACTGATTGCGGGCGCACACCAGGCGGGGCTCTATACCAACCTCATCACTTCCGGGTTAGGACTGACGCGTGGACGGCTGCGGGAATTGGTGGGCGCGGGTCTGGACCATATTCAGCTGAGTTTTCAAGACTCGCGGGAAGCGCCGGCGAACTGGATTGCCGGGGCGCGCGCGCACGCTCACAAGATCGAGTTGGCGGCATGGATTCGGGAGCAGCGCATTGCCTTCACCGCGAATCTGGTGGTGCACCGACAGAACCTGGACCATCTGGAGGAGATGATCTCCTTTATCGAGTCGCTGGCGCCAGGCCGCATGGAAATTGCGCACGCGCAATATTACGGCTGGGCGCTGGAGAACCGCGCCGCGCTGATCCCCACGCGCGAGCAGTTGGACCACGCAGTAGTCGTGGTGGCTGCGGCGGTGGAGCGGCTCAAAGGCAAGATCCGCATTGATGCAGTCGTCGCCGATTACTATGCGCGCTATCCCAAGGCATGCATGGGCGGCTGGGGACAGCGGCTGATGTTGATCGACCCCAAAGGGCGGGCACTTCCCTGCCATGCCGCGGGCGTGATTCCGGGGCTGGAGTTCGATAGCGTGAGGGAACATTCGCTGGAGTGGTTGTGGCAAGAGTCGGCTGCGTTTCAGAAATTCCGGGGCGAGGCGTGGATGCCGGAACCGTGCCGCAGTTGCGACAGGCGAGCGGAAGATTTTGGCGGATGCCGTTGTCAGGCATTTTTGTTGACGGGCGACGCGGCAGCCACCGACCCCGCGTGTTCGCTGTCGCCGCAGCACTTTGTGATGGAGGAGGCGCTGCAGGTGGCGAATTCGGGGGAGCCGGTCTCGCAGCTGGTTTCGCGGCCGGTGGCCGAGCGAGGAGCGTTCGGGTCGTTCGCACAAGTGCAGCGTGAGAGCGAGTGGAAATACCGGGTGAATCCGGAGTGAACCGCAACGCCACCTGGGCGTTGATGGTGCTGGCCGTAGCGTACGCATTCCTCGCGGGATTTCACTCCGTACAAGATTTTGATCTGGGGTGGCAGCTCGCCACCGGACGATGGATCCTGAAGCATCACCAGACTCCCTCGACCGACGTGCTCTCATACACAGCAGCAGGACGGCCGTGGATCTATCCGGCACTCTCGCAAGTCACGCTGTATCTCATCTACCGGTTGGGCGGATTCGCTTTGCTGACGGGGGCGGGAGCGGCGGCAAGCGTTGTCACCACGGCGCTGCTGTTGCGGCGGAAAAGTCTGATGACTTGCGGATTGGCGTTGGTTGCGGTTCCCCTGATTGCGAATCGCACCCAACCTCGCGCGGAGATGTTCACCCCCGTGCTGTTTGCAGCTTTTCTGGTGATTCTGTGGCGGCACTATCGCGGACAACGCACGCGCTTGTGGCTGCTGCCGCTGCTGATGATTGCCTGGGTGAACCTGCATCTCGGATTCGTTGCTGGGCTGGCGTTATGCGTCGCGTATTTTGGAGTGGAAGCGCTCGACGCCTTGACCGGGCGCGAGGGCGAGCGTGCCGTCTCTCGAATGCGGCGAGCCTTGCCGTGGATTGCGGCAGCCTTTGCGGCCACGTTGGTAAATCCCTGGGGACCGAAGATTTTTGCGGCCCTGCTCCGGCAACAACAGGCGCGGGCGCTGCATTCGTATTGGCTGGTGGAGTGGGGCGGAATCCGGCCATCGTGGAACAGCCTACATCAGGCTCTGACGGTGGGCGATCCGCAGAGTTCGTTCTGGTGGCTGCTGGCGGTGGCGGCAGTCGCAATCCTGGCGGCGGCCTGGCGCAAGGACTGGGGATCCGCGTTACTGTTGGCGGCGGCCGGTTCCATTGCGCTGAATGCGGTCCGCTTCGAAGCTCTGTTCGCGATCGTCGTCGTGGTCGTGGGTGGTGGGGTTGTGGAAAGTTTCTGGGACGATTGGACGAGAAACGCTAAGACCTGGCGCGCTTCCAAGCAGGGTCGGGCCTGGACTGGGCCCACTATCGCAATGGGCATCGTGGTGGTGCTCTGCGCCGCGCTTTTCTGCGTGAGGTCTTACGATCTGATTTCCAATCGCTACTACATGCGATCGTCACAGTTGGCAACGTTTGGCGCGGGAGCGTCGTGGTGGATCCCGCAGCGTGCATTTGATTTCGTAGCGGAGCAGCAGCTTCCCGCCGAACTGTTTCATGACTACGACCTGGGCGGGTACGTCGCGCTTCGACTGGGGCCGCATTATCGCGATTACATTGATGGCCGGGCCATTCCGTTTGGGGAAGAGCAATTTTTTCGGACTTACAGTTTGAGCAATGCTGCTCCCGAGTCAAAGCTGTGGCGAGAGGAGGAGGAGGCGCGCGGCATCCACACCATCGTGGTTTCGCTGGCGCGATATAGCGGGATTGATTTCTTTCCGCAACTGCATGCGTTTTGTAGGAGCCAGACGTGGAGGGTGGTTTATCTGGACGAAGTCTCGGCAGTGTTTGTGCGCCGGACTGCGGAAACCGCTGCGCTTCTGGACCGCGCGTCGCTAGATTGCGCGAGCGTGAGCTTTCATCCCTGGCAACCTGAGAGACG
>JBBQVN010000117.1:0-11774 GCA_038211475.1 Terriglobales bacterium | reverse complement strand
CGAGCTGTTGGGCGTGACCTTGGGGCGGGTGCCGTACATCGCTGTGCGCGCAGACTTCCGCTACTCGAAATTCAACAGCTCGTTCGGAGCGGGCTCCTACTCCGCGTTGTCGCTGTCGCGCAGTTTCAACGACAACCTGCGGTTCGAGCTGATGGCGGGCAAGCAGAGTTTCACTTCAACGCTGGCGGGAGCGGACTCCGCAAAGTTTGTGACCTTCAACGCCGAGTCTGCGCTGGGTCCGCACTATTTCATTCAAAGTGGAATCACGGTGAGCCGCGGTAGAGTGCAAAACTACAACCAGTGGAACACGACGCTTGGCTACCGCTTCGATTCTAAGGAGAAACACAAGAGCCAATGAACTTGAAATTCTCATGCGGATATGGCGGACGGGGGATGGCGCTGATGCTGGCGCTGAGCCTGTTCGTCCCATCCGCGCCAGCCAAAACGGTACCGGTCGAGGATCTGCGGGAGCGCACCAGCCATCAGGTGGCGGCGTTTCTGGACGAATTCTCGGATGTAAAGTGTACTGAAGTCGTGACCCAGGAGAAACTCCGCAAAGACGGCAAAGCCGAATTACACCAGCAGTCGACTTACGACTATTTGGTCATCATGAGCAATGCCGGCGGGGAGCTGAACTTGAACGAGTCGCGACTCGCCCTCAAAGTGGGAAGCGCGGCCAGCAAGAAGAATGTTTCGCTGCTGGTCAGCAACGGGTTTGCCACCATGTTCCTGGTCTTCCATCCCTACTATGCGGATGGCTTCCGCTTTACCGAGACCGGAGCAGAAGTGGTGGAGGGCCGCTCGCTGAGCAAGATTCATTTCGAGCATATCCGCGGCAGGAAGTCTCCGATGGCGCTGGCTTTGCGCGGACGGGAGTTTGCGCTGGAGATTTCGGGCGACGCCTGGATTGACCCTGCGACCGGCAACATCGCGCGCATGACGGCGGGGGTTAACCAGGGACTGGAAGATATCGGAATGAAATCGATGTTTTCCGACGTTCGCTTCGCAGCAGTTCCTTTCCGGGGGCAGAAAGAATTCTATTGGTTTCCCGCGGAGGCGAGCGTCGAAGTGGAGACGCCGCGGCAACACTGGCGCAATCACCACCAGTTCACCGATTACAAGAAATTCTCAGTCAGCACGGAGGAGCACGTTTCAACCCAATGAGTACGAATGCCACGGTCGCGTCAGCAGTTCTGCCGGCTCGCAGCCAGGAGAGTGGCCACCACACTCGTCTAGTGGCGGCCTATGCAATCGCCATCATCTTAATTGTTGGCATCTTCAGCTATGGGCTCGACTACTACACCGCAAGCTCCGCGGACCGGCCATTCTCGCCGAAGCACGCGCTCCTGCGTCCGAGTGGCCACATCGGAATCAACCTCGGCATTCTCGGACTGGTGATGTTCGTGGTGATTTTTCTTTACCCGCTACGCAAGCGGTGGCCGTGGCTGGCGCGGCAAGGCAGCACCAAACGCTGGCTGGATTTCCATGTGCTGCTGGGTTTGTCGGCGCCGTTCGTGATTGCGCTGCACTCGTCGTTCAAGTTCCGTGGCATCGCCGGCGTGGCCTTCTGGATTATGCTGGCGGTTTCGCTCAGCGGCGTGGTGGGGAGGTATCTCTATGGCCAGATTCCGCGCCAGTTGAATGCAGCTGAGATGTCGCGGAAAGAGTTGCAAGACTTGCAACAAGACTTCACCCGCCGTTTGTCTGAAGAACAAATTCTGCCTGAGGAGAATTTGCGGGAGGCGCTAAAACTTCCCAGCCAGACCCAGGTAGATAAGCTCCCCGTTCTGGTGGCGCTGGTTTATATGTTCGCTCTCGACTTGGCGCGGCCGTTGCGGATCGCCCGCCTGCGCCGACATGCGCTGACGCTGGGAGAACGAACGGCCTCGCTGGGAGGCTTGTTTGCCAGCCAACACGTGGACCTGGAACGCGCCATTACCACGGTGCGCGACGAATCGGCACTGGCCAAGCGCATCTTGTTCCTGACGCGTTCGCAACAGGTGTTTCATCTCTGGCATGTGATTCACAAGCCGTTCAGCTACACCTTTGCGGTGCTGGCGCTGGGACATGTGGTTGTAGTTTTTCTGATGGGATACTTGTGAGGCCGCAATGGACACCCTGATTTCTGTCATCATCGCGGTTGTGGTCTCGCTCTTCTTCGTTCGAGGCTACCTGAAGAAGCTGACGGCGAAGGCGGCTCCACGGGCGGCGGTACCGGCAGCCGTTGCCATGCATCCCTGCCCGCGCTGTTCCCAGCCCATCCCCAAGACGTCGTCCTTCTGCTCGCATTGTGGCGCGGCGCTGGCGATGTGGACGGTGCATCGCGCCGAGATTACCACCACCAGCAGAGACGCCAAGGGCAAGCCCAAGCCGGTGATCAACGCGTCGCTCTGCGTTGGCTGCGGTGGGTGCATTGAAGTGTGTCCGGAAGTGGGGGCCCTGGAGCTGATTCAAGGCAAGGCGATTCTTACCCATCCGGAGCTATGTACCGGCCACGCCAAATGCGCGGAAGCCTGTCCGACGAACGCGATCGCTTATGCATACGACGGCGTGCTGCAAACCGTGAAAGTTCCGAACGTGAAGGAAGATTTTGAAACCAACGTGTCTGGCCTGTACATCGTCGGCGAGTTGGGCGGCATGGGACTGATCAAGACCGCGATCAACGAAGGCAAGTTGGCGATTGACTACGTGAAGCAGCGGCTGCAGACGCAGAACGGCAAGTCCGGCGCTCCCGACGACGCATTTGACGTAGCGATTATTGGCGCGGGGCCAGCGGGACTGAGCGCATCGCTCAGCGCGCACCAGTACGATCTTCGCTACATCACGCTGGAGCAGGGCGAGATAGCTTCCACCATTCGCAATTATCCTCGCCACAAGTTTCTGATGGCCGAGCCGCTGAGCATTCCGCTGTATGGCAACCTCTACATTGCCGATAGCAGCAAGGAAGCGCTGCTGGCAGTGTGGGAAACCATTGTGCAAAATACCGGCGTTCGCATTCAAACTAACGAGCGCCTGGAGCGAGTGCAGCGCAATGGCAACGGCTTCTACGTGGAGTCTAGCAAGGGGAAGTACTACGCCCGCTATGTAGTGCTAGCGCTGGGACGGCGCGGGTCGGCGCGAAAACTTGGCGTGCCCGGCGAAGACTTGAGCAAGGTGGCCCACCGTTTGATCGAAGCCGAGACCTATGAAGACAACAATGTTCTGATAGTTGGCGGCGGCGATTCGGCGATTGAGGCCGCTATCGCGTTGAGCCGCGCAGGAAAAAACCGGGTCACGCTGAGCTACCGGGGCGCACACTTCAAGCGCGCCCGGGAACGCAACCAACATTTTCTGGAAGCCGCCGAAAAAGATGCCAAGCTTAGAGTAATACGCTGCTCCAACCTGGTTGAGATCCTGCCCGCTTCCGTCGCGCTCGACGTGCACGGCGAGCGCCAAGAGATTCCCAATGACTATGTGTTCATCCTGATCGGCGGCGAGTCGCCAGAAGAATTTCTGACCAAGATGGGAGTGGAGATCGTGGAGAAGTCGTTGCAGCCCACGCCGACGTTCAGCTAAACCCGCGGGCCCGGCTGAACTTGTCCCACCGGCTGTAGACAAGGCCCCTCCGCGTTATTACACTGCTACTAGCACCAATCGGAATCGCTCCCATGAAACTGATCACTTTTAAAGATGGCACGCGCCATCCCCGGATCGGCGCGGTCACGCCTGACAGCCGCGTGGTTGACTTGAACACCGCCTGCGCCCTGTATTTGCGGGATGTCGAAAACGAGAGCGCTTATTACCGCCTGGCCGATTCGCTGGTTCCCGCCGATATGCGCGCCTTGTTTGAGGGCGGCGACACTAGCCTGGAGGCAGCGAAAAAGGCGTACGAGCACGCGCTGCAACTTGAGAACGAAGCGGCCGGCCCCCAAGGCGAGGGCGTAATCTATCCCTCGGAATACATCGAGATCAAGGCCCCGATTATTCCCAAGAAGTTTTTTCATACGGCTGGAAATTTTCGCGAACACCACGAAGAAGCCACCAAGGCCGGGTTCTCGCATCCGGTGATGCCATGGATTGTGTTTTTCCAGAATGTGGACGCAATCATTGGACACGACGAGCCCGTGATCTATCCCGAACATCTCACTCAGGAACTCGACTACGAACTCGAACTGGCAGTGGTTCTGAAGAAGCCGGGCAAGCATTTTTCGTCCGAAGAAGCGATGAGCCATGTCGGCGGTTACGTGATCTTTAACGACATTACCGCGCGTGACATCCAGCGGCGGGAGATGAAGTCGGGCGTGTTCAGTTTCTGCAAGGCGATTGACACGTTCTGCCCGCTGGGGCCGTGGATTGTGACCGCCGACGAAATTCCCGATCCGCACAATCTGGCCATGGAGTTGCGCGTGAACGGCGAGTCGCGCCAGCGTTCGCACTCGGGCAAGATGTCAGTGAAGATCCCGGAAATCTTGTCACACTATTCGCCCATGGGGTACAGCGCAGGCGATGTGGTTTCCACTGGGACGGTTTCAGGAGTGGCGGCGTTTTCGGGCGACCCCAAAGCGTGGTATCTGAAGCCAGGTGACGTGATGGAGTGCGAGATCGAGAACATTGGCATCCTGCGAAATCCAGTCATTTCGTGGGAGGAAGCCTACGGACGGAAGACAGAATAAAATTTGGTAATTGGGTAATTTTGTAATTTGGTAATTTGGTAATTTGAAAACCCGAAGCAGATTCGATTGCGCAGTCAGGATCAAGCGTCACGGGACGCTCGATCGCTCAACTACAAAATTGCGAAACCCTTTTATGAAGTGGTTGCGGTTTAAAACTGTCAAAATTACTCAATCACTCAATTACAGAATTGTTTCGGTTCCGTTTTTAAATTACCAAATTACCCGATTCCACAATTACCAAATCTTTTCGGTTTTGGTTTCAAATTACCAAATTACAAAATTACCCAATTACCAAATCTCCCTATGTCCACCGTCTGGGTAAGCTCGCTCAATTCGCGCCCCGAAGTGCGTGCCGCGTTCCCGTCCGGACCGATCCGGTTTTACGACACCACGCTGCGCGATGGCGAGCAAACTGTTGGTGTCGTCCTGTCGCCGCAACAGAAGCTGGAAATCGCCCACCAACTCGACGCCCTCGGCGTGGGGCGCATCGAGGCGGGTTTTCCCCGTGTTTCTCCCGAAGATGCCGAAGCCATTGAACTGATGCAGAAGGCCGGCATCAAGGCCGAGTTGTGGGGATTTTCGCGCGCGGTGAAGGCCGACGTCGAGGAACTGGTGCGGCTCGGGCTGAAGTATTCGGTGATTGAAGCGCCGGTCAGCGACATCAAGCTGAAGGCCTACGGAATTTCGCACGACGAAGTGCTGCGGCGGATTGGCGATGCGGTTGGGGCGGCGAGCCGGCAGGGAATTACGGTCGCATTCTTTGCGGTGGATGGAACCCGCACCGAACTGGACTTTTTGAAGACGGTGTACCTGGCCTCACTCGAAGCGGGAGCGAAGGAAGTGGTCGTGGTGGATACCATCGGCGCCTGCGGACCGGAGGCGGCCGAATTCTTGACTCGCGAAGTCTGCGGATGGGTTGGGCCAAACGTGCCAGTACATTGGCACGGACACAATGATTTTGGCATGGCGACGGCGTGTGCGGTGGCAGCGGTCCGCGGCGGCGCAACCTGGATCCAAGGCACGGTGAATGGCATGGGCGAACGGGCCGGCAATGCCGACATCGCGGAGATTGCGCTAGCGTTGCGCTGTTTGTACGGAGTGCCGGTTGAACTGAATCTGGATCACGCTAGAGAGGCGTCGAATACCGTATGCCGTGTGGCTGGCTACACCTTGGAAGCCTGGAAGCCCGCGGTGGGCGAGAACCTCTTTATGCGCGAGAGCGGAGCGGTGGCGAGCCAGTTTCACATTCCCGAAGCCATTGAGCCATACGCGGCCGAACTGGTGAACGCGGAACGCAAGATCGTGCTAGGCAAGAAGAGCGGACTCGATAGCATCAAGCTGAAGGCGGAAGAGTTGGGGCTGAGCATCGCGCCGGAACAACGCGGCCCCATTCTCGCCGAAGTGAAGAAGCGGGCTATCGCGCGGCGAGGACTGATTTCAGACGACGAGTTTCGGGAGATTGTGGTGCACGTTACCAAAGGGTAAACTTCTGTTTACTTAGGCGTTAACTCAATCGCTCCATCTAAGTCAACTAGTTGGCCGCCCATCCTCTCGCGCCTCTTGCGAAACGGCGAACGGCCATTTGCCATTTCTAAGAAAGATCTGCGTAAACGCCAAGAGTTTCGGCGGCCTTACGGAGTCGCTTATCTCTAGTCCACAGAAGCGTCGACGGATTGATAAAGACAGAGGCGATGAGGTGTGCGTCGGTCAGACCGATGCCCAGGCTGTACAAACGACGAGTGTCAATCATCAGCCGCACTTCGCTCGGTCGCGCTAGTTGCACTTGCGGTAGAAGGTCGAGCAGAGTCAGCGTCCCAGTGCGATCCCGCAAAGATCCAAGCGCAAGCTCCGCAACGATGAAGGGATGCATCACAATATTCCCGATGCTAAGCTGCTCGCGCAACTCTCTGTTTCCCGATCGAAAGTGCTCGATCCAAATAGAGGTATCAGCGAGAATCAATTCAGCTTCGCCCGGCGGCGTGGGATGCGATTCAATCCTGGCATAGTGCCACCCAGAGAGGCGAGTCTGCGAGAGCTCTCGCGCTCGATGAGGGCCTTGAGAGCTTCACGAATCAGCGCCGTCTTCTCCGCTACTCCGGTGAATTCCTGGGCGATGCGTATAAGGTCGTCATCCAGCGCAATGGTTGTTCTCATGGACTCTCCAAGCACTGATTATAGCATCAAACGATGTCATCTTTATGGCACCTCGTCGCGGATTGAGCCGCAAACTATGGTTCCTTAATTCAGCGACAACTGTCCTGCACCGACGTGTGCCGCCAATCGGTATTTCCCGCTGCCTTCGTGGCTGAATGAGCGGAACAATCCCCCCTTGGAGACTTGCATGGGCGCGGCGTCAAGCTGCCCCGTACTCACCGAGGCTTTAATAGTCCGGTAGTCGTTGGGGCTCCCCATGTCGATGTCCAATTGGCCAAAACTCAGTTCGACGTCCTTATTGCCGGGAATGTCTTCCACGTTCAACTGACCGGCCATCATGCGCAGGTACAGGTCGCTGGTCTTGGGGATCTCAATGGTCATTTTAAACTGGCTGTGAGGACAGCCGCTGATGTCCAGTTCGGCTACCTGGTCGCGGCGCTTTAGTCGAACCCTCACGTCAGGCGCTGAGTCAGAGTCCTTCCCCGAGTAGTGCACTCGGATTTTTTCGTGGTCTGTTCCGGTGACGCGCACCTCGCCCGAACACGAGTCGATTTTCAGGCGGCTATTAGCGGGAAAATCGGCCTCGAACTGGCCGGTGCCGCGCTCCTCGAGGTTCTCGTTGTGAGACGCGAAGGCAAGAGTAGAGAGTAGGAATGTTATCCCGAAAACGACAAGCCATGGCTTCATGAACATACCTCCGGCGATGGTTTCAATAGACCTTACGCACGCGGAGCGACAGAAGTTCCCTTACTCGCTGGTGGAGTAGTCCACTTTCACTGGGTTCTCAAACAGCGAGTAGTCGCGGGTAACGACGGTAATGCCAGTGTCGGTGACGAAATAGCGTTGCCGGTCGGCTTCGATGTCGTAGCCGATTGTGGTGCCCTCGGGAATATGGACATCGCGGTCGATGATGGCCTTGCGGATGCGGCAGTGCCGACCTACATCCACGTGGCTGAAAAGTATGCTGGACTCTACTTCGGAAAAAGAATTGACTCGCACATCGGGCGACAGAACGGAATTTTTCACCATGCCTCCGGAAACGATGCAGCCGGCGGCAACCAGCGAATCCAGGGCCTGTCCCATGCGCCCGGTTTCGGCAAACACAAACTTGGCCGGCGGATATTGCCGCTGATGGGTGCGGATGGGCCAGTCCTTGTCGTAAAGGTTGAAGACCGGCGAAACCGAGATCAGATCCATATTCGCTTCGTAGTATGCCTCGAGCGTTCCCACATCGCGCCAGTACAACGCTTCTTTCTTGTTCTCGTCCTCGAAATTGAAGGCAAACACGCGATATTCGTCCAGCATCTTGGGCAGAATGTCTTTGCCGAAATCGTGGCTGGAATTGGGGTCTTCCGCATCTTTCAGCAGCACCGGGATCAGCACGTCAGTGTTGAAAATGTAAATGCCCATGGAGCCTGACACCCGCTCAGGATCAAAGGGTGAGCGGATCTTGGTGAGCTGGGGCTTCTCCTCGAATCCAATGATGCGGTGGTCGCGGTCCATGTCGACTATGCCAAAGCGCGAGCACTCGTCGGGTGCCATCAGCAGCGTGGCCACGGTCACGTCAGCGTCGGCGTCTTTATGCTGCTTCAACATGCGGCCATAGTTCATCTTGTAGATGTGATCGCCGGAGAGCATCAGCACATAGCGCGGTTCTTCCGAGCCGATGGAATAAATATTTTGATAGACTGCGTCGGCCGTGCCCATGTACCAGTTGTCGCTCACCCGCTTCATCGGCGGCAAAATCTCCACGAACTCGCCGATTTCTTTGCCGAGGATGTTCCAGCCTTCGCGGATGTGCCGGTTCAACGACAGTGCCTTGTACTGAGTGAGGATGTAGACCCGGCGCAGATCGGAGTTGATGCAGTTGGAGAGAGTGATATCAATAATGCGGTAGATTCCGCCGAAATTGACTGCGGGCTTCGCGCGGTCTCGGGTCAAAGGGTAAAGGCGCTCGCCTGCGCCTCCCGCCAGCAGAACTCCCAAAGTCTCTCTCATCATGCACCCGGTCGGCTGAGTTGTGCAGCCACAAACGCGCCTGGGCAGGTGGCGCGGTCACGACTGCGAACTGATACTAGCACAGGCGAATGACCGTGGAGAGCGATGTAGCTCGTGACCCAGTTTGGATATAGTTCAGACATACTTCGGACGCTAGCCCCGGTTTGGTGTTGGCCGGGTTCGGCTACACGGCCGCCCCCACCGGCAACTCGGCCTTCAGCCAAGCGTCGAACCCGCCCACTACATTCATCAGGTTGTGGTAGCCGCCGCGCTCAAGCAGACTGCACGCAATCGCGCTGCGGTACCCCCCTTTGCAATGGACGGCCAGCGGTGCCTGGGGATCGAGTTGCGGCAGTTTCGAACGGAAATCATCCAGCGGATACCAGACTGCATTGTCGATGTGTCCGGCGTTCCACTCGCCGGCGCGGCGGACGTCCAGCACCTGCACCCGGCCAGCTTCCAGAGCGTCGTGAAGTTCCTCCACCGTCATCTGGGGGGTATGGCGAATCGGGAAACCCGCGGCTTGCCAGGCATCAACGCCGCCCTCGAGATAGCCGCGAATCTCATCGATGCCGACCCGTGCCAGCCGCATGCGCGCCTCCACCAGCATGGCCGCGGTCGCTCCAATCAGCACGGGGCGGGATGACAATCCCAGCACCGTCCCCGCCCAACTAGCGAACTGCCCACCCAGCGCAATGTTCACCGAGCCGGGGATGTGGCGGCGGGCGAAGTCCTCCACCGGGCGGACATCCAGCAAAATCACTGCTTGCTCAAGAAGCTGGCGGGCCTCGGCGGGAAGCATTCCGCGCAATGGCGGAAGCGCTTCCAGCGCGGCCGCCCCAGTCCGATTGATTTCCGCATCCTGCAGAAAATATTCCGGCCGCACGGGAAGGTTGGTGGTGAGATCGCGGACGAATTCCTCTTTGCTCTGGATCTGGAGTGCGGGATTGGTGAGCCGCTCAGTGCCGATGGTGGAAAACTTCTCCGCTCTCATGCTGCGGCCGCATAGCGACCCGGCGCCGTGTGCGGGATAAACCAGAGTGTTATCCGGCAGGGCCATCAACTTCTGATGCAAGCTGTCATAGAGCAGGGCGGCCAATTGCGGTGGGGTGTGAGTGGTGGCCAGATCGGGGCGGCCCACATCGCCGATGAATAACGTATCGCCGGTGAGCACGGCCCACGGGTCGCTCGATTTATCTTCGTCGGTGACGACGAAGCACATGCTTTCCGGCGTATGTCCGGGAGTTTCGATAGCCCGGATGCGAACCCGGCCGATGCGGATGTCGTCGCCCTCCTGCAGCGAAATGTGGGGGAAAGTAGCCCCGGCCGCTGCTCCGACAGCAATGGCTGCGCCGGTCCGTTCCGCCAATTCCTTGTGGCCGGAGACGAAATCGGCGTGGAGATGAGTTTCCAGGATGTACTTCAGCTTCAGCCCCTGCTCCTTCAAGGCCTGGAGATAGATGTCAACATCGCGCTGCGGGTCCACCACAGCGGCCTCCCCATTGGAGCCGATCAGGTACGATGCGTGCGCCAGGCAAGTCAGGTAGAACTGCATAAAGAACATAAGGGTTCGCCCTCAAAAAAAGGTCGGGCCATGATAACCCAAGCGGGAACGAAATGCAGTGATCTTCCATGGTTCTTCGTTAACCTGATGTTCACGGAAGGTTGCTCATGTGTGGAGTTGCGGCAACGGTCAGTTCGGCACTTGGCGTGCATCTAAGAAAGTGTGGCGTAGGTCAAAAAGTCTGTAAGTGATTGAAAATGAGGCACTCCGGGGAATGAAGTACACGGTGCAGGCGGTAATTTTGGGCATGGGACTGGTGGCGGGAAGCTTCTGGGCGACGGCCCAGACGCCGACCGCTGCCTATCCTGCCTCCGCTTGGATGGCCTCGGGATTGGAGACGGCCGCCGACCAGCGCGACACCATCCTCACCATCAAGAAGCGAGTGGACGAGGTCAATCTGGTCTTTATTGCGACGGACAAGCACGGCAAGTTCGTGCGCGACCTGCAGCAGGCCGACATCTCCATTCTTGACGATCATCGCCCACCCGAAGCCATTTCCGGTTTTCATCGCGTCACCGACTTGCCCATCGAGATGGGACTGCTGGTGGATGTGAGCGGCTCGGTGCGTGCGCGCTTTGGTTTCGAGAAACAAGCGGCGATTGATTTCCTGCAGAAAACATTGCGGACAGGCTTCGACAAGGCGTTTGTGGAGGGCTTCAACACCCGTGCTCAGCTCACCCAGGATTTCACGGGCAACGTCGCGTTGCTCTCGAACGGCGTGTCGAGGATGCAGGTAGGCGGCGGCACGGCAATGTACGACGCAGTGTATCGTGCCTGCCGCGACAAACTGGCGCATGAACATCCGGACCACCCAGTGCGCAAGGCTATCATCCTGGTGAGCGATGGCGAAGACAACCAGAGTGAAGTGACCCGCGCTCAGGCTATTGAAATGGCGCAGCGTTCCGAAGTGATTATTTACGCCATCTCCACTGACGACAGCGGCTTGGTACTGCGCGGCGACACCGTGCTGACGCAGATGGCGGCGGCCACAGGCGGCAAGGCTTTCTTTCCATTCAAGATGAAGGACATCACGCGCTCTTTTGCCTCAATCGAAGACGAATTGCGCAGCCAGTATGCCATCTCCTATCGCCCCGCCAGCTTTGACGCCGACGGCCGCTACCGTTCCATTCAAATCACTTCGCTAAAGAAAGATCTGCAAGTACGGTCCCGCCAGGGATACTTCGCGCCCAAACAGTAAGGCCCGAAGCACCTGCGCCCCGGGCCTGTTTTCTCTTTAATTAAACTCAGAAAAACTGAAAACCGACGATGTTCGAATGCCCATAATCGGATAACTGTGCCTGATCGCCGCAGGGAATTTGCAGCGTGTAGTCGTTGCTGGACCGGGCGCCGGCATTCCGGGTGACGGCATAAGAACTCTGTACGCCGCCGACCTGGTATGCCGGTTG
>JBBQVN010000116.1:0-11831 GCA_038211475.1 Terriglobales bacterium | reverse complement strand
GCACCAAAAAGTCCCTTGCCGAGGTCGCGCAACGGAATCTGCACAGCGGTCTGGTCGAGGATGGCGACCATCGCCCTGCGTATCTCCTCAAACACGGGCTCTATGCTCTCGGCCAGTGCTGTGTGGTTGTAGGCCGGGAATTCGGGGGGCCTGCGGCTCTCGCGCGAATAGCTCGCTACTTCTCCGGCCAGTTTGAGCATTTCATTGAAAAGCACCGCAGGATGAAGTGGCGACGTCTTGCGCAACTGCGAGAGGAGCGGGTCGTACCGGTTGCAAGCCAGCAGCAGCAAAAAATCCTGACTCTCAGCCACGCCGCGCGTACCGGTCCCGCCAATGCGTGCAGCCAGTGCGTCGGCGCGCTGCCGCACCAGACCGTGCAGTTCGTCCAGCCAAGATTGGGTTCGGGGGCACGCAGCCACATCAAGAAGCGGCGGCACAAACTTGGTATCGAGCACGACGCTGCCATCCGCGCGGCGCTCGACAACACGTGCGAAGGGCAACGAACTCATCATGCCGTCCAGAAAGTCCTGTGTGCCAACAGCCAAGTTCAAGGCGCCGACTTTGAGATCGGCGTCGTCGTCGAAACCCACGACGTTGTCAGCCACCTTGGCGTCTGTCGCAACATAGCGGGTGCGGCGTGCAGCGTGGTCGCGCGCGTCAAAGGCAATTGCCTTTGCACCGGTTCGGCGCAATACAACGCTGAGAAAGAGCGTCTGATCACGGGTGCCTTCCGCAACATCGAACGGGGTGATCAGGCAAGTATCGGAAGGAAGTTCGAACGGCGTGCCATCGGGAAAGAGCCCCGACCCGGCCGCAATGTGCACCTTGCCTTGCAGGAGCAAGGCGGTGTCGATCTGCAGCTTCAAGAACCCGTATTGGAAACTGCCAGAGGCCCGCATGCGCGAGTCGATCAGAGTCTCGAAGTAGCGCTCCAATTGCTGAAAATGATGAGGTCTCAGGAACAGGCCTTCGGACCAAATGACCCGTGCAGCATCTAGTTGCATGAAAGCGTTTCCAGTTGGATCTGTTTCATCGACATGCCCTTCCCTAGCTGGCCTGATAGGTGAAGTCTGGCCCGTCCACACCAACTTCGATGCGCGAAATGCCCTGGCCGTCAATCAGCCTGGTGAGCACGATCTCGCTGATGCGGGGCAGGACCGAGTTCGTGAGGATGGCGTCAATCATCCGGCCCCCACTTTCGATCTGTGTACAGCGGGACGAGATCAGCTTCACAACATCCTCGTGGTACACGAATTCCGCGCCGTGATTCGCACTGAAGCGCTTTGCGACACGACCCAGCTGAAGTCGAATGATCTGACCGAGCATCGCGTCGGAAAGCGGGTAGTACGGTATGACCACGATTCGACCGAGCAGCGCAGCCGGGAACACTTTCAGAAGTGGTTCTCGCAATGCAGCGGCAATCGCATCGGGCTCCGGAATGAGATCAGGATCAACGCACATCTGCGCAATGAGGTCACTCCCCACGTTCGACGTCAGCAGAATCAAGGTGTTCTTGAAATCGATGTAGCGACCCTCTCCGTCTTCCATGAAGCCTTTGTCGAACACCTGAAAGAACATCTCATGAACATCGGGGTGCGCCTTCTCCACCTCGTCCAGCAGAACCACGCTGTAGGGTTTGCGGCGAACTTCCTCGGTCAGTACCCCACCATAGCCATAACCAACGTACCCAGGTGGCGCACCCTTCAGCGAAGAAACTGTGTGCGCTTCCTGATATTCGCTCATGTTGATGGTGATGACGTTGTGCTCACCACCATACAAGGTATCAGCAAGCGCCAGCGCAGTCTCGGTCTTGCCGACACCGGATGGCCCACACAACATGAATACACCGATCGGCTTGTTGGGGTTGTCAAGCTTTGCCCGCGAAGTCTGAATACGCTTGGCAATCATTTCCAAGGCATGTGACTGGCCGATGATTCGCTGTGAAAGCGTTTTTCCGAGCGCCAGAATGCTCTTGACCTCATCTCCCACCATCTTGCCCACCGGGATGCCAGTCCAGTCTTGAACGACAGTGGCTACAGCCATGTCGTCGACAGTGGGCCACACCAGAGTTTGATTGCGCTGCAGCGTACGCAACGCATCCTGCTTTGCAGTGAGCTCTGCGAGCAACTCAGGCTCCGGGTCCGAAAGACTGATGTTGCCGCGCAACTCCAACACTCGATCAACAAGCGCCTTCTCATCGACCCAGCGCGCATTGAGCTCGGCAAGCTCCGCGTCGACACCTTCGACTTGCCTGGCGATCTCGTCCATGCGCTTCGCATGATTCGCGCCAAGCTGCGCCTCGCGCGCAAGCACCGCAGTCTCGGAGAGCAAGACCTCTCGACGACGTGTGCTGTCCTCGATTGCCGCCGGTGTTGCATGTTGGCTTACCGCCACCCGCGCGCAGGCGGTATCCAGCAGACTCACGGCCTTGTCGGGCAATTGGCGCGCTGGAATGTAGCGATGCGACAAACGAACTGCGGCATCGACCGCCTCGGCCAAGATACTCACACGATGGTGCTTCTCCAGTACGGGCACCACCCCGCGCAGCATCTGAATACCTCTCTCCTCGTCGGGCTCCGCCACTTGAATGACCTGGAAGCGGCGGGTCAGCGCTGGGTCCTTCTCAAAGTATTTCTTGTACTCGGCCCAAGTGGTAGCGGCAATGGTGCGCAACTTACCACGCGCAAGTGCTGGCTTCAGCAGGTTGGCGGCATCGCCTGTCCCGGCGGCTCCGCCGGCCCCGATCAAGGTGTGCGCCTCGTCGATGAAAAGAATGACTGGCTTTGGCGAGTTCTGCACCTCGTCGATGACTTGCCGCAACCGATTTTCGAATTCACCTTTCATGCTTGCGCCCGCCTGCAGCAGGCCAAGGTCAAGCGAGGCGACGGTCACATCCTTCAATGCCGGCGGCACGTCTCCCTTGACCACTCGCAAGGCGAACCCTTCCACGACCGAAGTCTTGCCGACACCAGCCTCCCCAGTGAGGATTGGATTGTTTTGCCTGCGGCGCATCAAAATGTCGATGATCTGCCGGATCTCTTCATCCCTACCAAGGACTGGGTCAATCTCCCCGGCGCGGGCCTTCGCGGTCAGATCCACCGAGTAGCGCTTCAGTGCGTCCAAGGAACCGGTCGCACCAGGCATCGCGCCGCTTGCCTCACCCGGACCACTGGTGCCCGACGTGACGACAGCCTCACCCGTCTCGACCGAATCAGCAAGAAGCGCATCGAATTCATCGACGAGCGTATCCACCTTGATCCGCTCGAACTCGCGCGAAATTCCAACAAGGGCTTGTCGCAGACCGGCGGTCTTCAACGCGCCGAGAACAAGGTGCGCGCTTCTCACCTGCGTGGCCCCAAACATGATCGAAGAGTAGGTCCAACCCCGTTCGACGAGGTCATCGATGTGGGAAGACAGGTCTGAGATTGAACTCGCTCCGCGCGGCATTGCATCCAGGGCGCGCGTAAAGTCAGCCTGCAGCCGCGCAGGATCCATGCTGAAGCGCTTCAGCAACTCTTGCAGGTCGCTGTGCTCAACTTGGGCAAGGTGGAAGAACCAATGTGCAAGCTCGACATACGGGTTACCTCGGAGCTTGCAGAAGACGGTCGCAGATTCCAATGCCTTGAAGGCAGTGGGTCCCAATTTGCTGAATAGCTTTGCCCGACTGATCTCCGACATGCTTGAACATCCATGATGAAGTGCTGGCCACGCAACAGAACGCTTTCTCAGCGGCCTGCAGCGCACGGAACTGCCGCAGTCCAACCCAAGACTGCAGCATGCAGTGGAGAATAAGGGGATGTTCCGTTTTCGTAAATAGCGTAACTCGTTCCAGTGCTTGCATGTCGTCGTCGGATGCAAGTTTTCTTCGGGACACCGCTAAACAAGGAGGTGCCTGACGGCACCATTTGCGCATGTATTCGCTGCTCCGCATTACTGGGCCCAATGTGACCCGCGAGGTCGCGCTCGACCCTTCCGGCGTCGAGGTCAGCCTGGGCCGCGACCCTGCTGCCGATGTCTGCTTGCCTGATCCGGAAAAGTCGATCTCGCGGAAGCACATCGCGATCAGGCAGGGTCAGGGCGCGGTCGAGATGAGGGTCGTTTCCAGTGTCAACGGCGTTGAAACATCCCGTGGCACCATCCAGCCAGGACAAGCTTTCAGCCTTGCCATCGGTGACCACTTCACGCTGGGTCCATACCGCGTTAACGTGGTGTCAGGCACCGAAAGCACACCTGTCTCGCCAACCGCTGCGAGCGCAGGGCCGCCCGATGATTTGTTTTCAGCGCTCCTGGGAGGCGCCGGCACCCCTCGTCGGGGCGCCGATCCATTCGATCGCTCCGAATTTCGGGGGCGCCCGCGCACTGCAGGCGGGAAGTCAAACGACCCATTCACCGCACTGAGCGGTGCAACCAATCAGGGGAATGCGCGAAACAACGGACCGTTCGGAGACCTGCTCGGGCCGGGCACACAAGGTTCCCAGAATGCCCCACGTCTGCCCACGGACAGTTCCGGACGCGATGATGGTCGGGCGGGAGGGCAGAATCTGGACGACTGGCTTGCGGATGTTCCCGGCACTTCGCTGTTGGGCAATTCAACCGCCGGACCGCTCGATTCCTTCCTGGGGCGCAAACCGTCAACTCCCTCGCGTGCGATTTCGCCCGATCATGTGCATGACTTCCACATGCCGGTCCAGTTGACGCCACCGGTTTCGAGCGCGCCGGCCGTGACGTCCAACGCAAGTGCGGCGCCATCGAACGACATTTGGAGTGGCTTGCTCGACGGGTGGGGACAACCCAAAACACCGTCACCTCCCGGCGCGAGCGCGCAACCGGACGTCTCGGGGCAAGGCAATACCCCACTCCCGCCCAACCCGTTCGATGACATCGACATTTCTGTGGGCGATGAAGCCTTCGGAAGCTGGACGGGCACGGTACCCGTTCCGCAGCATCAGCCCGAGCCGCAAATCCCTCGGCTGGCCAGCGCGCAAAGCGAACCCGGTACGCCCGCTCCACATCCGTCCGGCGATGCATCGGAACCGATGGCGAAAGATGGTGTCGGTACTGCATGGACGGCATTCGCACGCGGCCTCGGCCTTCCGGAGAATCAAGGCTCAGATGACAAGGCGGCCGAACGAGCGGGCGCCATGGTCCGACTGCTGGTCGAAGGGCTCGCCGCACTGCTTTCCGCAAGAGCGGAGCTGAAGCGTGAACTGCGCGCCGAGGACCGAACCATGATGAGCGGGAAAGACAACAACCCGCTGAAGCTGAACCTTTCGGCTGTGGATTTGGTGCAGTACTTGTTTGCCAGTCAAGCCGCGGGAGGCTACATGCCCGCAGAACGCGCCGTGAAGGAGAGCATCGCGGAACTGGGCGTTCACGAACACGCCACTATCTTCGCCACTCGGTCAGCGGTAGAAGGTGCGTTGCGAGATTTCGAGCCTGGGCGAATTCGCAAGCAGCTGATGAAGGGCAAGCCAGGCATGTTCCAGGTGCTCGATAACGCCAAACTCTGGGAGGCCTATCAACAGCATTACGAGAAGCAGAGCCAGCACATGGCGGACTGGCTGGAGTCGATCTTCAACCGGCACTTCATGCTAGCCTACGCCAGAGAAACAGAACGTCTCAAGTCTGAAGCGCCAGACAGCCCTGCCGACTGAGCGGCAGGGCTGTCCGCGACCAACTACTTGCAGTCGGCACTGCCAGCCTGCTCTTTCGAGCAGGGTGCCGCCCGAGCACCTTCCCCTTTCAGTGGCAATGGAGCCGTCTGCTGTTCGTACGACACCGGCACGTTGAGCCTGGGGGCGCCCTGTGCGCTGCAACCCTCCGCGCCCTTGCCGCTCGATTGCTCAAGGGAGCATGGGGCTGACTTGACCGAAAACTTCTTATAGGTAAGAGGTGCGATCAATTCTTCAAAGGTTATCGCATTCAACCGGAGTGCCTCGTTCACATGCCCGATACCAGCGCTGTCTTCTTGTTGACGACGATCCTGATCAGACTGTACGGCTGCCACGCTCGCAACGCCAACCGCACGCAACTGCTCCAACGCGGAATACGGTATTCCGTCGATCACAGTTGTGCCATTCTCTGCAGCGAAGAACTGGAGCACATCCTGACGGGTCGGAAGAGAGGTCTCGACTCCAACCACCCCAGCCCCCAGGACATACCGGTCAGCAGACTCCTTGGTCAAGACGACGTGCGCATTGTTTGCATTCAGGGCCAAGTTCCCGCCGTTGTAGCGGCCGGGGTTGCCCAGTAAGCGAATCGTGTCATTGCCAGTTGTGATAGTCGCATTTCCCTGTACGTCGTTGATATTGACAATTGCGTTGCTTGCTGTCGAGAACGTCAAACTATTTGACGTCTTGAATGTCGCTCCGACGTTCGTAGCGCCGGCATCAGCAGTGGGGAAGAAGTTGTTGGCCGTTGAGTCCAAGGTGATGGAGCCTCCGGCAGTGATGTCGGCCTTCGTTTGGACCTTCACTGCCGATTCGGCAACCTGATTCACTTCACCACCGGCATTGGTCGACAACGTCGTTCCCACGCTCGTTCCCCCGAATTTCGTCGTCGTCCCGCTCGTCGTCTCCAGCGTCGTGCCAATGCTGCCAGAGATCACCAGTGCTCCCTTGGTCGCCGTGGCACTGCCCGCACCACCAGCCGTCAGCGCAATGCTCAGATCGTTGGCATCAACCACGGTTATGTCCTTGCCCGCCATCGCAGCAGTGGCCGTGACCATCCCCATAAAGTCATTGCCGGAATTGCCTAGCAGGATGTCGCCCGCTGTCGAAGCAATCGTGGAGGTTCCGTTCACTGTGATCGCAGCCGTCTGCGTGACGTTAGTCCCGCTGGTCACGTTCAAATCACCTGCCACCATGCTGGCACCCAGGCTCGTCGTGCTGCCGCTGCTGATCGTGAGCGCTCCGCTCGTGCCGGCGCTGCTCACCGAGCCACCGCTCAGGGTGGTACCGCCCGTGCCGTTCAGCGTGGCGCCCAGTGCCCCGCCCGCCGTCGCCCCGGTCACACCTGTCCCGTTGAACGTCACCGCCAGATCGTTGGCATCATGAACGTCGGCCGTGCCGGTACCTGTCACGCCAACCGGACCAGTGAAATCGTTGGTGTCCTGAGCGAGCGTCACGTTGCCCGTGCCTGAAGTCGCCGTCGTGTTGCCGGTGACCGTGATCGTCTTACCCGCCGCCTGCGTGATGGCGGAGTTCGTGCTGCCCAGCACCAGGTTCCCACCGGCACTGACGTTGGCGTTCACCGCTAGGCCATCTCGCCCGAAAAGGGTGATGTTCTTGCCGGTCAAGGCACCCGGAGTGGCGAGCGCGCCGCCGTTGCTGCGCAACGTGAGATCGGCCGTACCGGTATTGATCGGCGTCGCTGGCAGCGTCAGGGTCGCCCCCGCAATCAGCGACACGATCTTGTTGGTGCCACTGGTCAACGCAGCCAATGTCAGGTTGTTGGTATCGGCCAGCGTGACACCACCAGCAGTAGCCGTAACCGCGCCCACAAAGTCATTGACAGGATCGGCCAACATGACATTTCCCGCACCAGCGTCGATTGTCGTCAGAAGCCCGACCTTGAGTGGTGCGGTCTGTGTGACGTTGCCTCCGTTAGAAGTGACACTCAAGTTGCCGCCGTTGATCGTCAAGCCACCAAGAGCGATGTCGCCCTTCGCAATTGCCGCGACACTGCCGAGTTGACCTGCGTTGATCGACGAAGTCGCTGCCATCGCAATAGCACTGACATTCCCGCCAGGGGAACTTCCGTCGGCAGCTGAACCGGCATGAAGATTCACCGACAGCGAGCGGTCGGCGGCCCCTGCGGTAATTGACGCGCCAGCGTTGAACACAATGTCGCCCTGCGCAGCCAGTGTGAGCGTGGCCGATTGGCCGGCCGTGAGTGCTGCAGTGGTCGTATCGCTGACCGTGATCTTGCCGGTTCCGGCATTTCCGTTGTTGTTGTTGGTTCTGACCACGACCGTCGTACCGTTGGTCAGTGCAGCACCTAGAACCGCAACGTCCAAGACTGCGCCTGTGTTGTTGGCGTCAAATGTCCCGGTTGTGTTGGCATTGCTACCGCCATTATTCTTGATGGCCAGGTCGTTAGGGTCGAGCAACCAGGTACCTCCACGGCCTGCCGAAGCGCCGACGTCGACCCTGCCTACCAAGACACTCAAGGTGTCCTTGCCGGACGTCTCGACAGACCCGCCGTTTCCACCGTTGACCCCGCCGCGCGCTGTGATCGAGCCGTCAAACTGGGTGCTACGGTCGGCCCAGATGACCACCTGCCCTCCGTGGCCGGAATTCAATGCACTCGCGTTGATAGTCGCACCAGAACCGACAACGGTCTGGTTCGCTCTCTTGACTTCGCCTTGACCCTGATAGCCCCCCCCTACGAGGACGTTGCCCCCGCCGGCAGCACCAGAAGCGTCGATCGAGGCGCTGCCAAACAGGCCCACGCGCTCGCCCAACACCTGCACCGATCCTCCTGACTGACCAACGCCTGCGCCCGAGGCGTCGATTGACCCCGTGACTACCGTGTCGCCGCCAATGGCGCGCAAGGTGACCACTCCGTTGTGCGCAGCCACGCTGTTGGCGCGAATCACACCCGAGTGATTGACTACCGTCGATAACGCACCGTTCAAGGCGTTCGCCATCAGGCTCACCGAACCACCATTTGCTTGAATCGTTCCTGCATTTGCAACTGCAGCCTGTAGCGCGCCTTCGTCCACCGAGTAGCTGACGAGCCGGTCGCCCGCCACGTCGACGCTCACGCGCGAGCCCGCCAGCAAACCAACAGAGCCGGAATCTGCCGTGATCGTGCCGCTGTTAGCGACACGCGGACCAACGAGAAGCGCATAGCCACCGGGTGCTACGGTGATGGCACCTTCGTTGCGGACTTCGCCGCCAGAAGTTCCCGTCAACCGATAGTGGCCGGTGTTGAAGTCGGCATTGGAAAGGGCGAGCGATGAGGCCAAGAGTGCGCCAGTGTCTACCCGTGCCGTCGGCGAAAAGTACACGCCCTGCGCGTTGACTAGGAATACCTGCCCGTTCGCGGTCAGCGAGCCGTAGATGCGTGAAGGGTCGTTGCCGACGATGCGGTTCAACACAACCGAACTGGACGACGGCTGGACGAACTGCACGGTCTCATTTCCGGCAATGCCAAAGGTTTGCCAGTTGATCACGGCCTTTTGCGTGCCTTGGTTGACGACCGTCGACTGCGCGGTTGGGGTCGTGATCTGAGCCTGACCGGAAACCACTTGGCCTCCGCTGGGGCCCGCAAGCACCGGCAGGCCTATCGCCAGAAGCATGGCACCCAGTACATGGGACACGATCTGCCGGAGGCATACGCGATAAGTGCCCCAGAGTTTGCGCGAAAGCCGAACCCGAACAAACTTGAACAGCCTGAACTGGCGACGTGGTTGGAAATTTCTGCTGGCAGCTGCGGTCATGACGGCATTCCTTTGAGCTTGCGGAGGCTGATCGACTGGGCCCGCGATGGTCAGCCGGTGACGAGGATTGGGGAGATCGCAGCCGATGAGATCGGCCTGCTCAGAACCACTTCTGTAGAAGCAGCCAACCGCGAACGCGCGCATCTGGTGCGCCAGAGGTGGGCAATGGGCCACCGATTCGGCCCGCGACGGCGCCTGTGACAACGAAATTCCCCTCGCGGCCGAGCAACACGCCAACTCCGAACGAGTCCAGACTGAGCGAGTTCGCACTTGTAATGCTGTTCAGCGTCTGGGAATCGCGAATCTTGTCTCTGCGGATGTGACCATAGTCGTAGAAAGTGGTGAGTGTCAGGGCCTGTTCAAAAATCTGAAGGGCTGTCTGGTAGCGATACTCGACAGTCGCCAACACCCCTTCGTCCCCCACGCCCTCCCCGACCGGATAGCCCCGCACGCCCTGCGGCCCGCCCAGGCTAAACTTTTCGCCAGAGGTCACATTCTTCGACACAAATTGCCCTAAAAGGCTCATCAGGACGCTGGAGCGGTCAGACAAGAACTGCACACGCTGAAGCTCCAGGTTTAGCTTTTGGAAGTTACCAGCGGTACGGGGTCCGAAATTCGGATTCGTACCGATATCCTGCTCTGCCGTCTTGTCATCAAGGGTCAGATTTCCAGTTGAAACAGTGGCTGAAAAGCTTGTTGTCCCGCCGCCAAGCAGACGGTCAGAGTGATTGCCTAGCAGACCAATGCGTGCCATCTTGACGTGCTTTTCGGAGACGTTTTCGAACTGCGCAACGTCGTCATTGAATGCCTTGTCGTCAAAGGCAACCAACGCAAATACGTTCGTAAATCGACCCCGTACCAGTGGGTGAATGGCAGACAACGTGGCAACTTTTGCCTTGCCTGATGAGCCCAGAGTCTCGAACGGCGGCCCTAACGAGTAGGCGCTTTCGGTATAGCTCCCATTAAGACTGGTACCCAAACTCCCCGCACGTAGACCGTAGCTGAGCCGATAGAGCGTATTGCCAGATTTGTCTGACGTTTGCACGCGCGCCGAGAGCACGTCACCCATCCCAAGTGGCGCAATGAGGCTGCCACCGACAGCAAACCGATATTCGCCGGAGGAATACCCACCCATGTTGTCGGCGGAAACGTAGGCTTCGTACTTTCCACTGCGGCGGGTCACGGTGATCTCTATGTCTGCTTCGCCAGGATTAGCGCCCGGCACCACGACAGCCTCGGCCTCCGTGGCCGCCATATCGCGCAGAAGCAACACGGGGCGATCCAAAAGGTACTGCGTGATGGGAGCCCCGGTAGGCAGATATGACTGAGCCAAAGCGGACGCAAATGCCTGCGACACACCGCTCCCTTCTGCAACCTTCACGGTGACGGAGCCGACCCGAGCCTCGATCACGGCGAATTCGACAACGCCACCAGAAACACTGAATTGCTGCTCGGGAAAGTAGACGTCGGTGAGGACGAAGCCCTTTTCCTCGTAGTGCTTGCGCAGCAATGCTGCAGCATCTGCAAGGTCATTGAAGTTGGATTCCTTGCCGACGAAATTTGCAATGACAGCCTGCAATTCCGCTTCGGAAATCAAGGAATTCCCGGAGAATCGAAATCCGGAAGGAGTGACCTTCAAGTCCCCGCCCGTGAAGGCTCGCCGTACGATTTGCGCCTCCACGTTCGGCGCACCCGGCTGGGGCAAAGTGGGTATTTGGCGCTGCGTGTCCTGCGTTCGACCGGAGTCTGCAGGGGCCGGCTGAGCTAAGACTGGGAGACTGCTGGCAGTGATTGCTGCCAGGCAAGCCGTGAACACGTGGGTTTGCAGGAACTGGAAATTCAAGTTCGCCTCCGATTGGTATTCAAAGTCTTATGGCTTCATTGGGACGCGGTGCATTGATGACATGCGTGGAAGTTCCGCAAATCCGATTCCAACGAGGAGCGACGCGACGCCTCTCCGACTATTCATGCTGTCGAGCAGCGCGTCATCCCTTAAGCAGATGAGACTCACCGCTTCCGCCTTGAGCCGCCTTCCAGAAAAGTGATGACTGCCGTCGCACGGCTGCACACGACTCGTAACGTCCACTTACGTGCAAAGTTTGGCATGAACCCGAACTGCCGTCTACCACCATTTACACCAGTACATATGATCCGATTGGGCTAGGCGTTTGGTCGAAGACGCTTGGCTTCCTGGGCAACCATCATTTGGTGGGATTGACATTGAGCATGGTTCAGCGTTATTTACCATCCCAACCCGTCCCTCAGAGCAACAAGCACTTGGCGGTATGCCACGCATTCGCGCCAAACGGATGTTGTTTACGCACAAACACGCCGCGCCAGGCAAGACCTAATTTGGCATACATCAAGCGGCCTACATACTTTAGCC
>JBBQVN010000115.1:0-11940 GCA_038211475.1 Terriglobales bacterium | reverse complement strand
CGGGAGGTTGCGGCATAAAGGTGGAGGTATTTTCTTGAGGATTTCAGATTTGCATGTCCGCCGCCGCTGGCTCGTCCGCGGCGCCGCGCAGGGCCAGGGCGAGGAGCCGGTCGGCTTCGGGCCGGTTTTCGGCCAAGACAGCGAAGCTCTCGTAGCGGCGAAGCTCGCGCTTGAGGAGCTCATCCGCGCGGGCTGGCGGCAGGGTGCTTCCTTGCGGCAGGATCACCACATCGTGGATCTCCGCGACCTTGGCCGGGTCGGCCTTATTGCGCCGCAAGATGCGCCCCCGCCGCTGCACGAACTGCTTCTCGCGGTTCACGCTGTAGAGCACGATGGCGCGCCGTATATCGGGAATGTCCACGCCTTCATCGAGGCAGGCGACCGCGCAGATCACCTGGATTTCGCCCGTGCGAAATTCCCGCAAGATCCGGTCGCGTTCGCGTGGTGGCGTGATTCCGAGGATACTCTCCGCCATGACACCGTGCTCGGCTAGGATGCGCACCACTTCGGTGAGCAGCCGGTCTTCGTCCCGTTCGTCGGTGCCCTCGTCGGACACCGCGGCATCAAGGTCGCTGCTGCTCGCGCCAAAGCCCGGCGGGCAATAGACGAGCGTGTGCTTCAGCGCCTTAGGCCCGCCGGTGAGCAGCCGCTCGACGAGCCGCCGAAAAGCGTCCACCTGAACGCCAGAGGTTCGGATGATTTCGCGCTTTTGCCGGTAAAGATCGATATCCACCCGGCCGGCCACTTCCTGCTGCGCCAGCGCGTTAAGGACTTCCAAAAAGCGCCGGCTGTTCTCTGGCTCCAGGTATTGTGGGAAGGGATGGTAGTGGTAACGACAGAGCACGCCGTCGCGAATACCGTCCGCTAGCTCATACTGACCGCACGTTATCTGGCGCCCATCTTCGAAAAACTGAAACAGCCGCCTGGTCTTGGCTTCCTCGTTCTCTATTTCTGGAGTAGCGCTCAGTCCGATCCGCTCAGAAAAGTAACCCCCGAGCTTGTCCATTTGGTCAAGCAGGCGCGTCGAAGCGAGGTTGTGCATCTCGTCCGCGATCCAAAGGCCGCGGTGCCCCTCCCGTTCAAGCTGCTTCAAAATCGAAGCAAACGCCTCATCGCCAAAAGTGCAATAGGTGGAGACGACGAAATTTGGGCGCGTTCCGTTTGAGCTTCGAAGCATCGCTCGCAGAAGCGGATGCCAGCTCTGCTTCGCGTTGTATGCCTTGAGTGGCTGCGAGAAGCCGTAGCGTTCAATTTCACAACACCACTGATCAGCAAGCACGCGCGTCGGCACGGTGACGATGACTGGCAGCGGCTTCTCGCCGGCTCGCGCAGCTTTCTCCGATGACTCCAACACCGCTGCGAGCGCCGCAATCGTCTTTCCCGCGCCGGTGCACATCTTGAAGATCCCGTGGCGACCGTTTGCAAACCACGCATCAACCGCGGCTCGCTGGTGGGGATATAGACCGCGTTCCGGTTCGCCTGACTCCCCGAAGGTTTCTTCCCACGGAAGCTTCGGTGCCGGTAGAAGTTCTATAAGCTCATTGAGCGCTCCTTCAATTTGCGCGAATGGCTCCACCACCGGCTTTCTCGAAATAGCGGCAATCGTCTTGTGAAGGTTTTGAACCGACCGCATCGGGTCGCCATACGACCAGCGGAAATCTGCTCCCACTTGTAATGCTCCCTCAGAATGAGGTATCTCCCTCCAAAGAACGTCTGCCATCGTGGCAGCCAAATCTGTAACGAGCACGATTCCCATTCCCTCAACGAGGCGCACCCTCAGCGAATCTCCAATCCCGCAATCTGCAATTGGTCGAACGCAGAGTGTAAAACGGTTTTCTTGGGAAAAGTATTTATAGAGAGACAGGCGGTGGGCCGTCTTTTGTGATTTAAGCGATTCCTTCCAGTTTACCCTCAGGGAGTCGGGATTCATCTCGGCTGGCATCGGGTCAGTGACCATCACGAGCAGCGTCAGCTTTGAGCCTTCGCGAACAAATGGTGCCAGCCCCCAGGTCATACGCGCGAGATGTTCCGGCTTCGGATCGGTGCAAACTAAGATCGTTTCGACCGCGGCCTCAAACAGGGGCGCAAGAATCTCCTGACAGACCACTTCGGGTTTACCGGCGGCTGTCAGCGGCAGCTTTAGACTGCGAAGAGATTGCGATGCCATGAACGTCAATTGCACTGGGAGGAGAATGCGTTCTGGAGTGCGCCCGAGCAGATCGGGCGTGTCAAGCGGCGTTTGGCTTTCGAGTACATCGCTCATTAGGCGTCCGTATTCCCGTCGGGAGCCTCTGCTTGGGCGTCGCTGCGATTTCCTTGAATCGGTGGCGAATCTTTTTTTTGTTCCGCCTCTCCGAATTGCGCCTCGTAGTATGAACTTGTCTTCCGCGAGCGGTTGGAAAATGCCCGGCTCGTCTTGCGAGCACGCGGTCCCCATTCTGCGCTCGCCTCCTCGAAGGCGTTGAGATTCTCCATCGCCTTGCCCGTGCTCTCCGCACAGCCGTAGCGATCCAGCTTGTCTTTCGTCGCCTTGAGCCGACGGCGAACGGCGTCGATGTCGCCGCGATCACGCTCGGCGATGGCCTCGGAAATCGCGCGTCCGACTTCCTGTGCTGCGACCCATTCGACGACCTGCGCGTTCACGCGCACGTCAGCACGGTCTTGCACAGCCGCGAGGCGAATCGTCCGCAGCTCGGTCTTTGATGTGATGCCGTTCTCGGTGATCTCGTCGTAAGCGAGTTCGATTTCGAGGAGTGCTTCACCTTCGATGGACGCGGCGGGTTGGCCGTCAGCCAGTGGTGGAATCGGCAAAACTTCCAGTACGAGAACGAGAACGCGCTGTTCCTCGCTCACGAGATCTCCGACCATGATCTCGATTCCGCCCTCGGGGAGTGCAACCACAGGGTAGTCGCTGAGCAGTCCGAGCCCGCTGCAATAGTGCAGTTTCCGAATCCGCACGCGCAGGTTTTGCGCGCTGAGCGCGAGAAGTGATTCGAGTTCCTGGCGGAAAATTGCCGGAAACTTTTCCGGGGAGGCCGCGTCATGCAGCGCACCGGATGCCGCCTTCGAGAGTTCGTCCAGCAGGTCTTCGTTGTAGCCGTCTCCGAAGCCAAGGCAGGCCGTGCGGATGCGCTCCTTTTCGAGACCGCTCGCGACGATCTGCCGAACCTGTGCCGGTTCAACGATACCCTGATTGAGATGGCCGTCCGTCAGCAGCAGCAGCTTCCGCGGGATTTCCGCCGGGGTCTTCGCCAGTTCGTCGCGCCCAAGCATCCACCCGGCAGTGAGATTGGTGCTGCCCTCGTCGTGGATGTCGGCAATGAGCGCTTGGAGCCGGGCTTTGTCCTTCGCGACCTGCAGCGGGACGACCGTGCGCGCGGAATCGGAGAAAACCACGAGCCCGAAACGGTCGTCGTCGCGCAGATGCTTGAGAACCATCGTCGCCGCCGACTTGGCGTATTCGAGCGGCTTGCCGGCCATCGAGCCGCTGTTGTCGATAACCAAGCCGAACGCGAACGGGGTCTGTCGGGCGGATGCTTGCTTTTCCGCTTTGAACGCCAGAGCGAGATGCACCACTTCCGCGCGTCCGCAGAGCACTGTTTCGTAATCGAGATGGAAGTCGGTTTTCATATTCCGACACTTTAGCACGGGGGGTGAGACATTTGCGGTCCTATCTCGAAATTACGAGTATCGCCGGCCCAGGGTCGCTGCGACCTCCCGGATTCGCCGCACCATCGCCGCCGGTTCGAGAACAGAGGCGTGCTCACCCCAGCTCAGAATCCATCGCTCGACCTCCTCCAAGCCGCCAAGCGTCATGCTCAATTCGATCTCGCCGTCCGCGAGCCGCTTCATCTTTTGCGACGGATGCCACTGCCGTTCACTTACGAGGCGCGCGGCGAACGCGTCGAAACGGATGCGGACGCGGTGACGTGCCTTGCCTTTGAAAACACCGAAGCTGTCGCTCAGATGAGCGGAGATCGAGAAATCGGCCGGGCGGCGAAATCCAGTCCGTGTGTCCCGCACCTTACGCATTCGGGGAAGTGCGAATGTTCGGATCTGCTGCCGAACCAGATCGAAGCCGAACAAATACCACTGATTCTCGATGCAGCCGAGATGGTAGGGCTGGACGCGCCGCTCCTCATGCCGCGTGCCGCCGTGTTTCTTGTATTCTAACGAGAGTTCGTGCGAGTCGAGGACGGCCCGGCTCACTGTCTCGAAAAGTTCGAGGTCTGCGACGCTGGTGCCAATTCCACGGAACGAGATCGCCGAGTCCACATCGCCCCAGTGAAACCCGATCCGGTCTTTGAGGCCCTCGGTGATCTTTCCAAATGCCGTCCTCAACGGCTTCTCGAACGAAGTGCCGCGATATTGCTCCAACGCCTTCTGTGCAACGAAGAGTGCCACGACTTCCCCCTCTGACACTTCAATGTTGGGGAAATGAGTAACGGGCTCGGTGTAAACGAATCCGAAGTGAAGCTGGTCGTATTCAATCGGCAAGCCGAGCCGGTCCCGCATGAAGTCGATGTCGCGCTGGATCGTCTTGGCGGAGACTTCAAGTTCGTCGGACAGTTTTCGGCAGTTCGGGAAATCGCCGGCAACGAGCTTTTGGTGCAGCCGCATCATCCGCTCCAAGGGTGGACGTGAGAATTGCGATGCCTTGGAAATGCGAACTGGGGATTTTGGGCGCGGCATTCGGCAAGTGTGGGAAGCCGAATCTTTCGCGCACAAGAGAAATCGCCGAGGGTGGGACAGCGGTTGTCCACGGCGCTGTGCTTCTATTCGTGCGCGGCTGGAAAGCCGGCTCTGGGACGGGCAATGGCCTGGAGCCGGTCTTTCCGTGGCCGCAGCCGAAAAAGCCCACGACCATGAAATCTCTACTCCGCAAAATCGTAGGCGTGTTTCTGCGCGGGGCTCGGACCAACAACGAGCAATTGAGGCAGCGCGAATTCCACTTTCAGCGGGGCAGGAAAGAATCTGCGTAGGGCGTGAAAGCCAAAATTTGTGTCTTCAGTTTCTTACCGAAGGATATTCTCCTCCTGCTTCCACTCCATCACTCACCGATATGGGCTGCTTTCTCATCTACACCGACGAAGACCTCGACAAGACCGAGGTCATCACCTCGTTGGACGAAGCTTTCGAGCGACTCGCCGAAGAGCCAAAGGGCTTCACCGAAGCGTTGGCGGATGAGAAAAACCCGAATCACCAATTGGCGATGAGTGCTGCCCTGCGCGGCGTGAGCGCTGATCTTCCGGCAAGCTACAAGGAAGCGTTCATCGAGTCGCTGAAGGACATCTGCCGTGTGGAGCCGACGGTTGTGGGCCTCGTTCACAATTACTCCTATCGCGCTCCGCAGGACAGAATCGGACGAGACCAGCACCAGACGGTCGTTCTGAACACGGAAATTAAGGCGGAGCGTGCCGCAGAAGTGATCACTGCAGGAGCCTTGGTTAAGAACGTGAGTTTTCCCGCTTCCAATGGAAAAACGGAGGGACTGCTGCACTTTAATTCTGTTACGGATCGAATAGATTTTTCCCAGAAGTTTCAAACCAACGATCTGGAAAGAAAGCGCGGCTCAATCGAAGCTGATTTTAAGATCATTCGCGATATTGTCAGCCTCCCGGGGATTATCGTGGACACCAAAACCATCGGCGTGGATGTGAAGCACGCAAAGAGTGGGAAGTATTCCAGCGTAAAAGAGGGCCAGCTAACCGCGGTGGTAAAATCGTTGCTCAATGGGGAGGTTGACGAATTCCACTTTGCCACAAAAGGCTTGTTCACTCCGGGAGTTAAGAAGCTTGTGGACGAAGCAAATGCTCTCTACTGGAGTCTGGCGAAGAATGAGGATTTGCTGACCGATGGAGATGGAGGTCTTCGCAACCTTCAGGACGAAGCACAAATGGGGAAGGAAGAATTAGCCGCCTATCGAGAAGCGCAGGCGGAGATAGCCGAGATGCCGCCGAGAATCTTCATGAACGAAGGTGTTTGGATGCCTGGATTCAAATGAACGAACCTCGCAAATACCCGCCATATAGGCCAAGAGAGAGCACATCGCGCGTCTCTTTCGATGCAGGTCTTTTGGGAGAACTCCGGGAGGGCGCAGACAAAACCAATGGCGTGCTCGGTAGAGGAGCCAACCAGACGCAAGTAGAGGAATTGGAGCGAGTGGCCGGTATCAGCCTGCCCGATGAATTTAGGCAATTCCTGCTGGCGGTGAACGGCTGTGTCATCCCTGGTCGCTTAAAAATTTTAGGTCTGGACGCCTTGACTGATCGTTCCGGTTCCTTGGAAGAGGCGCTTGCCCTCCTGCGCTTTGGGTTCGGCCTCAAACCCCACTTGCTGCCTATCGAGGACTTGGAAGGCGGGCTATGGGCGTTCCTCGATTGCTCTCCAAAAAGCGCTGGATCGGTTCAAGAATTGGCCGTGTCCGCAAGCGGCACCGAAGCTCGGAGCAGGCAATCGCATCGCTCGTTCAACGAATATTGTCGGCGGCGTTTGAACAGGCCCCCGGATTGGGAGGCAATTGCGCAACGGACGTTGCGGGAGCGCATCGCTGAGTTTCAGAAGCGTCACGATTACAGCCACCACGGGAAGGGTAAACTGCCCCGGAATCACGATTGGCGTCCCTACCGGTTTTGCATCCAAGATGTCGTCTTTGGCTCGACGGTAGTTCGCCATTCACGCGAGCTGAACTGCTTGGAAGTGGATGTTTTCCTCACGGCCGAAGTTCAAAGCTATGACCCTCTCGCCGGGGCGTTGGCACTCACTCGTTTTATCCTCTCAGAAGCCTGGAAATGCGGGGGCACGATGGAGGTTCGATTCAGCAACGCCGTCGAAGGAGGACATGTTCCCGCAGCTTTGCGCAAATTGGCTGAGCGCTATGGGATTCAGCTTTCGAGCAGCCGGATGAAACCTGTTGAGGCAAAGGCGCTCTATGCCGCGTTCACGGGCTTTTCGGCACTTGCCCTGGAACGCCTCAAGGCGCTGGAATCGTCTGAGCGAATGTCTGTGGCTCAAGCCTGCTATCTCGTGCATCAGAATCTCTGGACGGTAACTCAAGTGGAGTTTCTTTTGAGCAGCGAGCTTCCTGAAATTCCTTTACGGGGGCTCGTCTCCCCATTGCAGAGGCTTTTGTGGCACTACGGAATGCAAAGAGCTCGCGGTGCGGGCCTCGCGGGACTGTTGATGCGCACGCTGGCAAAGCGCTCGACACCCACGAGCGGAAATCAGGCAACAGAAATGGAAGATGATGTGATTCCACTGCGAGTGTCGATTATCGCTGAATTCGATGCGCTTGAGATCGTTGCCGATGAAGCATTGACTCTGCCGTGGACGATTGACGGTCCAAATGAACTGGCACCCGGGAAGCGAGCGTGGGTTTTTGTTCGATCATGGAGCACTGCGGAATTGCCGCTCATCGAAGCGTTCATCGATCAGCAGGAACTCGGAGCGGACTTTCATGCATTGCTGGTTGCAAAAGACTTCGAGTCCTTGCCCCCCGATGTTCAGGACCGGTGTTTGGATGCTGTGAGTCAACGCGGCGTATCGCTCCTTGTCGCTCCCGAAACAACCGATGCACTGGATTCTGACGCGGTGCCGAAGATGACGCGCGCGCGGCTTCTGCGAAAATGAGCCTCGCAACCTTCCATTTCGCAGCAATTCCAAGGCAATTCTGGGCCGATTTGAACCCAGGGTGTTTGGGCTTCCTAGCGACAGAGTCGCTAAGTTCGGAGCGGCGATTGGAAAAAGAAATCAATCTTGCCGCCGAGAACGCCCGCTATGCTCAACTCTGCCGGAGGTTGGAGGAGGAGGCTTTTCGACTTTCAGGATTTCGCTGGCACAGTGAACTCGCGCAGTTGCGCTCAGCCCTCCAATCCTCCACCTGTGGCTTGGTAGCGGTCGAACAGAGTTACCTTGAGATCGTATGGTCTGCCCTGCTGAATCCGGCGTGGGATCGGTTTGGGCGCAGCTTCTTTGTTCCAGACCACGTGGAGACTCATCGCCACGCATTCGACCTCTGGGCGCGCCAGCAGGCGTTGACCGATCATCCCGCCGTGATTGCTCGGAAAAGCTTTTTGGACATTGTTGCGGCATGTGGAGCTGGGTTCGTTGAGTTCCAACTCCACTGCATGTCCGGAAATGTGTCGGGGTTATTTGCGCCCTGGCGCCCATTGGCTCAAGTGCCTGTTGAGCAGGTGACGCTCGCCGCCGCCAATGGTGGTGCCGTCTCTGGGGTCATCGGTGGCAAGTTCAGAACACAATTGCGCAACCAGATCACCGATGCTCTCAAAAGCGGATCTCCGATCTGTTTCGGCAATCAAGCCTCCCATGACGCAATTACCGAATGTCTCCACGAATTCGTTTATGCACAGAATCAGGCGAACGCTCCATGCCGGGTGCGGGTGGCCTATGCCGATGGCTCAGAAGCGGAGCCCTTTCCGGTGCTCTGCCTGCCACAAGCCAGTGCGGTAGTAGCTAGCAAGGTGATTCGCGTTGCTCTATTGAGCATGCGTCATTTGTCCTTGGATACCGAGATCGATTTCTGCTGGTTTCGCAATCGGGAGGTTTCACGTTCATGGGCTCTCGCTGAAGCCGATGCGTTTTGCTACCGGGAGACTCGGAGGCAATTGAGCGAAGCGGCAGTAAAAACTCCGCTGCACATGATCCTTTATCACGCTGGCTTTGAGCCAGCATGTGTCGGGTTCTATCGTGGCCTCGTGGATCATCTCGCCGAGCGGAGACAAAGAGGCGAGCCTCCCAATATCAGCGTGGAGCCGCGTTTTTTCCGGGGAAACCGCTACGAAGCGGGCTCTATTTGGGCATGAAAAAGGAGAACCCTGAAATATGACTGAAGAGTGGTTTGCTGTGTGCAAAGACTGTGGCGAGAAATTTGGTTACTCTGCCGAGGCGGAGAGACGGGCACTCGCGCGGGGGTTGTCGCGCCCGGAACGATGCGGAGAATGCAGACAAAGACACCGCCGCGAAATCAGCACGCTCGGTTTGACACATCTCGAACTCCAGCCGCTAATGCCGCCACCTCCGGAGGGGCTTACATCGGGTTCGCTGGGTCGCTTGATTCGCCCACCGCGCGCACACACCCTGCGCCGGTCCGCCGGCAGTTACGATTTTAGCAAGTTTGCGATTAGAGATCACCACCTCGAAGAGTTCTTTCGTTTGTTGGATCAGCGTCAGGTCTGCGTGATCGTTGCACCAACCGGGGCTGGTAAATCCACGCTGTTACCGTATCGACTGATGGTGCCACCTTCGTCCATGCCCGTCGATTTTTTCACACGGCGCGGGCAGATTTTGGTCACGCAACCACGAATCCAAGCAACGCGTAACATTCCCGATTTCGTTGCCAAAAAGCTTCACGGCTCAACCCTTGGTCCAGGATTCGATGTTGGCTTTCGGCATAGTGGAACGCCCCAGATGGATCGTTCAAACAAACTAGTTTATGTGACGGATGGGACTTTGATAAACATGATTGTGCGCAATGAGTTGCCGCAGCTTGGAGTGGTGATGATCGATGAGGCACACGAGAGGAGTCTCAATATCGACCTCATCCTCGGCCTCCTGAAGCGGCAGTTACCACGTTTTCCGCACCTCAGGCTCATCATCGCTAGCGCGACTATTGATTCAGGCAAATTTGTGGAGTTTTTTGGAGGGAAGGACGTGGTCGGTTTTTATGAGTTTCCAGGGGAGCGCCCACATCCGATTGAGGTCCGCTATTCAGACGACCCTGTTCCGCCAAACCAAATGCCCGCACAGATGCCTGATCTCGTCGCAGAGAAGGTGTTGGCAATTCTTCGTGGTATGGACGAGGGGCGAGAAACTGAAGGCGACATCCTCGCTTTTCTTCATGGGGAGAAGCCAATCCTCCGTGCTGTCTCTGCGATCCGCGACGAAGTGGAAGCAGATAGACGGCTTGCTGGTCGGGTTGATGTGTTACCTCTCTTCACCCGCCTCCCGCAGCATGAGCAGGATGCTGCGTTGCAGCCAAAGAAGAACCAGAATCGGCGCAGAGTTGTAATTTCGACGAACGTCGCGGAGACATCCTTGACAGTCGAAGGTATTGTTCACGTGGTTGATAGCGGCCTGATCAACCAGGCTGAGTGGGATTTGCGGACGCACACCACATTTGTCGCAGCTACACGCCACAGCCGCGCTGGGTGCCGCCAGCGTTGGGGGCGAGCCGGTCGAAAAGCGCCAGGAGTTGCTCATTGTCTCTACACCGAGGATCAATTCAATGACAACGAGGTCTTCTTAGCATTCAGCCAACCGGAGATTCAGCGTGCTCCACTTGAGCAGATTGTGCTTACCGCCAAGGCCTCGGGCATTGACGACGTTCGATCATTTCCTTGGATCGAGGCTCCACCGATCGCTGAACTCGGACGCGCGCCAGAAGTGCTACATCGGATGGGTGCGCTCGACAGCGATGGCGATATAACAGCACATGGAAGCGAGCTTCGAGCATTTGCAGAGGAGCCGGAAATTTCCAATCTCATGATCCTCGCCGATCGCTTTGGTTGTGCGACTGAGATGGCGACGATTCTCGCAATGCGACGGCTGAGAAATTTGAGGGATCTCTTTCGATGGGACCGAGCGTGGGATGCCGCAACAAAGCGGATGGTGCATCAACGACAGCAAGCGCTAATGGCCGCATGCCGTGATGATCTGGAGTTCAGCTTGAAAATATGGGAGGCTTGGGAAGGCACTCTCTTTCAACGTAACCAGAATGCACAGCGTAAGGGATGGGCTGAGGAGAACTTCGTCGTGCACGAAACGTTGGATCGCCGCGTTGCCGCGGACCGGGAAGGCCTCTTAAACGGGCTGTCGGGGCACAAGAAGGAAGAGGAGGCTCGCCCCACGGATTTCCGGCTGCTTAACAAGCTTCGGATTCTGCTGGCTCATGGGCTATCTACCCACCTTTACCGCCGGGACACCAGCCCTAGCGCGGAAGAGGCCCGGTATGTGCCGTTCTTGCAAGAGCCCGAACGCAGCCCTCACCTTATCGCCCTCCATGAGAACGCAACCGTCGCCATTTCTCATGATTCCGTATGCAGCCAAAGTTCGCCGGAGATTTTCGTCTGCGCACGACGACGGCGATGGCTTGAACGACGTTCGCCGCTGAAAGAGCCGAGCGTTCATGTATGCGCGTCGTTTATCGTGGTGTTGGAGGAAGGGTGGCTTCATGCGGCGACCCTGAACTGGACTGAGCTGGCAAATTTTATCGCGAATGAAACGCGCGCAAGCAACGGCGTGTTGAAGGGTGAAGCCATTCCAAAGGCCCTCTTCATTGATCAATTCTTTCCGCTCGGCTCCAAAGTGACGGCGCAAAAGGCCGCTGGGATTCTGCATGTGGACCGGGTGGCCAAGCCACCACCCAGAATCCGGACCTCACGGCGATGGCAACCCTCGCTCGAAGCCTCAGAAACTATCGAGTCAGACGACGCCGATGAAGAGTCTTTTCACTTTGGCGAAGAGGGGTGGGGGCCGACAAAGGATTGGCTAGATGATGACGAGTCGTCTCCACCGCTGAAACTACCCCCTTACGACAGTTTGGCCTTCGCCGCACGGGTAGAGGGAGTCGAGGTCACGCCTGACCGAGTAGAGGCGATCGTCTGCGGTTTTGATCTATCCGCCAGCGACTCGCCCATGATTCGCCTGATGCTACCCGCCAGCGTCACACCGTTTGAGGACTTCGTTCGACGATTTCGGGTAGGAGAGGAGATCCATGTCAAGGTCGTGGCTGTCGAACGCTTCCTACAGGAGAGACTTACCTACCTTGTAGTGCGCGAACCCTTAACCGGGCTGGAAATCGTTCTTGATCCGTATGAGTTGAATTTGATCGGTCGGAATTTCGCCTTCGAGAGTCGCCTAAAGTCTGGTGACCCGTTAATTGTATCGGTAGAGGAAATTGTGCCTCCCCGCGGTCGCGATGAA
>JBBQVN010000114.1:0-11982 GCA_038211475.1 Terriglobales bacterium | reverse complement strand
GGCCGAGAGAATTTCAGCGCGCAGAAAAGTTGGGTCGGGACGGCTAGCGGGCGGTTCGATGAGCAACTGCGAGCGGGACAGTTCGGCCTCAGCCTCGGTGGCATCGGCGCGAATGGCGACGACAAATTTCTGACCGGGTTGAGCGTTTTCGGTTAGAGCCAGCAGTTGTTGCTGGTCGTCGTCTCCGCGAAACACCATCGAGCCGTTGGAGAAGACGGTGATCACGATTTTTCCCGGGCTGGTGAAAAACAAATCGAGAGTGAGCCGCGAGCCCTGGGTCGCGTAGCCGTCGATGGTGGCGGGGACTTCGATGGTCTTGCGAAAGACGTGGACGCCGTGAGGCCACTTGTCGTGCACCTTCATCGCCGGCCAACTGGATTCATCGAGCGCGGCGGTTTCGGGATGGGCGATGTCCTCGTGATAACGCCATTCTGGAAGTGGCTGGGCGGTGAGGGTTGCCAGGCGGTCGAGCACGGGATCGGGAGCAGGAGCAGTTTGTGCCGATGCGAAGCCGGAGAATGAGATCGCGACCAGAAGCGCAAGACAAAGAGGAAGACGCGGGAAGAGAGAAGCTAGAATCATGTCGAACCCCTGAGAGCGGTGGCGAGGCAGGTTTTGCATGGCAGGCTAGGCTAAATACTTGCGGCGGCGAAGTCCAGCGGATGGGATGGCGTTCCGAGCAAACTTAAGGCGCAGCGCCGCATCAAAGCTTCGCAGACAATAAAGAAAAGTTTGCTCCATTGACAGCTTGGCCGTGAGGCACTTCGTTTTGACCGCTCGCCATTTGGTCAATTTTGACCATCGCTTAAGGCCTGAGGGACGGGATAATTAAAAAGCGCCCATTCGTCCCGCAGACGGCACGCTCGACCAAGGTGGCTTGCTCCGAAGCTGGTAACTCTGGTTTATCCAACGCCGGAGGACTCACCTCTTCCAACGCGATGGCATTGAATGGAGGAAATATGTCGCTTCCCAACACGATCATCTCTCCAGGACGACTGGAAGTCATCAGCCCGCGTGTTTTGGTGCCGGAAGAAGTTCCGGCGGTCCGCACGTGGTTGCATGCAAAGTCCGCTCTGCCCACGCGGATTGCCGTAATCGGCAATTATCTTCCGCGGCAGTGTGGAATTGCCACTTTCACGACCGACCTCTGCGACGCCTTGACCGCGGAGTATGGGACGGCTCGGTTGTTGGCGCTGCCGGTGAACGACACGGAAGAAGGATACGACTATCCGGCACCCGTGCGCTGGTCGCTGAATCAGGATGAAGTGGAGTCGTACCGGGCGGCCGCAGAATTTCTGAACTTCAATAATGTCGACATGGTTTGCCTGCAACACGAGTATGGCATCTTCGGCGGTCCCGCCGGCAGCCATATCCTGCATCTGCTGCGAGGACTGAAGATGCCGGTTGTGACCACGTTGCACACCGTACTGCGCGAACCGGACCCCAACCAGCTGATGGTCATGGAACAACTTGCAGAGCTTTCGGACCGCATCATCGTGATGAGCCAGCTTTCGGCGCAGTTCCTGCAGGAAATTTTTAAAGTGCCCGGAAGCAAGATCGACATCGTTCCCCACGGTGTTCCGGACTTGCCCTTCTTGGACCCGAATTTTTACAAGGACCGCTTCGGTGTAGAAGGAAAAGCGGTGCTTCTCACCTTCGGCCTGCTCTCGCCGAATAAGGGAATCGAAAACGTAATCCGGGCGCTGCCCGACATCCTGGCGAAGCACGACAATGTCGTTTACATTGTGGCGGGCGCAACCCACCCTCATCTTCTTCGCCGCGAAGGCGACCGCTATCGAGCGATGTTGCAGGCTTTAGCGAAAGAAATGGGCGTGGAAGCGAACGTAATTTTTCACGACCGCTTCGTCAGTCCAGCCGAGATGGCCGAGTTCATCGGCGCCGCGGATATTTACATCACTCCCTATCGCCATGAGGCGCAAGTGGTTTCTGGTACGCTCGCCAATGCGTTGGGCGCGGGGAAGGCCATCATTTCGACTCCGTACTGGCATGCTCTGGAATTGCTGGACGAAGGACGCGGCGCGCTGGTTCCGTTTCAAGACCCTGGCGCCATCGCCCGAAAGACCATCGAACTTCTGGACACTCCGGCGATACGCCATGCCATGCGCAAACGAGCCTACCTGTATTCGCGCGACATGGTCTGGAAAAAAGCTGCGCAGGGTTACATGGGGAGTTTCGAACAGGCTCGCATCGATCGCATGCGAGAGCCGCGAGTAACGTTTGCGGACCGGATTGTGGAAAAGCGACTCAACCAGCTTCCCGCCCTCCAACTCGATCACCTGCATCGCATGACCGACGACACCGGTATGCTGCAGCACGCGATTTTTGCCGTTCCCAATTACGACGAAGGCTACACCACCGACGATAATGCCAGAGCGCTTATCCTCGCAGTATTGTTGGGACAACTCGAGGCGAATCAATCTCCCGTGGTGGACCACCTTGCCTCGCGGTATCTGGCATTTCTAGGCCATGCATTTAACCCCACCAACGGAAGGTTTAGAAACTTCCAGAGCTATGCGCGCAAGTGGCTTGAGGCCGAAGGCTCCGAAGACTCTCATGGCAGAGCTGTGTGGGCGTTGGGAACAGTTCTTGGCCGCTCCAACGATCAGTCTCTGTGCGGTGCCGCGGGACGCATCTTCGAGTTTGCGGTTCCGGCTGTGCTAGCCTTTAGCAGTCCGCGGGCTTGGGCCTTTGCACTGCTGGGGCTTGAGGAATATCTGGCGGGCTTTCCCGGCGACCGCGACGCTCAGAAAATGAGCGCGGTCCTGGCGGGGCGGCTGGTCGAACTTTACCGCTCCAACCAATCTCCGGGTTGGTCGTGGTTTGAAGACGTAGTGGCGTACTCGAATGCCAGATTGCCGCAGGCGGTGTTGATGGCTGGACATCGGACCTCAGACCGTGCAATGTTATCGGTTGGCCTGGAAGCCTTGGATTGGCTCAGCGCGCTCCATCGCAGTGACGAGAACAACCATTTTGTGCCCGTGGGCTCGCAGGGGTTTTACCGCAAAGGCAGCGGTCGGGCTCGCTTCGACCAACAACCAGTGGAAGCGGGTGGCGCGGTATCCGTATCTCTCGCCGCCTATAGCATTACTGGAGACGATCGCTGGCGCAAAGAGGCTTGGAGGGCATTCAATTGGTTTCTGGGAAGCAACGACTTGCAGATTCCCCTGTATGATGCAATCACTGGCGGTTGTCGAGATGGGCTTCATCCCGAGCGCGTGAATGAAAACCAGGGAGCGGAGTCAACTCTGTCTTTCCTGTTGGCACTTGTCGAAATGCGATTGCTGCGGGAATCCGATGGCAGGCAGTCGAGCTGGGGTCTGTTTGGCGCCGGTTTGGACGGTACGCTGCTTCCTTTGCCGGCATATTAAAACTGTTTCGTTTTTTGGTATGAAATCCTTATGAGTCTTGCGACGACCGCGAGTTATGCACCTCTGCTGCTACGGCATCCCGCCAATCCGATCTTGACCGGTAAAGATTGGCCCTACCCCATCAACAGTGTGTTTAATGCAGGCGCCACCCGACTGGCGGACGGTACCACGCTTCTGCTTTGCCGCGTGGAAGACCGGCGCGGCTTGTCGCACCTCTGCGCGGCACGCTCGGAAAACGGCGTGGATGGATGGCAAATCGATCCGGAGCCCACCATGAAGCCGGAGCCGAAAGACCACCCCGAGGAGATCTGGGGCATCGAGGACCCCCGCATCACTTTTGTCCCTGAGATGGGCCAATACGTGGTTACTTACACTTCTTATTCGCGGGGCGGTCCCGGAGTCTCTTTAGCTCTCACTAAGGATTTCAGGACATTCGAGCGGTACGGCGTCATCATGCCTCCCGACGACAAAGACTCAGCCGTGCTGCCGCGGAGGATCGATGGGTACTGGGCGCTGATTCATCGCCCCATGACGCCGCTGGGCGCGCACATGTGGATTTCGTATTCGCCGGATCTTCGCCACTGGGGCAGGCATCGGCTCATTCTGGAGGCGAGGCGCGGCGCCTGGTGGGACGCGAACAAGATTGGTCTGTCGGCTCCGCCCATCGAGACCCCCCGTGGGTGGCTGACGCTTTACCACGGAGTTCGCCAGACGCCTTCCGGCAGCTTGTACCGATTGGGGCTGGCCCTTTTTGACCTGGAGAATCCGGAGAAGTGTTTACTGCGGGGAGACTCCTGGATGTTTGGGCCCGAAGCCGATTATGAGCGACTCGGCGACGTGAAAGACGTGGTGTTCCCGTGCGGGTACACAGTCGATCCCGATGGGGACTCCATCAATATTTATTACGGTGCGGCGGATTCCTCCATTGCTTTGGCCAGAAGCAGCATCCGAAGCTTGCTCGATTGGCTGGATGCCAACACAACCATTGAACGACGGCGCGCTGAAGATTAGTAACTCGCCACTCGGCAGACACCCGCGGCGGCTAAATGAGAACTGCTCGAGCCTAAGAAACAATAGGCCCAAGTCAGGATTCTCTAACCTTACCGGGGGTTTCCCGGGTTGACCGTGCTGCCGATGGCTTCGCCCGATACCACCAGCTCCACCCTTCGGTTCTGCTGCCGCCCGGCAGCGTTGTCATTGGAGGCTACCGGCAGGCTATTGCCCAAGCCCCGCGCGACGACCGAATTCATCCCGACGCCCTGTTGCACCAGATAATCTTTGACGGCGCCAGCTCGATGCTCGGACAGCTGTTGGTTCATTTCGTCGCCGCCCACATTGTCGGTGTAGCCATCGACCTCGACGTTGAGTCCAGGGTAAGCCAACAGGATGCCGGCAACTTTCGCAAGCTTCTCGCGTGCTCCCGGCTTCAACGAATACTTCCCGGTATCAAACAACACGTCGGACATGCTGACAATCAGGCCGCGTGCGCTGTCGCGGGTCTGGAGAATCGAATTCAATTGCTCCGATAACCGCAGACGCATGGCGGCTTTGTCGGCTTCCGCTTGTTGCACGCTCACCTGGGCTTGCTGTGCGGCCAAACGAGCCTGTTCGGCCTCAGACTGAGCCGCGGCGAGCGCACTTGCTGAGGCCGCCTGAGTTGCGGCCATCTCTGCCTTCGCCTGCGCCGCATCGGATTGTGCTTTGGCTGCGTCAGCTTGGGCTTTGGCTGCATCTGCCTCAGCCTGCTGCTTCTGCCGGGTGGCTGCGTCGGCCTGCGCCTGCGCTTGAGCCTGCGCGTCGGCCGCAGCCTGGCGCTCGTTGGCCAGACGCTGATCTTCTATCTTTCTGACTGCGATGGCGCGAGCGTCTTCGGCAGTCTGAACCACTTCCCGAGCGACCGAAATGAGCGGCTTCTTTTGTACATTCTTGCTGATGGCGTAACCATCGGCGGTGTCCATCAATTTCACGGCGCGCTGATAGCTGTCCCTTGCATAGATGTCGGCGCCTTCTGATTGCGCGATGCGGAGAGCGTTGCGAGCCTCGAAGAATTCCAATGGCAACTTGGCATTTAAGATCACCGGGTCAAACTTGTAGCCGGTGGGAATGTAGCCGCCGCGTTCGAGAAGTTCAAACTTGGCATTCACTGCCTCAGAGGTTCCCTTGGTGTCGGCGCGCACTATGTTCTCAAGCACCACCACATTGCTGGGCTGCCGCACGGCATAGTAAGGTTCGGCGGTCACGATCAGCGCGAAGGCCTGCAGATCGGTGGTCACGCCAAGCTTGCTGCGATGGTTATCGCCCACCAGCACCTCGCCAAGATTTGATGCTCTGCCCTCAGGCGAAATCGCCCACAGAATGTACGTCAAGTATTCATTGCCGAATGTTGTGGGCTTGTCCAGGTTGCCGAATTCCACTTCGATTTCAATCGATCCGCGCTTGCTTTCCACTTTGGCTTCGCCCTTGGCTCGTGGCATGAGGTCGGTACCTGCGAAATCCAACTTCGTAGCTCCGCTGCGATGCTGATAGTTGACCGCACTGACGGTGCGACTGGTCACGTTCACGCGGAATGTGGGCGTCTGTGCCATCGGCTCGCCATTCATGGCGGTGTGAGAATCGGTCTGAGCCAAGGCGGTGCAGCCCAATAGAATCGGAAGCGTGAATAACAGTTTTATTTTCATGGTGTCTCCTTGCGGCAGACCTCTGCCGCCTTCTTGCTCGATTGTGATGCGGCTCGAGCTGCGGGAATCAACACGGCTTTTTCGACTCAGTTCTTAGCCAACATGAATCCTGGAAAGGGAGGTGAACAAGCCAAACACATTCAGGAGCCAGAGAATGACCGCAATCACAACCACACCATTCAAGATCGACTTGATGGAGTGTTGCATCGGGAGGAAGCGATTGATTACCCACAGCAGAACTCCCACCACAATCAGAACTTCCACGACTTGAAGTAGAGGCATGAGATTTGACCTTTCTTTAGTTGCCTGAAAAAAAGCGGGAAAAAACCTACCGCTCTGTTTTACATTGGCGCCCAGCCAATAGATGTTCAGAATTGCTCACTGGTACACCCGCGCTTCGGTCGGGAACGCGTCCGAGGAGCGGCTTCTTTCCTTAACGTGAGCAATCCGGCACAGTCTCTCGGGGCCTGCTCCTGTCATCCTCGAATTAATCGATCGCTATAATCGCTACAATAACGGGCTCCCAATTAAAATGGTTCTCGATCTCGCTCCCGCGCCACCCACCATTTTCAACCCGGCGGGTAGCTGTTGGAGAAAGAGCGGAAGGACTTTGGATGCAATATCGTAATAGTTCGTTGCGTAGACTGTTCGCCATAATCGGCGAGGGTGTGAGCAGGGTTCTTGGAGGACTGAAGCCGCCAGCCGGCGCGCAGCGGATGTGTCCCTCTTGTGGCATGATCACTCCGCGCAGCAACCTGTTGTGCCTGGAGTGCGGCCACACTTTCGCCCGGAAGGCTCACATCCGGTGAGCAAAGTACAAGATTTCCGAAATTGAGCAATCCAGTTAAGGTTCGCAAACAACCGGAACTTCAAAAAGCGCATCTTTGTAGCTTCACCGTGGACCGCTGAGACAAAACGTTTTGAAGATGCTCAATTTTTGGACAGGAGAATAAACCATGCTTTGGACGATCGTCGTGGTTCTCGCGATTTTGTGGCTTCTGGGCTTTAGCATGCATGTGGGTGGAGGCCTTATCCACCTTTTGCTCGTCATCGCCTTAGTGGTGGTCGTGATCAACTTGTTGAGCGGGCGCCGGACAGTCTAGGGTCAAACGCCTCGAATAAGTTGCAACTGGTGGATCGGTGGAATTTGGGATTCTGCCGGCTCCATCGCTATTCGTTCACTCTCCCCAGCGCAAAGCGACTTTAAATAATCGAGCCCCGTTCACCGGTTGAACGGGGCTTACTTTTTGCCGGGGTTCCAATGAGGCGCCCGGGCTGGTTAAGAGATGTCCAAAAAAGCTGCCGGCCGACCCAAATTTGACGTTTCCATTCCGGACGTTCTCCCACACTTATGATGAGAATGGGGTTGATCCGCCACCGTAATGATGGGAACCAGCAAAAGCCAGGAGAACCCCGGGCGCCAAGCACCACTTGGATGACGTTGTACGCCCAGGGGTTCGCCCGTCACTCACGAACGAATCGACCACTAACGAATCGACTGGAAATTCAAAATCTGACCCAAGATTCCGCCAAGGATGCTATATGAGCCGTTGGAATAGCGGCCATATCGATAGCGGCTTTGAAATCCATCTTGATAGCCGCGCTGAAATCCTTCGCGGAAGTAGTAGTTATATTCGTCCTGGTCTACGTAATAGCCGGTGTACCCATAATTCGCATCCTGATAAGCGTAGGTGTCGCGATAGTCGGAACGCTGCCAACGATCCTGCCGGTCCGCCTGTCCAGTGCGAAAGCCTTCTGCATAGCCATAGTTCACGGCTCGGCGGAGCAAGTCTGCGCTGTATTGGTTGGCTTCGTAGTAATTCCCGCCGCGGTTGTAGCGGTAGATCGGCGCCGTGTAGAAATACGGATCATTTTCATAATCGTGCCGGTCCTGGTCGAAGCGTGCTTGCTGTTGCTGCATGCGCTGCAGGTAATCTTCCTGGAAGCGGTACTGGGCTTGGCGATGTTCTTGCTGAAGCCGCGCTACTTGCTGCTGGGCCGCCTGCCGCTGCTGCTGATCATTCTGGTGCTGGCGGAACTGCGCGACCCGCTGTTTCTGCTTCTCGATAAGCTCCTGCTGGCGCTCCCGTGAAAGTCGCTGTTGCTGCTGCGCCTGTTGTTGCTGCGCCTGCCCTTGAGCCTGGGCATTTTGCTGGCGCTGCTTGTTCAGGTCTTGCTGTTGCTTTAGTTGCCGCGCGGACTGCTGTTGCTGCTGTTGTTGTTTCTGTTGCTGGGCCCGATCCTGCTGTTGTTGCTTCTGTTGCTGGGCCCGATCCTGTTGTTGCTGCTTCTGTTGCTGAGCACGATCCTGTTGCTGCTGCTTCTGTTGCTGGGAACGCTCCTGCTGTTGTTGCTGCTGGTCATGCTTCTGCTGCTGAGCACGATCCTGCTGCTGCTCCTTCTGTTGCTGGGCACGATCCTGTTGCTGTTGCTGCTTCTGTTGCTGAGAGCGCTCTTGTTGCTGCTGTTGTTGTCGAGCGCGGTTCTGTTCTTGTGGAACGGGCTTAGCCTGCTTTTCATCCTTCTGCTCCGGGGGCTTGGCTTGCTGTTCGCGCTTGGTCTGGGGATCCTGCGGGTCCTGCTTCGCATGGGCAGGAACGTTAGTTGCAATCAGACACAACAAAACTGCGGTACCGACGGCTTGAAATGTTTTCATAAGTGCTCCTTCACGTCAAAGGTTTAGATTCCGCGGAGGATGGGCGGAGTTGCTTGACCGTTTTTCTTTTGGACTCGCCGCGGCCGCACTTCCACTTGAAACTTTCGCGTTCTTCCTACACCGGGTTTCTAAATGAAACATAAACGCTGTGCTAGCGATTTCAGCCTTTCAGGCCTCCATTGCGCCCACCGGCGATGCTCAGCACGATTCCGCCAACAATGAGCAGTCCGCTAATCACCGGCGACACTCGTTCGCTGTGAGTGGTTTGCACTCCGAGGTTGACGCCTCCAGCTCTAAGTCCACGGCTCTCGGTGCTGGGAATCGGCACCACAAGGGACAGAACTCCAAGCGAAATTAGCAGCAGTCCTGCAAGTAGCAGCATTTTCATAGCGAATCCTCTCAGCCGAGATTGCAATGGTTGCGTCTCTGCCAGTCTTCGACACCGGAGCACCCGGGAAAACTTCCACCTCTAACTGGTCGAACCGCTCGTCTTGCTCATTCCGCACCCAGCAGCCTTATCGCCAGTTTTACTAATCCCAACCACAAGAAAATGCTGAGGGCGAAAGCCCCGCCAATTCCTGCGACTCTCTTCAGGGATCCTAAACCCTCTTCGACGATGAGCCTTCGTTTCGCCATGGCCACTTGAACCTCCAGCTACGAGCAGTCTGCGAACTGCACACACTCTGCCAATATTGATTCTTAATATCGGAGGGCAAAAAGCTGCTCAATATTGCTCAACTCAAAGTGTTTTATGCACACGTGAAATTCAAGTTACACAAAGAAGAGGCTTAAGGCGGGCAAAAAGGCATGGCTACACACGACCTAGTCCTGCGCGAGAAGAAAATGCCGCCTGTTGGGGTCGGACGGCACGACGGATGAAGGGATGATCTGGATTGATTCTCAACATCCGCCTCCAGAAATCTGTTCAAAGTTGAACAGTTCTTTCATTGATTTAATCGCTTTCGTTTTACTCAGTAGGCTCCGTTATGGCTCTAGGCGGTGGAGTGCGGGACTAAGTCGAGCGAAAAGCAAATGCGCCCCAGACCGGGCGGTCATAGGGCGCGCTCGTACCAAGGAACAGCCCTCCCCCGAGAAGCTGTCCTCACTGCTCCATTCTTAAATAGTAACGATTGGAAAACTGGTCAAAATTGCTCAGCTTGATAAGGCGGGCATTTCCTCCAGACAGGCAAAATCGCCAGAGACAATTATGGAGGCGCTAAATCGCTGACCCTCCTAGCGAGTCTCGTTGGCAGGATTCACGTCGTGGAGGACGACGTTCAGCAGCGAACTGTGAACTTCCAAGGAACCGTTGTATTCAATGAAACCCATTTTTCGAAACCTGTTCATGAAGAAGCTGACTCGCGAACGGGTTGTGCCTACCATCTCGGCCAAGGTCTCCTGACTGATCTTGGCGACCACCTTCTCCGGCACTCCGTCCTTGCCAAATCGAGCGAGCAGCAGCAGGACGCGGGCCAGTCTCTTTTCGCTGGAGTTAAACAGGTGATCTACGAGATCCTCTTCGTAACGGATGTTCCGCGCCAGTAAGTAGGCAACGAACCGATCAGAAAACGAGTGCTCGCGATGCAACGCGTCCATCATCGCTTTTTTCTCGATCCGCATCAATTGGCAATCTGTCATCGCCGATGCTGACCCCATGCGCCGAACCTGTCCCGCGAGCGCCCCTTCTCCAAAAAAATCTCCTTCGCCCAAAATGCCGATTGTCGCCCCTCTGCCCGCCTTGGACACGACGGTGAGCCTGATCTTGCCCTTTTGGATATAGAACAGCGAGTCCGCCACATCGCCCTGGCCATAGACCCGTTTCCTTCTGGAGACGACGACTAGTCGCCTGCCTTCCCCAATGGTCGCAAGGAAGGCGTTCGGGTCGAATTCGCGGACTTCTGGGGCCGATTGGGCGCGCTTCACGCCAACAGCATACTCCAAGCACCCAATAAGGGCAAGGCGATAATATTTGAAACAATAGGCAAAAGATTTCACACTCAGACTTTGAAGGGACGGAGTGTTTCCAGCCACTCCGCTCGATAGCTTATGATATGCGGGTCGAAAGGTTTCGATAGTAACCCGAAGTTCTAACTTCATGCGATGCTGGCGAACTACAGTGGACTCTCGGAGCGAGCGAAGTCTGAGTTCACCATCGCGGAGCGCATTTGTGAAAACGGCTTCGAGCACGACGTAGCAGCCAAATCTGTAGTCGTAGTAGCCGTGTACGGTAAGACAGCGTTACGCAAGAAGTAAGCGCTGCGGTTGCTGGACGTTGTTACTCAACTGCTGGGAAGCACCCTTCCGTCGGCCAAAAGGTGGATCGCCTCCCTCCAGCCGGCGGGAATCATTTTCTGCTGGAGGGGCTACCCGGCGCGCTTGCCTCGTCTGGCCCGACGACGCGCCGCTCCCGATGCGGAGCAGTGCGGGTTTGCCCGCTACCGAGCTCACATTTCTGGCCGGGCTTGGCCCCGCAAGTCGGACAACGAATCGCCATCGCTTCTCGGGTCATGGGTGTCATGGACGTCATGAGTCCATAGTGCGGCTTTAATGAACCGGAAGCTGGTCAATTGTGACCAAGCGATGGAATCGCGGGACGTTTGCACGCAACAGAAAGAAAGAGTCCGGCAATCGAATTCTAGGTTGCGAACATTTCGTGTCTTTAAATTGTGCGGATGATCCTGCTAACTTTGAAAGTGATTTCGAATCGCCGAGATCCACTCCGACAACGTGGGGATGTGAACTCTGCGTCGCATCGGCCGGGCATTGGCAGGACTTTGTAGGGAGTGGACAATCTCGATGGATGGAACGCGTGTCGAGACCGAGTCCACCGAAGCGTAACGAACTACCTGGTTGCGATCAATCACGAAGACGGCCGGTTTGGCGATGCCGCCCCTTTCGCGCGAGTTGTAGATATCCCAGTCCTTAACAACGCGTCGTCCCGTATCGCACAAAATCGGAAACGGCAACGATAGCTGATTTCGCAAGGCCTCCGATGATTCGCACGAATCCACCGAAACAGCCACCAGGCTCGCGCCCGCCGCCCTGATTTCCGGATAGTGTTCGCGATAATCCGCCAACTGGCGGAGACAAAACGGTCACCAATTGCCGCGATAGAAGAGCAGAACCAAGTGCCCCTCGTGGGAGACCAGCTCGGACAACCGACGTGGCGTGCGTGTCGAGTCTAGCAACTCGAAGTCCCTCGCAATTTCCCCAGCGATAGGAACTTTTGCCATGGCACCATTCGACCCGCGAGATAGAG
>JBBQVN010000113.1:0-12046 GCA_038211475.1 Terriglobales bacterium | reverse complement strand
CTGGAAGACTTGAATCACCAGCCAGCGGTCGTCCTCGGAGAGCGTGACCCCGGGAATGTCCTGCGGATTCAGGCCTTCTCCAAACAATAGTGGGTCCTTGCCTGGGTCGGAACCGAGCGCGTGGTAGAAGACCTTGACGTGATACACCTCATCGCCAGCCGCGACCTCGCCCTTCTTAGGATGGCGAGTGTAGTAGAAACCCAAATTGTCGTTTTTCCATGCCACGCTAGCGAAGCGAGTTCTGTCAATAGCATCGGGGAGAACTTTTCCGGAGGCTGTCTCCAAAACGTGCAACATGCTTTCCTCAGACCCGCTGGAGGAAATGCCGTAAGCGACATACTTGCCATCTTCAGATGGGAACCACCAGTCCAGAGCGACCGTGCCATCAGCGGCCATCTGGTTGGCGTCCACCAGCACGCGGTCGGGGCCGTCGATGTGGTCGCGGACGTACAAGATCGCCTGGTTCTGCGTGCCGTCGCGACGGGTGTAGAAGTAATAAGGCCCGGCGACATGCGGGGTGGAAATGGCGCCGATGGTGAGCAGTTGCGCCAACCGCTGGTGGATCTGGTCGCGGCCCGGTAGTGGATCGAGAATGCTTCGCGCATACGCCAGCTGGTCGTGCACGAAAGTTTGGGTTTCCGGGTTGTTCGCGTCTTCTAAATACCGGTAGCGGTCGGTGATCTTGTGACCGTGGAGAATATCCACCACGGGTTCGACTTTGGCTTGGGGCGGGCCGGCGGTGGGGGATGTGGCGTGGTCAGCGGCCCAGGCCGTTGCTACCAGTCCGGTCCAAGAAAGCGTTGCAAGAATCAAGAGCGTCACCAACAAACGAAATCCTCCAAGCACAAGAACCTCCGGAGATCGGGCGGCGCGTCATCGTCGATCGCCACGCCTCGCGTAAACCATTCCAATAGTTGCAGATACGATTCTAGCTGGCCGAGGCTACGCAGCGAAAGCCCAGCGCGTCGCGCCAGCAAAATCGCGATCAATATTGAGTGAAACGCAGGGTGGTTGCTATAATCAAAATGTCCTGCACGCTCCAAAGTTTTGGCTGCCCCGAGGTTCGAAGGCAAACCCGCCAAATTTGCGAGTTTCTGGCCCGCCTGAGAGCGAGGCGGCCAGGCAATGCGTGGACGATGTGGCCAGGTAGCTCAGGCGGTAGAGCGCAGCCCTGAAAAGGCTGGCGTCGGGGGTTCAACTCCCTCCCTGGCCACCATATCTTCAGCGGCGCCTCGCGTCATTTCCACTCCCCCTTCGTAGTACGTCCTCCGATTAACTGAGTCGCGATAGCAATCCAGTTTCCCGCCTGTCCCGTACTTGGAGTGGAAGGGTAACCCCCTGAAAGGAACAAAACAAAATGAAATCCGCAACGATTTTCGCTACGCTGACGCTATTCGCGCTGACCTTGGTGACGTCGAGCTTTGCTGGCGGCAACCCCATGGTGGGCGGCCACGATATGTCGCCGCAAAAGAACATCATCGAAAATGCCGTCAACTCCAACGATCACACCACTCTGGTGGCTGCCGTAAAGGCTGCCGGGTTGGTCGACACTCTGCAGAGCGCGGGGCCATTCACCGTGTTCGCTCCCACCAATGAAGCCTTCGCCAAGCTGCCCGCCGGTACTGTGGACACGCTGCTGAAGCCTGAAAATAAAGACACGCTGACCAAGGTGCTGACCTACCACGTGGTCGCTGGCAAATTGGCAGCGCACGACCTCAAGAAGATGATCGCAGAAGGAAAAGGCAAGGCTGAATTGAAGACCGTCGCCGGCGGCCCGCTCACCGCGTCCATGAAGGATGGCAAGATTATCCTGACCGACGCCAAGGGCGGCATGTCCACCGTGACCATCGCCAACGTAATGCAGTCCAATGGTGTGATTCACGTGGTGGATAGCGTGCTTCTGCCCCAGTAAAGCGTCTAGGCGCGGTTCGCGTTTTGAATTGCATGCGAAAGAGGCGCTCGCAATAGAGCGCCTCTTTTGGTGCGTTGGGCCGCACTGTTTGTTAACCCTTTTGGACCTCGCTTCTCGACGGGATTCGAATTGGAGCTACGGCTTTTCGGGGGGACGGGTCGGACTGCTCCCTGTTACTCTCGCAGTTTCCTGACAAAGTCCGCCACCGTGACCGCCTCACGCCCCGGATTTTGTTCGATGATTTGCACGATCGCGCTCCCAATCACCGCAGCATCCGCAAATTTTCCGACGGCGCGAAACTGCTCTGGGGTCGAGATGCCAAATCCCACCGCGACCGGCAACTCGGTGTAGTTCCGGATGCGCGCTACCAGCGCCGCCGCATCTTCTGGCATTTGCTGTTGTGCTCCCGTCACTCCCGTGCGCGATACCGCATAAACAAAGCCTCGCGAATCTGCCGCCACTCGTTGCAGGCGCGCGTCTGTGCTGGTTGGCGCCGCGAGGAATACCGGTGCCAGGTCGTTCTTCTCCATCTCCCGCAAATACTCGCCGGCCTCCTCGACCGGCAGATCCGTGATGAGCGCCCCGTCCACCCCCGCGTATCGCGCCACTGAGCAGAATTTTGACATTCCCATGCGCAAGATCGGATTGAGGTAAGAAAAGACGACCAAACCTACAGCTTGTGAGTGCTCACGAATCTCGGCCGTCAGCTTCAGCACTTGCGACAGCGATGTGCCATGCTTCAGCGCCCGTTCGCTGGCGCGCTGAATGACAGGGCCGTCGGCCAGAGGATCGCTGAAAGGCACGCCCAGTTCAATCACGTCCGCGCCCGCCTCAATCGCAGCCAGAATCACGTCTCGCGTGGTCGCAAGGTCAGGATCGCCGCAGGTGACGTAGGCGACCAGAGCGGGCTTCTGTTCGAAATGAAAGGGCATGGCGGTTCAATAAAACTATCTCATAAGAGCCAGCTTGGTCGTGTGTGCGCCCCATCCCGCCGCCTGCCACAGAGAAATGATGACCAAAAAGCAACATCCTGGTGACATTTGGTCGCTGGGCCTCGCTTAGATTTGGCGGACTGGCTTGGTTTCTGGGCAACCTGTTTGTCACGGTCGAGGCCAGTCACCCAAATTCAAGGAGAAATTATGAACACCCCCTCAGGACTCAATCGCCGAGTCGCGTGTTTCGCGCTTTGCCTGGCAGTAATCGCTGCGGTAGCGGCAGCCCCGGCGCAAGCGGCGTCGTATAAAGCAGTCGTACTGACCGCCGACCAAGCCGGCATGGGAACATTTACCGACGCCAACCTGCAAAACCCCTGGGGCATCAGCTACAGCCCGTCGGGAGACTTCTGGGTTTCGGACAACAATTCTGGGTTGTCCACGCTCTACATCGGAAGCGGAGCGCCACAGGCGCTAGTAGTCACCATTCCGCCGGCGGCCGGCGGGACCAAGGGTTCGCCAACCGGGACGGTATACAACGCCTCTGCCGACTTTGTGCTCGGCGGATTGCCTTCCGTGTTTCTGTTCGTCACCGAAGACGGCACGATCAGCGGCTGGACGGGCGCGGGAACCACCGCCCAAATCGCGGTAGACAATTCCGCTTCCCAAGCCAACTACAAAGGAATGGAAATTGCCAATAATGGGACCGGCAACTTCCTGTACGTGGCCAACTTTCACGCCGGCACCATCGACGTGTTCAACAAGACCTTCATTAAGACCAGGTTGGCCGGATCATTCAGGGACAGCGGCATACCCACCGGTTACGCCCCGTTCAACATACGCAATATCGGGGGCATCATGTACGTGCTCTATGCCAAGCAGAACGCGACCAAGACGGATGCAATTTTTTGCGCGGGTTGCGGCTATGTGGACAAGTTCGACCTGAATGGCCACTTCCTCAAGCGGTTGATTACCACGGGCTCGCTGAATGCACCCTGGGGAATCGTAGTGGCACCGTCGAACTTCGGCACATTCAGCAGCGACCTGATTGTCGGTAACCTGGGAGACGGGAAGATCAATGCGTTCAATCCGACCACGGGCGCACTGCTGGGTCCGCTGAAAAATAGCGCGGGCAACGCCATTGCCATCAACGGGCTGTGGGACCTGAAATACGGCAACGGCGGCTCCGCGGGAAAGACTAACGAGCTGTTCTATACTTCAGGCCCGACTGGCTACGTGCATGGGCACTTCGGGAAGATCACGGCGCAGTAGGACTCGCTGCGAGTGGAGTAGCGGCGAGGCAGGGACTGCTCTGGGCGGCGGTCCCTGCGAGCGCAGTCGAGTGGCGTCCCTGGCGGGACTCTTCGGCTCCGCTTCGCGTACCCAGCACTTACGTGCTGCACTGATCTATGCCGCCGCTGCGGCAAGAATCACTTTGCCGCGGCAAGGCCCTAATCGTTGACGGCGCGGGCGTTCAGTTCTTCGGCGGGTTCGCCGCCTACCAGGCCTTGGGCGATGATCATCTTGCGCGCTTCGCCGCGAATTCGGGGCAGGTGCGTTCCGAAGACAATAGCGCCAATCACGGAGGCGGCGGCGCCAACGGCGACGGTGATAGGCGCGCCTAGCTTGTCGGCCAGCGCACCACCAAACAACGCGCCGAAGGGCGCCATGCCCATGAACATCATGGAATAGACGGCCATCACACGGCCCCGCAAGTGGTCGGGCACCATGGATTGGATCAGCGTGTTAGAGCAGGCCATCTCGAGCATCATGCTGTAGCCCACGGGCAGCAAGAGAGCAGCGGAGAGCCAGAAGTTGCGGGAAAAGGAAAACGCGAAGAGGCTAATGCCGAAGCCGGCGCAGGACAATGCAATCCAGCGGCCCAGGCCTTTGACCCCCGAGCGAAACGCGAGGGTGGCGGCGCCGAGCAAGGCGCCAATTCCGGTGAACGTCATCAAGATACCGAGACCGTGAGCGCCGCGGTGCAAGATGCGGTCGGCAAAAACGGGCATCAGAACGGTGTAGGGCATTCCCACTAAACTGACCAGGCCGAGCAGCAGCAAGATGGCGCGAATCGGACCGGAGCGGCTAACGAAGCGAAAGCCTTCGAGAATGTCGGCCAATGGCGAGGCCGAGGAAGCGCGGCGGTGAGGTTTATTTACTCGCATCAGGAGCAGGCCGATGATGACGGCGACGTAGCTGACGGCATTAGCGAAAAAGCACCAGCCCTCGCCGATGCGGGCAACTAGAATTCCGGCGATGGCGGGGCCAACGATGCGGGCGCCATTGAACATGGAAGAGTTGAGGGCAATGGCGTTCATGAGGTCTTCGCGACCAACCATCTCTACCAGGAAGGCCTGGCGGGCAGGGATGTCGAAGGCATTGACGATGCCGAGCAGAGCGGAAAGCACAAAGATCTGCCAAACCTGGATGCGGTGGGTAAGCGTAAGCACAGTGAGAACGGAAGCCAGAACCATGGAGGCTGTCTGGGTACCGACGATGATCCGGTGTCGATTGGCACGGTCCACGATCGTGCCGCCCAAGGGGGCGACGAGAAAGACTGGGATCTGACTGGCGAATCCTACGGTGCCGAGCAGCAGAGCGGAACCGGTGAGGCGATAGACCAGCCAAGAGAGCGCGATACTCTGCATCCAGGTGCCGGTCAGGGAAATGAGCTGGCCGCCGAAAAAGAGCTGAAAATTGCGGTGGCGCAAAGCCCGCCACGCTCGCTGGCCGCTGCTCAGAGCAGGGGTGTGCGAATCACCATTGACGGTGGTGCTGGGGCCGGCTGGCTTCATTCCCTCTCTAGTATAAAGCGAAGGCTCTGGGGGACTCAGCGGACTTGGTTTTTGCGACTTTCCAATTCAAGTTGCTTTGCATAGAATTGAAACAACGACCGTGGGGGAAACCAAGCTGCGCGCCTCGACTCCGTTTGTGAAATGAGTTCATAATTGAAGCTGGTGCCTTCGCTGCCTGGAAGCAGGCGGCCGGGACCAGCGGGCATCGAAGTGAGCCGGCTTTTGTGATGCAGTTGAACCGAAATTCGGGGCCAGAACGTTCCAGCCACGGCATCCCTGCCGTTCTGTTGAGCGAGGATCGCGAGCAAGCTGCGGTCCTGGCAAATCGCGTGGACAGCACGCAATTGGGCCGAGTGGTATTCAGCCACCTGGGTCTTCCGACGAATGGATCGAGTGCGGTATTGCGCTTACTGGTTGGACAAGGCGCGGAAGTGGTGCTGGTTGACATTGAATCGCAGCGGCCGCAGCGTGCGTTTGAAGCCATGGAGCTCATTCGGGGGCACCTCCCGGAGATTTGCATTTTTGCAGTGGGTGAGATGAGCCAGCCCAGCTTGATCGTTTCGGCGATGCGGGCGGGTGCTGCTGAATTCGTAGATCGGAACGCGAATCGGGAGGCATGGATCGAAGCTTTTGCCCGATATCGGTCCAATCGAGGGCAATCACCAGCCAGCCTTAAACGCGCGCGGGTATATGGCTTTCTAAATGCCAAGGGCGGAAGCGGCGCGACGACGGTGGCAGCGAATACGGCGGTGGCGCTGCAGCGATTGACCGGCAAAGTTGTGTTGGTGGATTTGGCGGTGCTGGGACACGCCGCGCTGCATTTGAATTTGCGCCCAGCGTTCGGAGTGGTGGAAGCGCTGCAAAGCTTCCATCGCATGGACGCATCCCTGCTGCAGGGACTGGTGACGAAGCACAAGTCAGGATTGCATGTGCTGGCGGGGCCGCAACAACCGACTCCGCAGGCGGCCCCAGCCAACGACCTGATGCAGTTGTTCGACTTGTTGACCACCCAATATGCCGAGGTGGTGGTGGACGGCTCAGGCCGGACGGACGACATGGCACGGTTGATCCAGGAGATATCCACGATCACGCTGGTGGTGGCGCAAGCAGACCAGACATCGCTATGGAGCGCGCGGCAACTTTCCATTGCCCTGCGACAAGGCGATGAGCGGGGTAAAGCGGGCCTGGTGATGAACCGCTATCAGAAGATTCCTGGGATGAGTGAACTCGACCTGGAAGAAGCAACTGGTTGCCGAGTGTTCTGGACGATCCCGAACAACTACCCGGCGATCAGCGCATCGGTGGACAAAGGGAGCCCGATCGCATTGCAAGAAAACCATCCTATGGGACGTAACTTCGCTGAGCTGGCTAAGAAGTTGACCAAGGCTCCGGATGCAGCGGAAAGAAGCCTGCCTGCCAGTAAACCTGCCAGCAAGCCGGGCAAAGATAGCCAAGTTGGTTCGAGCGTATTGGTGCCATCGTTGCGAGTGGGGAGATAAAAGGCCGCGCTCGCTATGTGCCTACGTCTGTTATCCTGCGCGGTCTCAGCATGCATTTTCGTCGCGGCCATACTCTGCGCGGCTGCTCAGGCACAAACGCTAGATGGGGAGCACGCGATTTCAATCACCACGGAATCATTGCCTTCATTCGCGACGCAAGAGCGCGTCTCTGTTACGCTGATGGCGCTCGGCGGTGAGGGGACGCGGCAGTGGAAAGTGACGCAGGGAGCCTTGCCCGACGGGCTCATATTGTCGGAAACAGAAGGCACAATCACCGGGGCAGCCAGGCAGGCGGGGGACTATGCGTTCACGGTGACGGTGATCGACTCAGGAAAGCCGTCGCATGCCGCGAGCCGGGATTTCAAACTGCGGATTGTGGCCGCGCTGTTGCTGGAGTGGTTGAAGCCGCCGATGGCGCGAGACAACCGCATTGATGGTTCGGTTAAGGTATCCAACGGCAGCAAGGACGATTTCGATCTCACTGTGATTGTTGTGGGCGTGGCGAGTAACGGGCGGGCAACGGCGCTAGGATATGAACGTTTTTCGCTGAAGGCGGGAACGACCCAGGAGATTGTCTTTGGCAACACGCTGCCCGCGGGTGGATACGGGGTACACGTGGACGCGGTGGCGGAAGTGGCGAGCAAAAACGTAATTTTCCGGCAAAGCCTGCAGACCGCAAACCCATTGTCGATCACACAGGGACCGTAAGGGTTCAGCCGCGGCATAGTCCTGTGCTTTGCAGAAGGCGGCTCAAGTCTGAGGCAAAGCAATGTAACCACCCCGGCAGCGGCCATTCGCTGTCGTGATTGTCTGCGGGCTGATGGTCGAGCTGTTTATCAGCGTCGTTTTGCCGTCGCTTTAAGTTTTCTGGGCAAGATCGGGCGCACCCTGCCGAAACCGCTTGGTGGAGGGTGGTGAGCATGTGGACGGGACCATTTCCTTGCGCGATTCTGACGGCACGGGGAATGTTCCGGCAGCGAAATTCAGGCATGAGTGGTGAGAGGAAGCCCTGACGGCGGATGGGTGCGGACAGATAGAATAAAAAGGTGACTTGGATCAAAATTTGCGGAATCACCAACCTGAAAGATGCGCGAGCAGCTGCCGAGGCGGGCGCCAGCGCGTTGGGATTCGTGTTTTACGAGAAAAGTGCGCGCCACGTTGCGGTCGAGGTGGCACGCGAGATAGTTGCGGGGCTCCCAAGCGAAATAGAAAAGGTCGGCGTGTTTGTGAACGAACCTGCGGATTTTGTGCGTCACGTTGCGGAACGCGTTGGGCTCACGGCAGTCCAACTGCACGGGCCTGAATCTAATTCTGAATTCATACGGCATCTCGGGGAGAATCGAGACCGCTTTGCCCGGAACATTAAGTTGATTGCAGCGTATTCGGCCAGCGCGCTGGAGCAGGAAGACTTTTTCATCACCGAGACCGCGAAGCAATCGCTGTTTGCGCTTCTGCTGGATTCGGGATCCGCGAGCGCACCTGGCGGGACTGGAAAAACTTTCGATTGGGAAAAGAGTTACAGCAAGGTCATGCAGGTGAGTTTTATCGTACCGGTCATTGTGGCCGGAGGGTTGACGGCGCTAAATGTAGATGCGGCGATCCGGCGGTTTCGACCGTGGGGAGTGGACGTGGCATCAGGCGTGGAAGCGGCGCCCGGAAAGAAGGACCACCGGAAACTGCGAGCGTTCGTGGATGCGGTGCGACGAGCCGAGGAGATTATTTAAGCGATGGCAGTCAGAAGCAGTGGTTCAGCGACGAAAGATGCGGCGGGGCGATTCGGCGCCTATGGAGGGCGCTACGTACCGGAAACATTAATTCCTGCGCTGGAGGAGTTGGAAGCGGCGTATGCGAAAGCGCAGCGCGACCCGACGTTCCAGCAGCGTTTGCAGGAGTTGTTTCGCACCTATGCAGGGCGCCCGACGCCACTGTTTTTTGCGCAGCGGCTTACCAACATGCTGGGCGGCGCGAAGATTTATTTGAAACGCGAAGACCTGCTGCATACCGGCGCCCACAAGATCAACAACTGTCTGGGTCAGGGGTTGCTCGTGGAGCGCATGGGCAAGCATCGCGTGATCGCGGAAACCGGAGCGGGCCAACATGGCGTGGCGACTGCAACGGTGTGCGCGCTGCTCGGATTTGAGTGCGTTGTGTACATGGGCACGGAAGACATGCGGCGCCAGGAACTCAATGTATTCCGCATGAGGCTCCTCGGCGCGGAGGTGCGCGGCGTATCATCGGGCTCGTGCACGCTGAAGGACGCCATCAACGAAGCCATGCGGGATTGGGTTACGAACGTCCGCACTACTCACTATTTGCTGGGAAGCGTGCTCGGGGCGCATCCGTATCCGACCATGGTGCGGGATTTTCAATCGGTGATTGGGCAAGAAGCGCGGGCACAGATTATGAAGGCTGAGGGGAAACTGCCGGCCGCGATCCTGGCGTGTGTAGGTGGCGGATCGAATGCGATTGGGATTTTCCACGAGTTTCTGCGCGATGAAAATGTGCGGCTAATCGGGGTGGAGGCGGGCGGACGCGGGACCAAGCTAGGGGACCATGCGGCGCGTTTTCGCGGCGGTTCACCCGGTGTCCTGCAGGGGACGTACTCCTACTTATTGCAGGATGAGGCGGGCCAGGTGGCTCTTACCCACTCGGTTTCGGCGGGGCTGGATTATCCTTCGATTGGGCCGGAACATGCCGCGCTGAAAGATAGCGGACGCGCAGAATATGTTTCCGCCTCCGACGTGGAAGCGCTGGAAGCTACAACCCTGCTGGCGCGAACCGAAGGCATTATTCCCGCGCTGGAGTCGGCGCACGCGGTGGCGGAACTGCTGAAACGCGCGCCCAAGATGCAGAACTCGGAGATTGTTATCGTCAATATCTCAGGCCGCGGGGACAAGGATATTGGGATCATGCGGGAAAATTTGAAGCTGGAAGCAAATCATCCATAGACATGAAACTCCGAACATGAGCAACGCAATCGTTCGCACTAAAGCTGCGACGATGATAACTACGCGCGAAATCACTATCGCATTGTTCAGGCCTCAATGCGGTCATTTAGTTCGAGCCTCGGAAGGGCTCCGATAATTTCCGGCTTTCTTCTGGGCGAGTCGTAACTCGTAGAGGCTCTGCAGATTCAGCGAAAACTCAGCGCCTGTGTCGAAAAGTGAGCAAGGGGCAGGTCAGTGTCGCCGGTGATGGCACGAGTTCCATTCCGCCACTGAGATAACAGTTCTAACCCAAAACCCGAGGTGGGCCGCCCCACTCCCGAAACCTGGACGTTGTTTTTTGGAACTGCCTTCCGACGAAACCCTTTGGGGATACGCGGGTCTGCGGACCCAATCAGGATCGATTCATTAAGCTCAGGTTGTTGCTTCCATAGGCTGCGTCTCTGGGGTACTACAGACCGGGATCATTACTTCAACCATGGCGCCCGGATTGCCGTTGGCGAGTTGCAATTCGCCGCCAAACTCTTCTGCTCTCTGTTTCATGCCGCCCAGCCCTACTCCAACGCTGCCCGGCCGCAATTTTACGGTCTCCTCCCGCAGTCCCTTGCCATTGTCACGAATTGTGACAACCACCTGATTTCCCCGCTGAGTCAGAGTCACCCATGCTTGGGTGGCTTCCGAATGCCGGAAAACGTTCGTCACTGCCTCCTGGACAATGCGAAAGATTGCTGTCTCCAACTCGGGTGTCAATCGACAAAACTCCGGCGGGTGAACTTCAAATGACGTCTGGAGGCCGCTACGCTGAGCCAGCCCTTCCAAATACCAATGCAGCGCTGAAACCAACCCAATTTCATCCAGTAGAGGTGGATGTAAAAGGTGAGACATGGTGCGAATTTCCTGAATTGCGCGGTCGATGCCCTCGCTCGCCTCTGCTAAAACGGGATCTGACACAGTATTCGTTCTAAGCGTGACACTGTCCAAGATCATCTTGGCTGCGGCAAGTTCCTGTCCCACACCATCGTGTAATTCTCGAGAAATTCGGCGCCGCTCTTCATCTTGCGCCGTCATCAGTCGGCTGGAAAGACGACGCAAGGCCACAGTCCGCTCGTGTACAGTTTTCTCCAACTTTATCGCGGTAGCGCGAATCGTCTGCTCCAGCAGTTTGCTGTCGTGGATGTCGGAACAGGTTCCGTACCATTTGATTACCTGCCCTTCTTGACCTCGCAAGGGAACGGCCCGGGCGCGGAACCAACGGTATTCTCCAAGTTTGTCGCGCAGGCGATATTCGGCCTCATACCGGCCCCCTGCCTGCACGCACTCCTTCCAATGCGCGCTAATGCTTTCCAGGTCGTCAGGATGAACATAGTCCAGCCATGCGAATCCAATGACCGACTCCGCAGAAGCACCGGTGTATTCATAGAACCGTTCACTGAAGTAATCCCTGTAGCCGCCGGGCTGGCTGCTGAAGATCACATCGGGGGCGGTAAACATGATCGCATCGAACTCCTGGTTCCTGAGCGCCAGTTTTCCATTAAGGTGCTCGAGGGCTTGCGCCTTTTTCTCTAATTCCTCCGTTCGTTCCAGCACTCTCATTTCGAGCTCGCGATTGAGGGTTTCCAGCTGATGCGTTGTTCGGTATAGATCGACAAAGATCCTGACCTTCGCCCGCAGGAGTCCCGGAACCACCGGTACGGAAATATAATCTACCGCGCCGCGTTCGTAGCCCTTGAGACGATCAAGCTCAGACAGGTGGATAGCGGAGATAAAAATAATGGCCGTCCGATCAAAGCGCGGATGCTCGCGGATCATTTCCGCCAGTTCGAAGCCGTTGATCTCAGGCATACTCACATCCATCAGCACGACGGCGATATCGGTTTTCAGGAGGCGCTCCAAGGCATCTCGTCCCGAAGTAGCCTTGATCAGATTCTCGCCCAGTTCGCTCAGTATGGCCTCATAGCTG
>JBBQVN010000112.1:0-12066 GCA_038211475.1 Terriglobales bacterium | reverse complement strand
GCGTAATTATTTCGAAAGGCCGGACCTCAAGCTCGACGCCATCGGCGCTGGAGTTCAGATGGGCTTCGTTATCTTCGAGTCCCGAGCAGCGCCATGCTTCCCGTATTTGCAAGTAGGGGCTACCAATCTTCACTCTAGTAGTCTTCCCGCCGAGTTCTTCCAGACGAAGAATCGTACCGCGTCCGTCCTCCGCGATTTTCCAGGTCACCAGTGCCACGTCTGGATTATCCACGCTAATCAGGCTAGCCCGATCCGCAGGTAGCGACCCTGGCTGGACCGATGCGTTCACCGAGTCCGACTCCAGCGGCGTCATGCCTTCCCATCCGGCACGGGTCAGCCCAGCCGGATCGAAATCGCGGCCACTGACGATCGAATAATGGTAAGAAAAGTCTCCGCCTTGCGCGGGAGCAAAATTCGTTCCCCAATAGTTGTTCATCAACCAGGAAAAAATCGATGCCGACCTGGGGACAAATGAGGTGGGCCAGTTTCCGCGTACGATGTCGCCAAAATTGACCAGCGGAGCATCGTGGGGGATGACCGCCGCACTCCACGAGCCGCCGTTCACAGCAGCCCAGTGGTTGACGGTGTACCACTCGCGGCTGCCGCCCGCTAATTCGTCGCGAGCAGGATTCACCCAGCCGTTCTGCGTCTCGTAAGCAAATGCCGGATGCTCGGCTGCGAGCGGGAACGCAATGTACACCGCTTCCTTGGTAAGGACTGATTCCTTGTGCAGGCGATAGGTGAACTCAATGCGCTTCTGCCAGTTAGAGAGAGTGATCTCAGTGCGAATCGCGGGAGTATGCGGCGCTGAAGACTCCAGCACGAGGTTGATGCCGTCCGCAGTTTCGGTTGCAGTGACCAAACGCCCGTGGCTAGCTGGGACGGGTGTGAGTTGCGGCGGCTTGAGCGCTGCGCCGAAGCGATACAGGCTATTGTTCGGCATGTCGTCCGCGCCTGAGACATAAACGTAGGCTCCGAAACGAAAAGGACTATTCGCGTCCACGAGTTCGCGGCCCAGGTCCTTGTCCCAAATACTGCGCAAGGCTCCCGAGTCGGTATCAACAGCGATCCGATAGTAGCGATTCTCAAAGCTTGTGCCACTTAGTTTTTGGCTCGCGTCCCCGTCGCTCTTCACCGGCCGAAGGGCAAAAAGTTTGTAACCCATCGCCGGGACATCGGTGGCAATGAATCGCACTCGCCGGTATCCGCCGCCGAATCCCGGCAAAGCAGTACCCCGGCCCGTGTACAGAGTCTCGACGGGCACTTGTTTCGCGGCGACGGTATCGAAGAGCGCGAGACCGTCTTGCAAGTCGGTCTCGACCGCGCCCGACCGCGCCCAGTTCAACGAATTGAAGACCACAACGGAAGAATCTTTGGGTCCGAAAAACGATTCCAGTTGGCCCCAACTGCGATGCACTAACTCGGTAATTTCCCGTTGCGCGCTGGTGGCCCGCGACCGCTTCAACTCCAACTGCCGCTGCGTCTGCTCGGCATCGGGCTGGGTAGTGGCGCCGACGTAGGTCCAGGTATGCTCGTCGAAGAGCAGCATGTGACGCCAGGCATCCGCCAGGCGATCGCGCTCGGGCCTAAGATCTGGATTCAGCGCCGCGGAAATCGTCCCCAGTTTTTCTGCGCTCAAAATGCGCTGCTGGTTCTGGCGATGAACAGCGGTGGCGAAGCTGTCAGATCCAAAACCGTCCTCCCAGTAGGGGCCGAAGTCCCCGCGATAGGTGGGAATCTGCCCGTTGAAAGGCTTCTCGATGGCGGCCATTGCGTCGGCAAAGGTCGAGAACTCAAGCTTCGGCCATGCATACAGTTTGTTCCACTCCGCCGGCAGGAATGCCTGCTCTTTTGAGAGCGGCGTGTTTTCCAGTTGCGTGCCGAAGATGATGGCGGCCGATGCTTTAAAATCCGGCCTCGAATAGGCTTGCAGGAATACGGGCAGGGAATCGTGAACCGCAGCCAGGCGAGGCGGCGTGCCAAACAATGTCGCCAGCTGCAGGTAGGCGCGTGAGTACCACATCAACACCTTGCCGCCGTCAGGACCTTGCCAATAGAACGGCGACTTTTCGTTCCAGCGCCCGAGCAGGACCACTGGAGCGCGCCAACTGTTGCTGGCCGCCGCAAAATATTTCACGCCGGAGTCGGCCAGTACGGAAGCATAAGACCAGCTGTACGACGGCACGTCGGTGATGTGTGCCGCGCCCGTGGCAAATCCATGTTGTGCGGCGAACTGGTGGCTGTCGTAGAACGAGCGAAAAAGCCCTTCCAGAGAAGCGGTCCCGGTGTGCTGGTTGGCATACTGCGGCGGCAGGATTATCTTGCCCTGTTGCATCGCGCGCACAAATTGCGCACGCTTTTCGTCGGATCGGCCTTCAAGATATTTCTCAGCCACCCAAAAGCCATCCAGCGTCCAGCGAAAGTCGGGCACTTGTTTCTGAATCTCCATCGCGCCATCGACCGATTCCGCGTGGAGTTCCGCCACTTTCTCGGGATAATCCGTGAAGCCGATGTCCAGATGCTCGTGTGGAACGACAAATACGGTCCACTTGCGGGCCGCTGCCAATTCCACCGGGAACGAGCCCAGGCTTCCTTTGCTACCGATCCTCAACTCACCAGCAACTGACCCCGTCCACTCCGGGACTTCAAATTCCAGTCTCTGTTCCCCGAAGGCTTCGGCTGAAGCAAACTTGGTATGGACCGTGTTGCCGCCGACGGTCAACTGTGCGTCACCTTCGGATGGCATGTGCGCAAATGCGGCAAAGACTTCGACCACTTCCTTGAGACCGTCGGCAGCCTGCCGGTAATAAATTGTCGGCACCACCAGGGGCTCAATCTTGGCGGCATCGTAGCGGCCGTTTGGGTCCTCGTCTAACTCCAGTGCGTCATACACCAGTCCGGTGTGTCCCGGTGCAATCGAACCCAGCGACGTTTCGACCTGAGGAGGATCGTCGAGTGCAGTGAGCACGAGGTCGTTCTCCCCTTGCCGGAACCACTCCGCAGGCAGGTCGATGGTCTTCTTGTCCCAGGAAGTCTGCGGTACGAAGGTGCCCTCCCAATCTCCCGCTCGATAGTCCAGCTTGGGATGGAAGTAGAAGCGTCCGCTATGTCCGTTCAAATCCAGCTTGAGGTAGGAAAGTCTTGGCGTTTCGTAGAGCACTGCGATGGTCAAGCGATAGACGCCTTGCGGCGGCTGCTTCAGATCAAACATCACCGTGAACGGGTGCTCGCGTCCACCAGTCATGCCGTTCGCCGGACCGGGTTGGAAGCGCCACCAGTCCTCGGAATCTTTGCTCGAGCCGACCCGGTATACCGGTGCTTGTTTGGGGTCAGAGTAGTCAATGCTCTGGCTGCGAAATTCGGCAGAAGAATAATTGAAAGTGCCGATGCGCCAGATTACTGGCCCGGCGGCGAAGGCGGGCGCAGAAACCATCGCCATTGTCGACACCACCAGAATTGTCATACGGAATGTCGAGCCGCGCATCATCCGCGTCACCATTTCGGCTGGCAGATAATCATGCCGGGCCGTCGCGAGTCTTCAATCCAGGATCCCATCTGCTGCTGCTTCGCCAGTTCGTGGTATTTAGCCAGCTTGTCACGGTCCAGCGTGACGCCCAGACCGGGCCCCGTTGGCACTGCCATTTTGCCGTCGTGATATTGCAACTTGCCGCCCTCGATAATATCGTCGGTGAGATGGTGGTAGTGAGAATCGGGGGCCACCGTCAGATTGGGGAGCGCCGCCGCCAAGTGCAGCATCGCGGCCTGGGAGATGCCAAACTCGGCGCCGCTGTGCATGCCGATGTCCACTCCCATCGCTTCGCAGATCTGGCCTGCCAACTTGGCTCGGCTAATGCCTCCGTACCAGTGGGGATCAAGCAGCACGACGTCCAGAATATCCATTACCACGTTGGGCGCCAGGTCCTCGAACGCAAATACCGACATATTGGAAGCCAATGTGACCCACGGGGCTTTGGCATTCACCCGGCCCATCGCGCGCATGCCCCAGACCGGATCTTCCAGATACTCGAGATCATAGTCGTGCAGTTTCCGCGCCACGCGGATGGCGGTCGTCACTGACCAGGCCGCATTCGGGTCGAGGCGGAGCTTTAATTTCGGAAAAGCCTCGCGCAAGGCGATGAAGGTCTCGATCTCCTCATCCGGCGGCAAGACTCCATTCTTGTATTTCAGGGTCTCGAAGCCATATTGCTCCACCAGTTGCTTCGCGAAAGCCACCATCTGCGTGGAGTTTGAAACTTCTCCGACTCCTTTGTCATTGCCGTAACGATAGAACAGGTATCCGGCGAAGGGGATTTCATCGCGCATCTTCCCGCCAATAAGATCGCACACCGGTTTCCCCAGTGCCTTGCCCTGTAAGTCGAGGCAGGCAAACTCCAGCGCCGCGAACCCGAGTACGTAGCCAAAAAGTTTGAGTGCGCTAGGCGCGGCCAGTTTCCACCGAATACGTTCCAGTTGAAACGGGTCTTCCCCAATCAGCAGAGGCCGCAGCTCCGTGAGTTGTCCTTCGCGGCTGGCGCCTCCGTAACACTCGCCCAGGCCAATCAGGCCTTCATTCGTATGCACTTCCACGACGATGCGGGAAAAGCCCGGGTGAGAACCAAAGGCGTAGCGCAAAGGCGCTTCAATCGGAATAAATACTGGCGTCCAGCGAACATCCGTGATCTTCATTGCACCCGCCCCTTGCTCCTTTCTCTGCACTGCTACCGCTGGTTGACCAGCAACTGCCCGCGCTCTTCTGCAGGCGCACGCGAAATGTGCCAGCGTCCCAGGTTGGCAACATACATTTGGTCGAAGTCGGGTCCGCCGAACGCAATGTTTGTCGGACGAGCGATCATGGTGCCTTGCGGGTCGTAGGCCAGGAGTGACACTTTGCCCGCGGGCGTTACTTTGTACAAGTTGTCAGAGGCGTAGCAGGTCACCAGCAGATTGCCCGCCGCATCGAGAGCCGCGCCGTCGGGCACCCGATGCAGGCCTGACGCGTGCACCCTCGGCTTGCCGGCACGCCCGTCAGCCAGAATCTCGACTCTCATCACGTTGTCGCGAGTGCTCTGCACGACATACAGAAACTTTTCGTCGGCGCTTAAGGAGAGGCCATTGGCAAACGCGAAGGGGCCGGCGAAGAGTTCGGCGCGGCCATTCGCGCGAAGCCGGTACACCCATCCGTTGACCTCGTCAAAATCGCCGGAGTCGGAAAAATAGAGATTGCCCTCCGAATCAAATACCGAGAAATTCGGAGTCTTCAGTTTGCGAGCGCCCACCCGGTCCCAACTGGCAAGCACATCTCCCTTGCGATTCACCCGCACCAGCGCCGGCAACTTAAAATTGCAAACGTAAAGTTCCTGGCCTCGCGAAAAGGTCAGGCCCAGGTTGAAGCCGCCGAGGCGGACCACTTCTTGTACCCGGCCTCGCGAATCAATGCGATAAATCTGTCCCAGTTCACCGCCTGCCCACAAGACGCCGTCCGCGTCAAAAGCCAGGCCCTCGGGATGATCGAGTCCGTCGGCAAAGCTGCGGAAGCGTTTAAGGGGAATCAATGGTCGCATTGTTTGTCCGACAAAGAAAAGGTATATACTGCAGAAAATTTGCTGTCAACCGCAAAGACTTTGGGGCGGAATGGCAGCAAGGGAGGTCGCGGCCAAGCCGTTATGAAACTCGTACAATTTCAGGCAGACGGTGCGGACGTGCGGCTGGGGATGGTTCGGGCGACCGGGTGGTTGACTTGACCGGCGCTGCCCTGAGCGCGGGAGAAAATCCAGCACCGTGGGAGAACATGCTCAGCCTTCTGCAGCGTGGTGAGCCGGCTCTGGCTTTGGCTCAAGAGCTGGCACAGCAACCGTTAGCCCAGAAGTCCAGCAGGCTGCTGGCGAACGTCCATCTGATGGCTCCCATCTTGCAGCCGGGGAAGATTGTTGCCATTGGATTAAACTACCGCGATCACTGCGTGGAACAGGGAATCGAACCGCCGACGCGCCCGCTGATCTTCGCAAAATTTCCCACCAGTATCACTGGGCCGTACGATCCGATCGTGCTGCCCAGTGATGACGCGCAAGTGGACTATGAGGCGGAATTAGCCGTGGTGATTGGACGTCAAGCCAAGCAAGTGTCGGCGCATCAAGCTATGGACTTTGTCGCCGGCTACATGGTTCTCAACGACGTATCGGCCCGCAGGTGGCAGTTTTCGGACCGGCAGTGGGTGCGCGGAAAGTCTTGCGACACGTTCTGTCCGGTGGGCCCATGGCTGACCACCGGGGACGAGGTCGCCGACCCGCACGCGTTGCATATCAGCACCCGGGTGAACGGACAGCTGCTTCAGAATTCCAACACCAGCAACTTGATTTTCCGGATTCCAGAGCTGATTGAGTTCATCACCGCCAGCATCCGGCTGGAGCCTGGAGACATTATCGCCACCGGCACGCCAGTCGGGGTTGGGTGCTTTCGCCAGCCTCCCATCTTTCTAAATGCCGGCGACATGGTGGAAATCGAGATCGAAGGTCTGGGAACCTTACGCAACCCGGTCGAGGCCGGTTCCGCGCGGTAAACGCGCAATCTTATTCTTGGGCGATTTTTTCGCTTGACAACGGCTTACTTTGTCTGACAAACTATGGCTCGGGGAGAACTGGGTGTCGGCCTTCGCAGAGCGCTTAACGACAGAATCGGCTCGCAGCGAAACGATAATGGAAGCCGTGGCGCGTCGCATTGAAAGCCTCATCCGTGGCGGGGAACTCCGCGTTGGCAGCCGCCTTCCGCCTGAACCTCAACTCGCCGTCATGCTGGGCGTCAGCCGCAGTTCGCTGCGGGAAGGCTTGAAGGGTTTGATGTTTCTCGGCTTGATCAAGGCCCGCCCCGGCCATGGCACCTACATTCAATCTTCCCTGGGACGAGGTGCGAGCCGCCATTTCAAGTGGATGCTCCTGCTGCGGGAAGTGAAGTACCTGGAAATCTACGAATTGCGCAAGATCCTGGAGCCCGCAGTGGCCGCGCTGGCCGCACGTCGCGCCAGCCCGGAAGACCTTGAGAAAATGGAAGCTGCCATCTTGGGAATGAAAAGCAACTTCGCCCGTCCCGAACAGTACATGGCCTGCGAACTTGCGTTTCACGAGGAATTTGGACGAGCGGCAAAAAACGCGGCCATCGAAATGATGTTGCGGATGATGTATGCGGCGCTGGCCGAAGGACGTCGCCGGACTCTTCCATTAATTGCCGACTTTGAAAGCAACTGGCGTCGTCACCAGCGGATCTTGCGTTTGATCGCACGCCGCGACGCCGCCGGAGCACGTCGCGCGGTGCTCGACGATCTGCGGTATGCCGAGACCCTGTTGCGCAAAGACCTGAAAGCCCAAGAAAACTTTCGCAGTAAGGTGGAAATTCAGTTGGAACCATTGACCACAACACGCAAAGCTCCTGCCAAGTCGCAGCGAGCTGATCTCAAACAGGGGTGAAATTATGCTGCAAATGAATCTCAAGACTTGGCACGGTTGGATAGTCCTCAGCCTCGCCCTGCTGTTCCTCAGTATCAATGTTTTCGCTCAGTATGATACCGGCAGCATCACCGGCATCGTTCGCGACAAGAGCGGGGCCGTGGTCTCTGGCGCCGACGTGAAGGTCACCGACACCAAGACCGGGCGCGTTTATGACGTAAAGACCGGTAACGTTGGCGAATACAGCGTTCCTGGCTTGCCAGCCGGGCCCTACAAGGTTGAAGTGGGCCACTCTGGGTTCGAGACCGCAATCGTTTCTGACGTCACGCTCTACGCCGCAACCACCCGCAGCGTGGACCTTGAACTCAAGGTGGGCGCCTCCAGCGAACAAGTTTCGGTGGTGGCGGATACTCTCACCGTCAATACGCAAACCAGCGATAACGGCAGCTCTATCGCCTCCAAACAAGTTACCAATCTGCCCCTGAACGGGCGCGATTTCACCTCTCTCATCGCACTGGTCCCTGGGTCGGTGACCACTGGCGGTTTCGGCCAGAACAGTCTCGGCGGGTTTGAGACCACTTTTGCAGGTGTCAACGTGCTGCTGGACGGCGCAGACGCCACCCGCATTGACGTCAATGCGGTCAGCACCCAACTTGGGCGTCAGGCCTCGCGCATTAGCCGCGCCAGCGTTGACAGCATCGAGGAATTCAAGGTGCTTTCAGGGGTTTACTCCGCCGAGTATGGCCGCTCCAGCGGCGATATAGTGAATGTGATTACCAAGTCCGGCGGCAATTCCTTCCACGGTAACCTGTTCGAATTTTTCCGCAATGACGCGCTCGATGCCAGAAATTACTTTGCCACCTCGCCCACGCCTCTGAAGCTCAACCAGTTCGGCGGCAACGTGGGCGGCCCCATCGTGAAAGACAAGCTCTTCTTTTTCGTGAACTACGAGGGAGTGCGTCAGATCGTCACCAATCCCACGGGCCCGATCGCAGTGCTCACCCAAGCGACGCGCGATAGTGGAGTCGCTTCCATCCAGCCATTCTTCGCTGCGCTCCCGCTGCCCAATGTGCCGGGACCTGTGGTCTTTAAGGGCGCCGGCCCGGGCGGCACGGACGTAATTCGCACTGACTTGGGCTTTTTCCAAGGCACGCTGCGCAATACCATCCGCGAAGACACAGGGTCGATCAAGGTTGACTACAACGCTTCCAGCCGCGACACGTTTTCGGTGCGATACAACATTTCCGATTCGTTTACCAGCACCCAATACGGCATCGCGATTGATCAGACCTCCCCGTCGACTAGCCGAAACCATCTGGCCAAAGGAACCTGGAACCACACCTTCCGTCCCAATCTGCTAAACGAATTTGGCGTTGCATATAACCGCCCGCAGACCGATTCGCTGGGCGGAGGCGGTAACTTCCCCATCTTCCAATGTTTCTTCTGCGACGCGACCAATACGTTTGGAGCAGCGCCCGGACCGGCTCTGTTTTCCGATCGGCGGCCGCAGCACTCGCTGCAATTCCTCGATAACCTCACTTGGATTAAAGGCCGCCACGCAATTCGCACGGGCCTCGACATCCGCCACGCCGTCACGAACGATGCGCTCGACCCGCAGGAGTTTCTGAGCTACGGCGGGACCCTCGGACTGCTCTTCAACTCGGGCTTTTCGCTGAGCACCCTCGGGCACACCGAGGTCGGCTTGCAGAACACGAATTACGGGGTCTTTGTGCAGGATGACTTCCGCATTCTGCCTCACCTCACCCTCAACCTCGGTTTGCGCTACGAATACAACTCGGTGCTGCACGGCGATAAGATTGGCAACTTCGACATCGCTACGCTCTCGCTTCTGCCCCAAGGCGCGGGATTGTACAAGCCCGATCGCAACAACTTTGCGCCGCGTGTGGGCTTCGCTTGGGATCCCTACGGAAACGGCAACACTGTAGTGCGCGGAGGCTTCGGGGTTTTCTACAGCCCGCAGCTTACCGGCGCAGGACTGTCGCTGGCGGGAAACTACCAACAGGGTTTCAGCATCAACGTTTTCGATCTTCTGTTTGGGACCCGCGTTTGTACTCCCTCGCTGACCATCGCCTTTCCGGTGCAGAATCCGCTGCCGGTTTGTACCCCGGCGCTGCCGGCCAATGTCAATGCCCTCGACCAGAACCTGCGCGATCCCTACTCTTTGCACTGGAGCTTCGGTGTGCAGCGTCAGATCGTGCGCGACACGGTTCTTGAAATTGCTTATGTGGGCAACCGGGGAGTCAAGCTTCCCGCCGGCGCGGCCTATGCTGGCGAAGAGCTGAATCTGTCTCCCTTCCCTGGCAATAACCAGATCAGTCCGAATTTTGGGCAGATCCGTCGCTTGGGGGACTTCCTTGACTCGAACTACCACTCGATGCAGGTAAGCCTGCGGCGTCACGTCGGAAATAGCCTGAACCTGGACGCCAACTACACCTGGTCCCACGAACGCGACGATGCTGTCAACATTCTGACCGGCGCGTTCCAGAACTCCAACAATCCGAAGGGTGATTTTGCCAACGGCGATATCGACGTCCGGCACAACTTCACTCTCGGCGCGGTTTGGGACGTGCCGGCGGGAAATTCGCTCCCCAAATCGGTGGCCAAAGGCTGGCAAGTTAGCTCCTTGATCCAGGCTCGCGGCGGTCTGCCGGTGAACATCGCCTTGGCATCGCCGTTCTTTGGCATCGACCAACTTCGCCCGAACCTGGTTCCGGGACAAAACATCAAGGCCAGCAACTATAGCGTGCCCGGAAGCCAATTTAACCCGGCCGCCTTCGTTGCGCCTCCCGCGTTTACGTATGGCAATCTTCCGCGGAATGCCGGACGTGGGCCAGGCTTTGTCCAAGTCGATCTAGGCGTTTCCAAAACCACTCAACTGACGGAGCGCATGGGTTTGCAGGTGCGAGCCGAGCTGTTCAACCTCTTCAACCATCCCAATTTCAACAGCCCATCAGGACTGCTCAACGATCCCAACTTCGGCAAGAGCACCAGTACCATCGGAGATCTAGTCGGAACCGGAACGTCACGGCAGGCACAACTGGCGCTCAAGATCATTTTCTAACCCAGAGCGTTTCCCCGCTCACGAGCAGGGCTTCCCTTGAGGAAGCCCTTTTTTACTGGGAAGCAAGCAGGAGGAAATACATTGAGCCGTTTCACTTCGACCAGCATTTTTTTGCTGACGCTCACCGTTCTGGTATCAGCGCAAACCAAACCCGCGAGCGCGGCCCATCACCAGATTCAAACCATCTACGTCATTCCCAGCAGCCATTGGGACCTCGGTTTCATCGCGCCTCCAGAAGAGGTCCTCCCGCGGTTGAAACCTCACCTCGACGAGGTGATTGCGGATGCCAAGGCGGATCCGGAATTTCGCTGGACGATCGAGAGTGTGTGGCAAATCAGGGAGTGGCTGGACCGCACCAAAGACCCGAAAGCGATTCAGGATTTCGTCGACCTGGTGCAAAAGGGACAAATCCAGGTATCCGCGGTCTTCGGCAGCATGCATACGGAATTTATGGGAACCGAGGCTCTGAATCGCATTGCGTACGACGCGAAAGAACTCCAGAAGCAGCTCGGCATCAAGACCGATTTTGCCATGATGGACGACGTGCCGGGATTCACTCTGCGTCTGCCCCAAATCCTGGCCGGCAGCGGCGTGAAGTACTTCGTTAACGGCTCCAACCTGTTTCTGTTTGGAGGCACTTCGCTCTCGCCGGCGCATGTTCCGTTTTACTGGGAGGGGCCAGACGGCTCGCGCGTGCTCACCTGGCAGACCCAGAGCCGGTTTGGAGGATATACCGAAGCCTTGGCGGACTATTATCTCGATCCGCCCGCGCTCGAGCCTTATACCAAGGAGCACTTCTATCCCAAGGAGTGGCAGGGACTGCCGCGCTTGGAAATCATGCAACGCGGTGTGGACAAGCTGCTGAAGAAATATGAAGATGCGGGCTATCCTTACGACGCAGCCATGGTGCTCTATCTCCACGATTTCCTGCCACCCTCGCAGGAAATGGACTCGCTGCTGCCCGGCATCCGGGAATGGAACGCCTCCGGTCGCCAGCCGCGAATCGTGGTGGCCACCCCCGCCGAATTCTTTCAGCATATAGAAGCGAACTACAGCGACACGTTTCCCGTCTATCGTGGAGATTGGAGCGGGCTCTGGTCTGAGGTCAAATCCAATTCGCCGAAGATCAGTAGCGCCGCACGTTGGAGCCAGGACCACGCGCCCGTGGCGGAGATGCTCTGGAGTTTGCTGACATTTCGCGAAGCCACCAGCTATCCCGCCGGAAATTTCGAATCTGCGCGGATCAACCTGCTGAAATACGAGGAGCACTCGGGCGCGGCCCAAGTGGGATGGCCCAAACTAATGTCGCGGGCAGAGATCGACCAACAAAATAAGGAATATGCCCAATACGCTAGCGACGCCCGAAGAGACATCGAACACTTGATGAGCGACGGCATGCGGACGCTCTTCTCCCAAGTCAGCGATGCCAAGGCCGCCAATCCTCTGGTCGTGTTCAATCCGAGCAGTTGGAGCCGGGACGGAGCCGTCACAGTGGATGTTCCCGAAGGCCAAAATCTCCGTGTGCAGGACGCGGCCACACATCAGGCA
>JBBQVN010000111.1:0-12096 GCA_038211475.1 Terriglobales bacterium | reverse complement strand
GTGTACTTGCGGCGCGATCGGATGTGCCGAGGCGGAAGCTTCAGGATGGTCGCTCCCGCTGATTGCTCGTGAGTGGCCCGGTTTCGCCCAGAGCCGGTTGGCGCAGGGAAAAGTTGTCAACTTCGAATCCCTGTTCCGCCTCGCCCAAGCTCAGGATCCAGTTGCGCTGGCGCTCCGCGACCGCTGTCTCCAGGTATGGGCCACGGCTACGGTCGGGCTGATCCACGCTTATGACCCGGAGATCGTGATCTTCGGCGGCGGTGTAATGGAGAGCGCCGGCGCCATCCTGCCGTACATTCAGTCTTACGTCGAGAAACATGCATGGACGCCATGGGGCAAAGTGAAAGTCCGCGCCGCCGAATTGGGCAACAGTGCCGGAGTTTTCGGAGCCATCCCGCTCTTGAGCGAAGAGGCGTAATGGCGCGACTCTCGAATTACGACAAGTTTCCTTCGGTCCAAGTGCGGCCCTCCGCAGCAGAGTGCCAACACGGCTGGACGGCGATTCTTGAGCAGCTACGAAAAACCGTTAACACAGGGAATGCTCGGGTGGTGGTGGAGTGCTATCCCGGGGTTTTTCTCGAAGAACTGGAGCGAGTTCTCCAGGAAGGACTGCAACCGGCCCGAGTGATCGTCACTCGCACTTTGCTCAAGCAGCCCCAGCATATTGAACAAATGCTCACTCCCTACCTCGGTGACGATCCAGTGTTCGGCCGCATGAATGGCATCGTGCTGGAAGACTTCTTCGATCCTGCCCTTCTGGCTTCGGCTCGCCAGTCCGTGACTCAGACTCAGGGCATCACGTTGATCGTCGGCACCGGTGCAGCCCTGGTTTGTCCTGACCCTGATGTGCTGGTCTATGCGGATCTGGCACGCTGGGAAATTCAGCGCCGCCAGCGTAGCGCGGAGATTGGAAATCTGGGCGCCGACAATCTGGACCAGAGTCCTTCGCTGAAGTACAAACGAGCTTACTTCGTGGACTGGCGTGCCGCAGATCGCCTGAAGAAATTGTTGCTCCCCAGGATCGACTATCTACTGGATACCAACGATCGTCGCCTCCCAAAAATGATTCCGGGCAAAGCTTTGCGTGAAGCATTGCGGACGGCCGCGCACCGGCCCTTCCGCGTGGTTCCATTCTTCGATCCCGGTCCATGGGGCGGTCACTGGATGGAAGAGGTTTGCGATTTGCCCAAAGACCAGCCGAATCATGCCTGGTGCTTTGATTGTGTTCCAGAAGAAAACAGCCTGCTGCTGGGTTTTGGCGATGCGCGGATTGAGATCCCTTCAATCGACCTCGTTTTCCAGCAACCTCGCGAACTCCTCGGCGACGCCGTCCATGGCCGTTTTGGCACCGAGTTCCCCATCCGCTTTGATTTTCTCGACACCATGGGAGGAGGCAATCTCTCCTTCCAGGTTCATCCTCTGACCGAATACATTCAAGAAGCCTTTGGCATGAACTATACCCAGGACGAAAGCTACTACATCCTGGATGCGGGGCAAGACGGCCACGTGTACCTGGGCCTGAAGAGAGGCATCGATCCCTCCTCCATGCTCCACGATCTCAATCGTGCACAACAGGGTGGGCCACCCTTTCCGGCGGAACAGTATGTGAACTTGTTTCCAGCCCGAAAGCACGATCACTTCCTCATCCCCGCGGGCACCGTGCACTGCTCGGCTAAGGACAGCATGGTGCTGGAAATTAGCGCAACCCCTTACATCTTCACTTTCAAACTGTGGGATTGGGGACGGCTGGGATTGAACGGGCTTCCCCGTCCCATCCACCTCGCTCACGGCGCCGCCAACATCCAGTGGGACCGCACCACTGGATGGGTGCGCCGGAACCTGATCAACCATTTCGAGCCTATAGCCAGCGGCCCAGGGTGGCGGGAAGAGCGAACCGGCCTGCATGAACGCGAGTTTATCGAAACTCGCCGGCACTGGTTTCGCAAGGTGGTTGCACATGACACACAGGGCGGGGTCAACGTGCTCAACCTGGTCGAGGGCCGCGAGGCCGTAGTGGAGAGTCCGTCCCATGCTTTCGAGCCCTTCCCGGTTCACTATGCAGAGACTTTCATCGTTCCCGCAGCCGTAGGTCAGTACACCATTCGTCCCGCCGGGGAGTCGGTAGGTCACGAGTGCGCTACCGTCAAGGCTTATGTGAGAACCCAGGGATGACGAACCCCGTGAGTTGGCATCGCGGCATGACCGCTGGTCTCAGACGAAGAACCGCCCTGCTCCTGTCATGTTCTGCGACGATCCTGTTGTGCGCCGCCACGCCCATCGCGGTGTGGGCGCTGCCTCCCGCTCAAACTTCCCGGCGTACAGTCACGCCGTCTTCGCCGATCGTCAAGGATGTCAGTTTTCACAGCGTGGCGCTCAACCGCGAATGCGGTATCGCCTCTATCTTCCGCACCCTTACCTCACCACCAAGCAACGCTATCCCGTGCTGTACTTGCTGCACGGTCTCTTCGGCAATTATCAGAATTGGGACACGCTCACTCACCTGGCAAGCCATGTTTCTGGGATGGACTGGATCATCGTCATGCCTGACGCGGGCGATTCCTGGTACACCAACTCCGCCAGCGTGCCCAGGGACAAATTTGAAGATTACATTGCCCGGGATCTGCTCGCCGAAGTGGACGGCCGCTACCGCACCATCCGCGACCGGCACGCGCGCGCCGTGGCCGGGCTCTCCATGGGCGGATATGGCGCGTTGAAGCTTGCCCTCCGCTATCCGCAATCCTTTGCCTTTGCGGGAAGCCTGAGCGGGGCCCTGGATGCCGCGCGAGATCTGGATTCGCGCCTTCCGGAATTTGCTCCCAAGCTGGTGGAAGTCTTCGGGGCTCCAGGCAATTCGGCCCGCGCGCACAACGACATCTTTCAACTTCTGCCGAACGCCGCCACGGACGACCTCCCCCATTTCTACCTGGCCTGTGGCTCAGAGGACCGCTTTCTCGTTGTCAATCGCGATTTTGTGTCGCAGCTCTCTCGGCGGCATATCCGTTATGAGTACCGTGAGAACCCCGGAACCCACGAGTGGCCCTACTGGGACCGCGAGATCGTGCCGCTGTTGAACGCGATGCAAAATAACTTCTCGCCTAAATTGCGCTGACTTAGACTCTCATCGGTTGAGGTCGACTCGCATCCCGCCATGCCGCATCAGTCGGCGCCTGCTCACCAGATGCCCTTGTCATTGCCAGTCAAGCGATGGGCAACCAGAGCGGAGATCGCTAGAGGTGGTAGCAGCGGCAGGCGTGAGAGGGCTCGCAAATTTAAATTTCGGCTTGCCGCCATCAGCTGCGAACCGTATAGCTCCGCCCCAGTGATTTTCGACACTCGCAGAAAACCGTTTCCGAATCGGACATTGTTTTGCCGCATGCTGGCGCTCGCCAAAACGTCTGCGGGAAGGGAAACCTGTCCTCCGTAAGCGTTCACATAGGACTGCATCAGGGCTAGGAACGTTGCAACTCCGGGCCAGATGCCGGCGAGCTCTGCAGTCTCACGGAGCTGGTCGAAGCGCACATTCTCCGTCTGGCACAACACCGCCATGTCGATCATGTCGCAGAGACGGTAGTAGAAATGCCGATAGACCCTCTGCAGAGCGGAAATCACAATGCGCTCTTCGGGCGCGGGGACCAGAAACGTATGTCCCGCCACCACTTTCGGAACGCGGCGAGTGATCACCCGGTTGGCGATTTCGGCGTGTTCGCCAGTTTGACCAAGAAACTGCACGTGGATTTCCACCAGCTCCGGCAGTCTGGGGACGCTGTAGTTCCACTTGTTGGCGAGACGATCGCCCCAGCTCCGTGCCACTGGGTGCGCTCCGAATTCCTCGCGCATCACTTGTTCAACGCGTTTTTGCTCCGCCGAAGTGTATAGATCGAAGTCCGACCCAAGATCCGGCCAGTGGTCGAGCGACTTGATCACGGCAACACTGCACCCACGGGATTCGAACTTTGTACAAATTGAGTGCAATACTTGGATCCCGTGATCGATTCGTGCATGTTCGGCCGCGAGACTGCGTTCGCACCAAGCTTCGATTTTTGGCTCGTTCCACTCGACCGCGGCATCGTGCAGCACGCTTAACGCCCGTATTAGTACATGATTCGAATCTGCCAGCTCATGGAAACCGCTCAACTCGGCCGGGCTGAGAGCTGCAACATATCTCAAGTCCTGTTCCAATTGTTGCCGATCGTCTGCCGACGTTTCCGTACCTCTCTCGCAGTAGGCACGCACCATCAAACGCGACAGCGTGTCCATTGATTTTTCTGGGCGCAAAACTTCCTTCATGGGGCTTTCCTTTTTTGGTGAACTACCGTTGGATGCAAAGAGAAATGACGGGTTGTCCGCAGTTTCTTATTTATGTTTGTCTGTCACTGATCGCCGCGTCAAACCTACAGTGAACGCCCTATCCACGCAGGCATATTTAATCTCTATTCTGAAACTGTTGACACGATATTGGGTTTAGAGATGATTCTGAAACTGTTGACACGATATTGGGTTTAGAGATGTGCGATTCAATTGGTCGGGCAGCTAACATCCTGCCGCGTCGCTGCGCACATCCACCGGGCTAGAGGAGAATTAGAGTGAGTGTCTCTGCAATTTTGGTAATTGGCGACGGGCCGTCGTTTGTTCCCGCCAAAACTATTGACAACAGTGTGCGACTTGATCGAGGGTATTCCGCTCCGGCTTCCATGCCCTGCACGGAAATCTTGGGGGAATCCGTTCTTGACCGCACCGTCACCCGCCTGCGCAAACAAGGAGTAAGCACCATATCGGTGGTGGCGCGTCCTGGTTCCTCCTCTCTCTGCTGCGGACACGATGTTGAAGTCACCGTGGCCGATGGCTCAATAGACCCGTGGCGTACTGCTCAGCGGCTGCTTGTCGAACAAATGAAACAGGGAGTCCAGACCGCGATTGTCATGGTGCTGGGCGCCTACATGGAATTCTCGTTGCAGGACGTTCTCGAATTTCATAGTAGTCACGGCCGACCGCTGACCCAGCTCTTCGACGGTGATGGTCCGCTGGAATTCTGGTGTGTTGAGGCGAAGTGGCTGGGTGCAGCCGGCGTCCCCCTTCCATTCCGCGAAGGCGAATTTCCCGGGCTCCCCGTGCTCTGTCCCATACAGGGATATGTCAACCGTTTAGAAGACGCTCGCGACTTGCGACGCTTGGTGCAGGATGCTCTTCTAGGCCGTTGCGAATTCTGGCCGCGCGGTCGGCAACTCCGCCCGGGTGTCTGGGTCGACGAGGGCGTCCGCGTTCACCGCACTGCTCGTTTGGTTGCTCCGGTATATTTGGGTCGTTCCACCAAGGTCGGCGCGTCGGCAGTCATCACGCGTTTCAGCAATCTGGAAAAGCACTCTGGAGTCGGCCATTCCACGATCGTGGATGCCGCTTCGCTACTACCACACACTGTGATGGGCAACGGTTTGGACGTTTCGCATGCGGTGATTGAAGGAAATCGGTTTCTGGACCTTCGACGGAATGTGGTTTTGCAAATCGCCGATCCTAAATTGGTCCGCGACACCACCCCCCGGCAGTGGCGTAATCCTGCGGCCTACTCTGACATGCCTCTCGTTGGAGAAGATTCGATCAACATGCAAAACACGCACTACATAACCCGTGTAGCCGGAAGGCTGTCGGGAGTCTTTTTCAAGGGGTAATACATGGCAACCACCAGATCCATCGTAGTAAAGCACTTGCCTGAAAGCCTGAGTCGCGAACGGGCGCATCAATTTTTCGCAGAAATCGCGCCTCTTTTGCACGGCGATCGCCCCAGCGTGGTATTTGATTTTTCCGCAGTGCGCGATATAGACCGCGCGGGCGTTGAAATCCTGCTGCGATGCATGGAAGAAGCGATGAAAAGCAATGGCGACGTCAAGCTTGCGGCCGTTCCTCCGCAGGTTGCCGTAATCTTAGAACTCACCCAGGTAAGTCGGCTATTCGAACTTTATGAGAATCCTGCGGACGCAGTGGAAAGCTTCTATCGCTTTCCCGTACAAGCGTTCCAGAAGTCGAACACTCAGCTTTATCCAACACCCTTGCAAGACAACAGTGGGTCGAGCGCGTTGACCTAGGATGTTTCGTGTCCATGCTGGAGGAGAGAATAAAATGGCCCTGCGGGAATTCGTCCAAAACAGATCTATTGGCTTAGCCTCCGCTATCTTGCTGGTTCTGTTCGGTACTTCGGCGGCAATGGCGCAGCAGGATCCAACTTCCCCCACCCCAACTTCGCCGACTGCGAATTCGCCGGCTACACCGGATACAAGTTCGCCAACCACACCGGCTACAGCTTCGCCGGCGAATGATCAGACTCCGGCGCCGGAAGCGGTTTCTCCTCGAAAACCCGAGACCCCCGACCCATCGGGATCAACGGCAACGGCCGACCCTCATACGCCCGAAAGCCCAAGCGGTGAGCTTCCCGAGAGCCCCGGCGCGTTGCGACCCAAAGACGACGGCGATACCCAAGACAAGAGCGACGCCCGGAGTAACAACGACAAGAGTGACAACGATAACAACAATGACAAGGGTGACGCCAATAGCGCCCACCCCCAAGAACCAGCATCACCGCCGCCGCCAGCGCCACCGGATCAGACCGCGCCCCAGGCTATGCCGCAGGCCGCGCCTCAGCATCCCGAAACGGTCCCCGATCAACAGCACGCAGCGGTGCCGTCCCCTCGAGCAGCCACTCAGCAGCACGAACCCTTGGGGACTGCCGCTGCGGAATCGGTGCCGATTACTGGAGTTGCAGCCTTCCGCCCCACCGGCGCGGCTTTGGCTCCTGCGAAACAGCGCCGCGTGCGCAGCATTCTGATTAAAGCTGGAGCATTGGTTGGGGTGGGTGTAGCCGTGGGAACAACGATGGCTCTGTCCCAGTCAAGCCCGAGCCGGCCTCCGGGCGCACGTTAGGGGACCACGATGATGGCTCAAAGACAAATCAATGGGACAAGCGTTCCTTCGCCCCATCGGCGGCCCCTGCTGGTAAGTTTCTCCGGCATTGATGGCGCCGGGAAAACCACGCAGATCGAAGCACTATTGGGTTGGCTCTCTCAGATTGGACTTCGGGTCCGCGTGCTGCGGTTTTGGGACGACATCGCCGTCCTCAGCCCACTGCGTGAGGCGATGGGGCACGCCTTGTTTAAGGGCGAAAAAGGTGTGGGTTCTCCGCAGAAGCCAGTAGCGCGCCGCGATAAGAATGTCCAGACCTGGTATATGACGGCGGTGCGCTTCGCTCTGTACCTTGGGGATGCAGTCCGACTGGCGGCTCGAGTCGCGCCAAGGGCGAGTCAGGATGTCGATGTCATCGTCTTCGACCGATATCTTTATGACGAACTGGCTAACTTGGACCTAAGCAAGCCAATCTCGCGAGCTTACGCGGAGTTTCTGCTGAAGTTGGTCCCGCGGCCCGATTGCCCTCTACTACTTGATGCCGATCCAGCCGAGGCACGCGCCCGAAAACCAGAGTACCCGATTGACTTCCTCCGCAAGAATCGCGCTGCCTACCTCGCTCTCAGCGATTTAGCAGGCGGCTTGACGGTGACCCCAATTCTCGCCTTGGAAGATGTCACGCGCAGCATGCTTCGGTCGGTAGAAGCTGAGCTGCGAAACTTTTCGTTCCGCAGCCAGCTCCCCAACCGAAACTCGCTTGCCGGAGCGCCTCACCAGTAGGTGAAAGTGAATTGGTCAGCGTACACAGAGTAAGGTGACTGCTTGTAGTTTCCATCCAGTTGGAAATTGGCCGTCACTCCGTACCAGTTTCCTACAGAAAATGGGGCGTAAGTACGATCAATGGTAGTGGTCACCCCGTTCAAGGTGATGGAGTGGTAGAGAAGCTGATTGTCGCTGGTGCGCTGAACCTGTAAGGTCAGATGGTTCCACGAGTTGTCGATGGGCTTACAAGAAACCCCAGTCGCGACCCACTTTCCCTTGACGTTGTCCCATACGTCAAATTCGTTGCCTCCAGCAATCCGGCATTGATGGCCCCAGGTGTATCCTTTGCCATCGAGATACTGGTTGATATCAAACTCCAGCACCTCTGACAGCCCCAGCGATGAGCCGTAGAAGTAAATGTCGTAGGTAAAATTGTGGAGAGTGGGGATGATCTTGTGATCCTTATCCGGTAGGCCCTGGGAAGAGAAATCTCCGATCAGTGGATTGGTCCAAAGCACATCGGCGTAGTCGGTTGTGCCGCCGATAGTGAACTTGGTGGCATTTCCCGAGAGCGAAGGCGAATTAATTCCCTGCTTCGAAGACCAGGTAATGCCCGGTCCACAGTTCGTGCAGATGTCATACTTCGGCGGCAATTCACCATACCCCACCCATCCCTTGCTGGCCTGCAGATTCTTGAATGAGGTCCCTGTGGCGGTAACGTTAACCGTCACATTCTGGTATACGCTTCCACCACAGTAATCCCACTCTTGCACCACCGTGTTGTTCGTGCCTGAGGCCAGGGTCAAGTTAGTATTGAGCGAAGCTCCATTCGCAACGTACATCAACACATTGTTGACGTAAACCCCCATCGAAGCGACCCCCTTGGTGCAAGTCGAGGTGGCCGTAGCTTTATAGTTCACCGGATTGCTGACCGAGGCATTATTGGCCGGCGAAGTCACCGACACCCCGGATTTCGACGTGACGGTAATCGGCACGGTTGTGTAACTAGCGCCACCACACAAGTCCCACTCTTCTACCACCGTACTATGGGATCCCTCACTGATCGTGACATTGGTATTGAGGCTCTTGCCGTTCACTACATACATGAGCTCATTGTCCACGTAAACGCCCATCGAGGCCACGCCCAGCGAACATCCCGACGCTGTGGCCGTCGCCACATAGTTCACCGGAGATCCCACGCTGGCATTGACCGCAGGGGAAGTTACAGTGACGCCCGAACTCGAACTGCTTACTGTGATCGGAACAGTGGTATAAGTGGCTCCGCCGCAGAAGTCCCATTCTTCTACAACCGTGCTGTGGTCTCCCGCGCTGATGGTTAAACTGGAGTCGAGGCTTTTTCCATTGACAACGTACTGCAGTTTGTTGTCAACGTAAACCCCCATGGATGCAACACCCTTGGAACAACTGCTGGTTGAAGCCGTCGCCACGAACTTCACCGGAGATCCGACCACGCTGCCGCTAACAGGAGCGGTAACGCTGACACTGGCAAATCCCGAAACCGTCAGGATTAGCAATAAAGAAGTATGAATCAAGCCCAGGCATTTCACGGACAAAATGTGCCCCTCAAATTGGAGTTTTTGGTTTTTTTTGTTGAACTGTTCAACTGAGGAGAGAGAACCAAGACCAAAGCTACCCCGTACGGTACTCTAGGTAGCCCCGAGACCGGAACAGGCCTGCTCAGGGGGAAACAGTGGCCAGACCTTAAGGCTAGTACAGTGTTTACCCTGTGTCAAGGGCGAGACAGTTTTTATTAACCTGCGTAGGATGTCAAACACACCGAGGCAGAAGCCTTGGGTCGAACTAACGTTTGAAACCCGACATACTCGCAACCAACATACCGGACGCTGGCGGCATCAGAGGTAGGTTCGATTTCGTTTACGCTCGAGAAAGAGGAAATTGTCATGCCGGTTTCGGCCATTCAACGACCGCCCTACCTCCAAAGTCTACGTTTGCTAGGTCTCGCTGGCTTGTTGCTATGCCTTCCGGGGTGCCGGGGACTAGGCGCGGCCGATAGCTCAGGCAATCCGCCACCGCCCCCTGCTCTCAATCAGATCAACCACATCATCATTCTCGCCCAGGAAAACCGCGGCCTCGACCACTATTTTGGCGGGCTGAGAGCGTATTGGGCCTCCCAAGGTATTCCGGATCAGTCTTTCGATGGGCTGCCGCAATTCAACCCGCTCACCGGCGCCGCCCCAACTCAAGGGCCCGTTCCTACGAACCCCGGTTGTGACCCGCTCTTCCCTGCTCCGGGAAACGATTGCACAACAGACGCAAACAGCCCAAACATCGAGTCCTTCCACATGATTTCGCAATGCGAAGAAAACCCCAGCCCCTCATGGAATGAGAGTCACGTGGACTGGAATCTGCACGATCCGCTATCGGCCACTCCCACCCTGGATGGATTCGTATGGACCGCGGCTCACGATGCCCGAAGCGTAGGCCTATTCGACACGGAGGGTAAACGGGCCATGAGCTATTACAACGAGACCGATCTGCCTTACTACTACTCTCTGGCCACAAGTTTTGCCACATCAGACCGCTGGTTCTCACCTGTCATGTCGAGAACGCAACCGAACCGGCTGTACCTCCTGGCTGGCACCTCGGCCGGGTATGCTTATCCGCCGCCGCCGAGCTCGCCGCCTCTCACTACTAAAACGATTTTTGACGCCCTGCAGGCTGCCGGCATCACATGGAAGGTTTACGTGACCGACCTGACGTATGCCAATCCGCCGGCCCAGGATTCCGCGTTAAACTTCTTTACGACCGCCGGTCTATACCCGAACAACATTGTTCCGGTCAGCCAATTCCTCACCGATGTGGCCAATGGAACTTTACCCGCAGTCTCGTACATCGAGCCCGGCTACAACGCCGGCTACGACGAGCATCCCGGCCTTGACGACAACAATCCCGGCGCAAATATTCAAGTCGGAGCGCAGTATGTTTCCACCCTTACCAATGCGCTGATGAACAGCCCGTCGTGGAAAGACTCGGTCTTCATTTTGACCTATGACGAAGGCGGCGGATTCTACGACCACGTTCCCCCGCAACCCACCGTGAGCCCGGACGGCATTCAACCGATCGACCTTCAGCCCGCTATTCCTCCTAATGGTCCCGACATCTGCGCCGCAGGCACCACAGGGCCCACTTGTGACTTTGTCTACACCGGATACCGGATCCCGCTGATTGTGATTTCGCCGTTCTCAAAAAAGAATTATGTCTCCCACACCGTCGCCGACTCTACGGCATGGTTGAAGCTGGTCGAAACTCGATTCGGGCTCCCCAGCCTCACCAAACGGGACGCGGCCCAGATGGACATGACTGAATTCTTCGATTTCCAGAACGTTCCCTGGAAAACCCCGCCGCCCGTGCCGGTCCAGCCGACCAACGGCCCCTGTTATTTCAATCAGCTACCCTAGCGTCCCGTGACAGAGATCGAGCACGGGCACAGATGACGGCCGAAGAGGGGCTCCGGAGGTTACGGAGCCCTTTAAGTCTGTGCTTGTGCTTGAACCCGCGAGGAAGCGCTCTTGTGCTTAAACTTGAAACGAAGCGCGCTCTCCAATTTAAGCGAACGGGAGCGTCTGAGAAACAGAGGCGTCCCAGGCGGGATCTCTAGGAGAAGATTTTTAGGTCACGAACCCGCGGCCTGGTCGCTCGTCTCTACCCGGGAGAGGTCATCGACCCGGTAGCCGAAGCGTTTATCGAGGATGCGAATGGAAACCGACGCGGCTTCATGGAAGGCCAGACGCGGACTTCATCACCGGCTGATTTTGCTCCGACCATGCTGCGCGTCCGTTCGTTTTTTGGCAAGCTGATTTTATTCCGCGATCGCGCTGGGCCGTTTTATGTTGGCAAGCTTGATTTATTCGGCAGCTGCGCTGGGCCGTTTGCTTCCTTGGCAGGCTGATTATTCCGCGACTGCGCAGTGCCGTTTTTTATTTGGCGGGCGCTGGAATCACGGTAATTTCATGAGCGATGTAGTGGGTGCCGTCGAAGGTGGTATTCACTGTGACATCTGCGCCCTCATGCAAATCCCGTGTAACACGACGCGCCGCAGCATCAAGACTGACTTCATAACTCTTCTGGTCGCGCGGATCCGTCAATACCAGCAGTCCTTTCAACAAATCTACGTGTTCAACCCGCCCTGAAAAACTGAAGCCCGCACCCGGCGCAGCCAGAATTGAGATCTGTCGAACCACTGGCTTGCCCGCGCTGCCCGGACTAAACTCCATCTTGACGAGCGTTCCGGGGCGCAACGCAGCCGGAAGCGCGGTTTGGTCCCCGCTGAGGATTACAGCATCGCTCGCGAGGAGCATCTCGACCGCTTTGGGAGCGAGGTTGTCGCGTACGGTCAATTCCCTCGTCTCAGGCTCGAAGGCTACGATCTGGCCGCTGCTTTGTCCAGAAGCCGATTGGGCCCCC
>JBBQVN010000110.1:0-12128 GCA_038211475.1 Terriglobales bacterium | reverse complement strand
GCCGCACCAAGCCACTTGTGAGCGTTCAACACTAGCGAGTCGGCCGCTTCAATTCCTTGCCACATCCAGCGGCACTCGGGCAGGACCATCGCGGAACCGGCCATGGCCGCATCCACATGCAACCACAACCCATATTTTTTTGCGACCGCTACGATTTCGCTCACAGGATCAAGCGCGGTAGAAGTGGTGGTGCCGGTAGTGGCCACGACCGCACAGGGCTTCTGTCCGGCAGCGAGATCGTGTTCCACCAGTTGTTCCAGCGCCCCCGCATCCATGGCATAGTGCGCGTCGTGCGGAACCACGTGTACGTTGTCGCGGCCAAATCCCGACAGCAGCGCGGCCTTGTCCACGGAACTATGGCTATGGGCCGAGGCATAGACCACCAGCGGCGCGGTCTCGTCTTGCAATCCGCCGCGGCTCAGGCTGTAGTTGGACGATCGCTCTCGCGCGCACAGTAGTGCGATCAGACTACTGGTGGAGGCGGTATCTTGAATCACTCCGCTCCATGCGTCCGATAGGCCGACCATTTGCCTCATCCAGTCGGTGACCACTTCCTCCAGTTCGCTTAGCGCCGGGCTTGATTGCCACGACAGCCCCAACACTCCGAGACCGGTGCTTACGTAGTCTCCCAGCACACTCGCCGGCAAGCCGTTGCAAGGGAAGTATCCGAAAAATGCCGGGTGTTGCCAGTGCGAAAGCCCCGGCACAATGATGGCATCCAGATCGCGGAGAATGGCTGCAAAAGTTTCTGACGTCTGCGGAGGCTGGCTGGGTAGCTGAGCCTTGATCCCGCCCGGAGCGGTGCGGGCCATTACCGGCAGCTGCGCGACATTCGCGCGGTAGTCCGCAATCCAATCGACGATTTGGTGTCCAGTCTGGCGAAATTCTTCTGGAGTCATGCTGGTCTCCGTGGGCGAGTGATGAAGCACCAGTCCGGAAGAAGCGGAAGCAAGCCGGGATGATGCAAGCCCGGGATTTTGCAAAGCCGGGATGATATGAGCCCGGGATGGTGACAGCAACCGCAGCCTGCTCTCCTGTTTGGGACGGCGCCTATTGCTTTAGAATGCGGCCGCGCCGGCCTCGGCAACTGAGTGGTCCTGATCCCCTGAGCCGCCGCTCACGCCGATTGCACCGACCACTTTGCCATCGCGCTTCAGCGGAATGCCTCCGGCAAAGATCATGATCTTGCCGTTGTTTGAGGCGTGAATCCCAAAAAACTGATTGCCCGATTGCGAGTGCGTGGCCAGGTCTTTGGTCGTAATGTCGAAGGCGCGCGAAGTGTAGGCCTTCTTGATCGAGATATCGATGCTGCCCAGCCACGCGCCGTCCATTCGCACGTGCGACACCAGGTTGCCGCCTTCATCTGCGACTGCGATGTTCATGGGTTGACCGATTTCTTTGGCTTTCTTTTCCGCAGCGGCAATAATCCGGCGGGCGTCTTCGAGCGTCATAATATGTGTTCTCCTGTGGTGGGTCTGTCGATGAGTGAGTGTGTTATTTCAATTTCTATTTTGCTGCGGGTTGGGACAAGACATTGCCGCCAAATGACGAGGCATTTGCGATGTGCCCTCGCCTAACCATGCCAAAGCCTCGGCGCATCGCTTGAATCACGCAAACGTCTATTTCTGTCCGCTGGTGCCGAATGACTTCTTGGCCTACTGGAAAGCCTCCAGATTCGATTTGTCGACCAGGGTGCTGCCAGTGTCCACATAGGCCGGGATGGGCGCGAAGCTGTTGGTGCCCCAGTTCGAGTCAAGCGGTGAAACTTTGTGGTGATAGAGTTCGTCGAGCATTCTCATGCCGACGAAAGCCATGGTGTATGGTTTCTGTGCGATGGTCGCGGCGATTACGCCTTTTTGAATCCAGTCCAGCGTGTCAGAGTCGGTATCCATCGCGATCACCACCCGGTCTGTGACTTTGTTGTTGTTGAGGACCGCGGCGACTTCCTTTCCGGCCAGCGCTTCCAGGCACACAAAGCCGTCCACGTGCTGTTTTTTGTCGCCAATAATCGTCGTCGTAGTGTCGAAGGCTACTCGCGGATCACCCTTGATGTCCACCACTTGAACGATCTTGATCCCGGCATGAGATTCGAGGCCGTCGCGATAGCCCTTCAACCGCTCCGCCAGATTGGCTTGTTCCGGCATGGTGAATACCACCACGTTGCCTTTGCCTTTCAGTTCGGCGATCAGGCGTTTCGCTCCGGTCAACCCGGCCTCGTAGTTGTTGGTGCCGATGGAAAACAGGCGCTTGCTGGCTGGGGCGTCGGAGTCAATGGTTATCACCGGAATGCCCGCTGCGATGGCTTTATCGATGTCATCTTGCAGAAGCTTGGGATCGGCGACCGACACCAGAATTCCCGTGGCTTTCTGCTGCACGGCGTGCTGGAAGGCCTGCTCTTCGGCGGCGGGGTCAAAAGTATCGGGTCCAACGATTTCGACTTTTACCTTGAGCGGCGCCGCGGCTTGCGTGAATCCCGCCGCCGCCACTTGCCAGTAGGGAATGGGAAGATTGTTGGCTACCAGTACAAATTTCTCGTTGTCATCGTGCTGCGCACCGCAACTAGTCAGTGCGAGTACGCAGCCCACCAAAAATACCGTGAGAAACCTTTGCGAATGAGACATATGATCCTCCGGAGCGGCCGGCGACGCGTTTGCCAGCTGGTTTAATAGCACTCCGGATTGTACTCGCAATGCCCGGCCCAAAAAAAGCGCACGCCGGGTCGCTGTTTTCCGCCTACGCGCTACAGTATTCTTAGAAAACCGGAACGCTGTTTGAACAAAATATCAGCAGAGAAAAATTATGCCAAAGCTTGGGATAAAGAATTGGGCGCGCGGGGCCAGACCGCTGGCGATGGTGGCGACCCTTATTGCCGTTTGGGTAGGCACAAGCTCGGCACAAAGCAGGATGAGCGATCAGGATGTCGGACGCCTGATGAAGAACCTGAAGCAAGATGCCAAGGAATTCCGCGGCAGCTTCAAATCGTCAATTGGCAAGAGCACCATCCGCAAGACCACTGCGGAGAAGGACGCCACTGCCCTGGTCGAAGCCTTTCAGAAACAGACTGGAACCATGTTGAAACACTTTCAGGGCGAGAAGAAGGCTGATACCGAATTGCTCGCCGTCCTGGCCAGCGCAGATCAGATTGACAGCCTCCTCCAACGAGTGTCCCTCGACCCGCGCACCAACGCTGACTGGCGGAAAGTAAAATCCGAATTAGACCTGATGGCAAAACAGTTTGGGATCGCGCCCACGGGCGAAAGGCGGTAGCGTTTTCATGGAACAAGCTTTCATTTGCGATGCTATTCGTACTCCTTTTGGGCGGTACGGAGGAGCACTGGCAGGCGTCCGCACCGACGACCTCGCGGCCATTCCCATCCGCGCCCTGATGGAGCGCAACCGCGGCGTGGACTGGGCAGCGCTCGACGACGTCATTTACGGTTGCGCCAATCAAGCTGGAGAAGACAACCGCAATGTCGGACGAATGGCGCTGCTGCTGGCCGGTCTGCCCAAGGAAGTTTCCGGCTGTACTATCAATCGCCTGTGCGGCTCGAGTATGGATGCGGTCGCGACCGCTGCTCGCGCCATCAAGAGCGGGGAAGCGTCATTCATTCTTGCGGGTGGGGTGGAGAGCATGTCGCGCGCGCCCTTCGTCATTGGCAAAGCCGACGCCGCATTCTCTCGCAGCATGAAAATGGAAGACACAACTTTGGGCTGGCGGTTCGTGAATCCGCGGATGAAAGCTAAATACGGTGTCGATTCCATGTCAGAGACCGCGGAGAATGTGGCTGACGAGTTTCATGTCTCCCGCGAAGACCAGGACGCGTTCGCATTTCGCAGCCAGCAGCGTACCGCGGAGGCCATGCGCAGCGGTCGCCTGGCCGACGAGATTGTACCCGTCACCCAACCCACCAAAAAAAATGAACTGGTCGTCGTGTCTCAGGATGAGCACCCGCGCGCGGACACTACGCTGGAAGCCTTGGCCAGACTGAGCCCCATCGTCAAGACGAATGGCACGGTAACGGCCGGGAATGCTTCCGGAGTGAACGACGGAGCGGGAGCGTTGCTGATTGCAACCGAAGCAGTCGCGCTTCGCTACGGTTTGACGCCTAAGGCGCGCGTGGTGTGTTCCGCCACGGCGGGAGTGGCACCGCGGGTCATGGGAATTGCGCCGGTGCTCGCCATGCAGAAAGTGTTGGCCAAAGCCAACCTCAGCCTCGCGGACATGAATGTAATTGAACTCAACGAAGCTTTTGCGGCCCAGACGCTGGCCGTGCTTCGCGAACTCGGTCTCGCCGATGACGCTCCGCAGGTCAACCCGAATGGCGGGGCCATTGCGCTCGGTCATCCTCTGGGAGCGAGTGGAGCGCGATTGGTCACCACCGCAACCTACCAACTGCAACGCAGCCAGGGGAAGTACGCGCTCTGCGCGATGTGCATCGGAGTGGGTCAGGGAGTTGCGATCGTGCTTGAGCGAGTCTGAATCTGATCTGGGATGATTCCCTTGCGAAATGCTACTGTACGATATTGTTGGGATTTGAGAAAGTGCAAAGTTTTGCGCATTTCGGCTGTGGGAAGCGTTCTAAGGCAGCGTGACAGCCGGGATGAGCTTTGGGTCGCCCCGAAGTGCGAAAACCTCACCACGGGCTTCCTGTGGCGATTGAAGGCCATTCCACGCGAGCCGCGTGGTTGAGATTCCGGTTCCCCGGCCGAACGGTCCTTCGCCAGTCTCGCCGACCCTCAAGCATCGCCTCATAGTTTTCAAGCACTTACAGACATTTTCAATGAGTTACGGGGATTTCTGGTGCGCAGACTCCGTTTTCGTTTTCTGATATAGTTCCGTCCATTCGGGTCGGACGACCCACTTCTGTCTTGTAGCCCGGGCCGTCCGGTACCGGGCCAAGAGTTTGCCGGAGCTTCGATGAGCAATGGAAAGCCGCAGAAGATTGCTGTCCTCGGGGGAGGAATTTCCGCCCTGACCGCTGTGTTTGAGTTGACCAGCGAGGCCGGCTGGCAGCAGCGCTACGACATCACGGTGTACCAGATGAGTTGGCGGCTGGGGGGCAAAGGCGCCAGCGGCCGCAACCGGCAGATCTATGACCGCATCCAGGAACACGGCCTGCACATCTGGTTCGGCTTTTATGACAACGCTTTCGGCATGCTGCGGCGGTGCTACGAAGAAAACGCACGCCCGCTGGATCGGCCGCTCAGCCGATGGGATGAGGCTTTCAAGCCGACGAATTATTTTGTTCTCTCCGAGCGCGTAAAAGACACCTGGTACGACTGGCCGATGACCTTCCCGATTAACCTCATGGCGCCGGGGGAGAGCAAAGATCCGCCCGACGTTGAGGAGTGCATCTGGATTGCGCTCAAATGGCTGCTGAGCCTGTTGGTGTCGACCAGCGAAGTGCAGTTCACTCCCGCCGAAGGTGGAACCAAGTTCGGCTGGTTTATGGAAACCCATGCCCCTTTCCTGGCCAAAATTGTGGAAGATGGACTGGCCGCCGCTCACTTGATCACGTTGTCGTTGGAAGAGCAAGTGCTGCACGCGGCAGTGGCGCTGGCTGCGGACATGGCAGCATTCAATGGCGACCCGGTGCATCATCGCTCAGCGCTGCTGAGTTTGCTGGAGCGCTTGATCGCGTGGCTGCGCCAGCACATCACAGGGAATTTGGACAGCAACACCGAGGCGCGGCGGTTTCACATTCTCGCGGAATTTACCATCGCCACCATCCGCGGAATTCTTGCCGACGGAGTGTTGGACAATGGTTTCGACGTCATCAACAATCTCGACTTCCGGGATTGGCTCAAGAAACATGGGGCGTCAGAGGAGACGGTGACCTCGCCGCTGGTGCAGGGCTTCTACTGCCTGGTGTTCGCGGGAACCTATTACACCTACGAAGCCGGTACTGCTCTGCGGGCCACCATCCGCATGCTGTTCACCTACCGCGGCTCGATCTACTGGAAGATGCAGGCGGGGATGGGCGATGTGGTATTTGCTCCGCTGTATGAAGTGCTGCACAAACGCGGAGTGAAGTTTCAGTTCTTCCACCGGGCCGGCAACCTGGAATTGAACAACGACAAGACGGCGGTCGCGAGTATCCAGATGCACCGCATGGTTACGCTCAAGAATGCGGAGTACGAGCCGCTGTACGACGTGCGCGGACTTCCCAGTTGGCCGAGCGAACCTTTCTACGAGCAACTGGTGGAGGGAGAGGAGTTAAAAAAACGCAACATCGATCTAGAATCATTTTGGACGGACTGGGAGCCCATTGAATCGTACAAACTCCAGCAGGGAGTGGACTTTGACCGCGTGCTGCTGGGCATTCCCATTGGAGCGTTGCCCTACATCTGCGGTGAATTGATCGAGGCTAACTCGGCTTGGAAACTCATGGTAGACCATGTGCAGGCCATCCCGACGATCGCGTTTCAATTTTGGATGTATCCGGACATTACTGGCATGGGCCAACCGGTGGCGCAGACCGAGCCGGTCATGATCACCACCTTCCAGGAGCCATACGACACGCTTGCCGACATGAGCGATTTGTTGATTCGGGAGAACTGGCCGAACGACCTGGCGCCGAACAACGTGACGTATTTCTGCGGTCCCATGCCGGATGTGACGCTGCCGCCGCCGAGCGATCACGGTTTCCCCGCCAAAGCCACGCAGCGAGTGGTGCAATATGCGCAAGATTTCTTGAAGACGAGCTGTGCGTTTCCCTTTTCGAATCTGCTGCAGAAGGATGGGCAATTCCGTTGGGAGGCCATGGTAGATCCGGCGCGCGGCACCGGCCCGGCTCGACTGAATGGCCAATTCTTCCGCGCCAATGTAGATCCGACAGAGCACTATGTGCTGTCGGTCACGGATAGTTGGCAATACCGGTTGCATCCTGGCAACTCGGGTTTCTCGAATCTGGTGCTGAGCGGCGACTGGACCAATTGCTTAATTAATGCTGGCTGCATTGAAGCGGCGGCCATCTCCGGGCTGCTGGCGGCCCAGGCGATTTCAGGACGAACCGTCGCAATTCGCGGTCACATGGACGGGCGGCGGAAGGCCCACAAGAAAGAAGTGGTGGTTGTGCAGACGGTGGAAACGACGGTTGACACGCTGAAGGTGGATCGATGAGCCCGGAAAAACGCAAGGTCGCAGTTCTCGGTTCAGGGATGGCGGCCATGTCCGCGGTGTTTGAGTTGACTCAAGACCCGGCGTTTCGCAACCAGTATGACGTCACCGTCTATCAGATGGGTTGGCGCGCGGGAGGCAAGGGCGCCAGCGGCCGCAATCCCGAGTATGGCAATCGGATTGAGGAGCACGGGCTGCATTTCTGGCTCGGTTTCTACCAGAATGCGTTTCGCCTGATTCGACAGTGTTATGCCGAAGCTAACCGTCCGCTCACTGCACCGATGGCGACGTGGTCGGAGGCATTAAAGCCTTCTAACCAGATGACGGTGGAGGAGAATGTCGATGGCAAGTGGTATCCCTGGCTGATTGAATTTCCTGCGAACGATCTTTTGCCCGGCGATGCGGGGCATCTGCCCTCGCTGTGGGAAGTGATTGGCATGGTACTGCGGTCGTTGCGGAGTTTGTTGCGCGACACTCCTGTGCCCGGCAAGACCCAGATCACTCACGAAACGTTTCTGGCTGAGGTGCAGACGTTGACCCGCGACATTGCGGTGTTCGCCGAAGGCCTGTTCCTTACTGGCGGCGCGGTGATTCTGGAAGACGCGGAGAAGCTGGTGAACGCGGCATTCGGGAGCGGAATACATCTGGATGCCAGGCTTCATGGCGCGGTGGGCGGACTGCTCGAGCACTTTCTCAAGTGGCTTTGGAGCGAGGTTGAAGAGAGCATTGATCACAATACTGAGCTGCGGCATCTCTGGATCGTCATGGATTTCGGCATCAGTGCGGTTCTGGGCATTCTCGAGGACGGCGTCCTGACGGGCGGAATCAAAGTGATCGACCAGTACGATTTCCGCGAGTGGCTGAGCAAGCATGGCGCCACCGACATCACGGTCAACTCGGCCATTATCAAAGCGCTTTATGACTTGATCTTTGCCGAGAACGACACCGCCTCGGCGTCGGTCATGCTGCATGGCTCGCTTCGCCTGCTGTTTATGTACAGCGGCTCCATTTACTGGCGGATGCAATCGGGCATGGGCGACGTGATTTTCGCGCCTCTCTATGAAGTGCTGAAACAGCGCGGCGTGAAGTTCAAATTTTTCCACCGAGCGACGAATGTGGGCCTGGCACCGGACAAGAAATCGGTGGCGTCGATCACGCTGGCGCAGCAAGTGACTCTCAAGAACGGAGACTACGATCCATTCATCACGGTCAAACGGATGGAGTGCTGGCCCAGCCATCCCAATTACGACCAGATCGTCGAAGGCGAGGAATTGCAAGAGCAGAAGATTGATCTGGAGTCGTACTGGAGCCCGTGGAAGGATGTGGGTACCGTCGAACTTCACCGGGGAACGGATTTCGACCATGTGATTTTGGGTGTTTCGCTGGCGTCCATTCCGATCGTCGCCGCGGAGTTGGTGGAGGCGCTGCCGAAATGGAAAGCGCTGGTGGACAACGTCAAAACCACGACTACGCAAGCCAGCCAGTTGTGGTGCCTGCCCGACATCGCAGGGCTGGGCTGGAGTTTTTGGACCGAAGAGAGAGCCTTGGTGACTTCGTACGCGGAGCCGTTGGATACCTGGGCCGATATGAGCCATCTGCTGGTGCACGAGAGTTGGCCCGACCAGCAAAGCCCGTTGCAGATCAGCTATTTGTGCGGAGGGATGAAGGACCCCGGAATCCCGCCGCCTTCCGACACCTCCTTTCCGGCGCGAATGCGGCAGGCGGTGTACGACAATACAGCGCAATTCCTGAAGACGCAATCGCAGGAATTGATTCCGCAAATCGTCAATCAGGATGGCCAGATTCGATATGATCTGCTGGCCGACGCGAAAGATGGCAAAGGCGAGCAGCGGTTGGGAAATCAGTATTTTCGAGCAAATGTGGAACCCTCAGAGAGGTATGTGCTTTCGGTGAAGGGCAGCTCTCAATACCGTTTCCGGTCTGATGACACCGACCTTAGCAATCTCTACGCGGCGGGCGACTGGACCAAGACGGGGATGGACGCCGGATGCATTGAGGCCGCGGTAATGTCTGGACTGCGGGCGGCGGCGGGATTGTCGGGGCGTCCGGTGGTGATCATCGGAGAAAACTTCGGCGAAGCAGTGTAGCCAATTATGACTGGCCCACGCGAACCTTCGGACGCTTTGGCCTTCCGGGGAACGCAACGCTTTGAGATAGTGAGACGGGTTGGGGTTGGCGGCATGGGCGTAGTGTATGAGGCCCATGACCGCGAGCGCGACATTCGGGTTGCGCTGAAAGTGCTGCCGAAACTGGATCCGGCGGCGATTTATCTGTTCAAGCAGGAATTCCGCTCGGTCGCCAACATCATCCATCCCAATCTCGTGCTGCTCTATGAGCTGTTCGCCGAGGAAGGCCAATGGTTCTACACCATGGACTTCATCGACGGGGTGGACTTTCTGCACTCCGTTCTCGATTCTTCGTCGGTCTCGCGCGAAATGGCGACGCTCTCCAGTTCGTCACCTACGGTGGAGCGAGCGACGGTGGCGAATCCAGCCGGCGCGGCGGTGGAGCCCGACGTCACCGCAGCCGCTCCTTCTAGGCCCATGCCCAGCGATCCGGCTCGAATCCGGTCCGTGCTGTGCCAGGTGGTTTCGGGATTGTTAGCGCTGCACGCAGCCGGCAAACTGCATCGCGACATCAAGCCCTCCAATGTGATGGTGACGCCGGATGGGCGGGCTGTGGTATTGGACTTCGGGCTGGCAGCGGAAGTGGCGGAAATTAACCGCGACTCCGCAGCCGACCGGACTGCGGGCACGGCAGTGTACATGTCGCCAGAGCAGACGAGAGGCGAGGCGCTCTCCGCGGCCAGCGACTGGTATTCCGTGGGCGTGATGTTGTACGAAGCGCTGACCGGACAAATCCCATTTACCGGCAGTCATTCGGAAATGTTTCGCCGCAAGATGCAAGGGAATCCAATTCCGCCGCGAAACCTGGCGCAGAAAGTTCCCGAAGATCTGAATAAGCTCTGCCTCGAACTCATGCAAGTGGAACCGGGAGCGCGACCGCCGGGCGACGAAATTCTGAAGCGGCTGGCAGGGGAGGAGGTAGACGTCGAACCCAGACGTCCGTCAAGAAAAGCGTTGCGTGATGCGGAAGCAGCCCTCTTTGTGGGTCGCGATGCAGAACTGGCGACGCTGGAACAAGCGCTGAATTATTCGCGCCGGGGCCGGCCGGCGGTGGCCATGGTGCGAGGCGTTTCAGGAATCGGAAAGAGCTCGCTGGTGCGCTATTACACCGAGCAGCCGCAAGTGAGCGACGTTCTGTTCTTAAGAGGCCGATGCTATGAGCAGGAGTCGGTGCCGTATAAAGCCATGGACTCGGCCATCGATGCCTTAAGCCGCTATCTGAAGCGGATTCCAGAATCCGAATGTGCCCGGCTGCTCCCCCAAGATGTGGCGCCGCTCACGCATGTATTCCCAGTACTGCTGCGCGCGGTAGACGGACAAGATGCCAAGCCCATCGCGATTGCGGCGATCGAACCACGGGAACTGAGGCGACGCGCGTTCCAGGCGTTGCGGGATTTGTTCCAGCGGCTGTGTGCGGTCCGGCCAGTGGCGCTGCTGATTGACGACTTGCAATGGGGAGATGCGGACAGCGCGGCGTTGTTGCTGGAACTGATGGCGGCGCCCGATCCTCCTCCCCTGCTGTTCATCTTCACCTTTCGCTCCGAGTACGAAGGGGGAAGCGCGTGTTTGCGCATGTTGGCGGATGGAATCGCGGAAAATCAAACGGAGACTGTAGACATTACGCTGGGACCTTTGCAAGCAGCCGAAGGGCAGCGATTGGCGGAGAAGATATTGGGCTCGAGCAGCTCGGGCTCGGCAAAGCAAGCCGCCCGTGCAGCTGCCGAAGCTAGCGGCAATCCGTTTTACATTCGGGAACTTGCCCACTCCATCGGCGAGGCAGACGAGGGTGTGGAGCGGGAGGGAGGCAGTTTCGATTTAGACGCGGTGATTTGGAAGCGGGTGGAGGAAATGCCTGAGGATGCGCGGCGCTTGCTGGAAACGATTGCTATCTCGGGCAGGCCGCTGGCGCAGTTGGATGCCTACACCGCCGCCGGATTCCATTCCCGGACACACGCTCCGCTGGCGGTGCTACGGAACGGCCGGATGGTGCGGAGCACGGGCGGCGGCGAACTGGATGAGTTGGAGACGTATCACGATCGTGTCCGCGAAACTGTGGTGCATCATCTTTCGGCGGAAACCACGACGCGGCTTCATCTGGCATTGGCGACGACCCTGGAGTCGTCTGGGCGTGGCGATGCGGAAACTTTAGGAGTTCATTGCGAGGCCGCGGGATTATCCAGCAAGGCCGGTCACTACTTCGACTTGGCGGGACAACGGGCGCAGAGCACTTTGGCGTTTGACCGCGCGACCCAGTTGTTCCGCAAGGCGATTCGACTTACGGGAAGCGAAGAGAGCCAGACCCCTGAACTGCACGCCAAGCTAGCCAATGCGCTGGCGAATGCGGGCCGCGGCGTGGAGGCCGCAGCCGAATATGAGTTTGTGGCGGCTCGGCTGCCCGGAGAGCAAGGCTTGGAGATGGAGCGCCAAGCGGCGTTTTACTACTGCTCGAGCGGCAAAGTGGACGAGGGGAAGGAGATTTTTCGCCGCGTCTTGTCGAGGGTGGGATTGCGGATGCCAGAGAGCCGCAACGCAATCCTGCTGTCGCTGCTGTGGATCCGCATGCGGCTTATGGTGCAGGGACTCAAAGTAAGGGAAAGGCCGGAGGCTGAAATTTCAACGAAGGCGCTCAACCGGATAGATGCGGCCTGGTCGGTGGCGGCGCCCTTCAACATGGTGGACTTGTTTGCCGGAATGTACTTCAGCCTGCTTGGGCTGTGGCTGGCGTTGCGAGCGGGAGAGCCGGTCCGCATGATTCGCGCAATATTCCTGGCCGCGCACAATCTGGTTTCACTGGAGGGACGAGACCGCGGCCGCGAACACGCGCTGCAACTGATTCAGGCGGGTAGAAACCTGGCTTCACG
>JBBQVN010000109.1:0-12440 GCA_038211475.1 Terriglobales bacterium | reverse complement strand
AGGCCGCGGTGGCGGGCCGCGCGGTTACCGGTTCGTTCTGCAGATAGCGATCAATATCCGCCGCCAGCTCCGAAGGCGTGCCATATCTGCGGGCGCGGTCTTTTTCCAAAGCTTTCAAGGTGATCCAGTCCAGGTCACCTCGCAATAGGCTGGCGAGTTGACTTGGATCCGTGTTCCGGCGTTGTGCCGCGGTGGTCGAGGTAGGGTCTCCGCTAATTCTCGTGCTCGGACTCGGCGGATCCTCTTCGTGCAGCTGGCGCAGGATCTCATGGAAAGGTTTGGTCTGCCACTGCTTGGCATCAAAAGGCAACACACCCGCGAGAAGTTCGTAAAGCACGACGCCGAGCGAATAAACGTCTGTGCGAGTATCTACGTCGGACACGGTGGGATCCGCTTGCTCTGGGCTCATGTATCCCGGTGTGCCCACCATTCCTCCGGCCCGCGTTACCAGCGTCTCGTCCTCAACCTGCTGTGCGGTGGCCTTCGCGATGCCGAAGTCAATAATGCGCGGCATCGGCTTGCCATCGACTTCAACGACCAAAATGTTGGAAGGCTTCAGGTCGCGGTGCATGATCGCTTTCTGATGCGCATGTTGCACGCCTTCACAAACCTTGATGAACAGGGCTAGCCGCTCTTGGAGCGAGAGGTGCTTCTGGTCGCAGTATGTCGTGATGGGCAAGCCCGGCACATACTCCATTACAAAGTAAGGCTGACCTTTGGCAGTCGAGCCCGCATCGAAAACCTTGGCGATGGCAGGGTGATCCATGATCGCCAGCGTCTGCCGCTCTACGTCGAAGCGCAGCAAAGCCGAATCGTCGTAGCGTCCCGTTTTAATGATTTTCAGTGCAACCTGCCGCTTGACGGGCGCGGACTGTTCGGCCAGCCACACCTGCCCCATCCCTCCTTCTCCGAGCTTTCTGATCAAACGATAGGGTCCAATCGAGCCTAAGTCGGGTGCGGGTACGCCCACGGGAGCAGCGGCGGAGCCGAGAGTGGCTTCGGGATCGGAACTGCTTCTAGAGTTGCCGGGGGTTGGCTTCGTTGCCGGGTCGCTCACGCTTCTCTCACTGGAAAAAGATGCAAATCGGCTGCAAGTCTAGCACAGCCAAGCCCAACCAGTGCCGCTCCGTTGGCGCACAACTCGCGGAATTGGCCGCACGCGCATTTCGATCCGTGTGACCACTTCCGGTTAGTCGGCATACCGGAAAGTATGCTGGTCTCTGCCGTACATCGCACTTGCGCTTATTGAACAAGAGATCCTCGGCGACGTAAGCAGCGGGGACCACGTTTGGGGGCACAGGATCGGGAGGTGGTCAAAATACGGGGAGCACCCTAGATGTGCCCAACAGCGCTGTCAGAGCGATTCCAAAAACGTGAGCAACGTCGAACTGCTAAATGATCTTGGCGAAATGGGCGAGGGCGGAGCGCCCCAGGCACAACAAAGAATCTATACTGTTGACGAACGTCGCTATCGTTATGCGAAGCTCGTTATCCCCGCCCGCGACCCGGTCGATGAGTGCTCAGGCGATGTTTTACAACTACCATTCGCTAAGGCTACAATTCTCCAAATCTCGGGTCCGTTACGGTCGTGACGCAGTAATCCTTCGGGCAGTGGATCATGTCGACGCGGATTGTTTGCGGGCTTGTGGGGCTTGTGTGGAGTTGTGACGAGACACAACGAGCTCATATTCTGGACCGCAGGACCGAAGGGCTATTGGTGATTCGGCACGCACTTTGCTAACATTCCGGACACTGTGTCGTTAAATGCGTTGGGGTCTAACCAGACCACTTCACCCGTGCATATCCCCGAGTAGCAACTAACGTCTGGCGTGCCGTTCTTGGGCGCGACTTGGTCAATCAAGAACTTCCCCTGGCCGGCACTTTCGTTGACGGGAGGGGTGGCACATGTAAACCAACTCATTGAGGTTTTGGGATAGGAGAAGTTTGCTCCAGCCGTAACGATAGAGTCCGCCGTCCATCGGCCAATGTCACTTTGGTTGGGATTGGCGGACTCACAAGAGGTTGTGTTCTCCCAAGTGTTGAACTGTTTTGCAGCCCGGGTGGTATACGCGTAGGCTACGTTTGGCAGCAGTGGGCAAAGGTTCAAAGCGCCCCCTGTGTATAGCGTGCTGTCGCAACCATAATCCATGCCGGACAATCCGGGGCCCGCCGCAATCACCACGTGGTCGAAGTAAGTGTCCATGCCGTAGTGGGCTAGCCCGTAGGCGAGTGCGGCACCCGCAGTCAAGCGAAGGTGCTGACCCCAAGCAGACCTCCGCGCTGCCAAGCATCGGTAATCCCTCCTTAACTTACGACATCTATGGCAAAAAACCAGAAATCCGGACCAGATGCAAATTGCTACGATCCAGAACCGTTTGTAAAGCGGCCTAATCCTCGGCCGCGGATGTTTGCGCTTGAACTCAATTTGCTTCTATAGTGGCTCACGCTTTGGCAGCAACCGCTACAAGCGAGGGGTCTCCACCGACGAGTCGTGGACTACTGCCCAAATATGTACGCCGCACCCGGGCCGTAGGCCGTTCCGCGCGAGGGGTTAGCCCGTGCCCCGATCACGCTGGTAGTGCCGCTCAGCGCAACGCTATACCCGAACCAGTCGTTGCTGCTGGTGTCGGAGCCGGTCACCTCCGCGGTGAATTGTGACGTGGTTTTCCATCCGGTGAGCGGCTTGGAATAGATGTATGCCTTGCCCATGATCGCACTTGCTCGTACCGCGCCAATCACAGCTCTACCCTGATTGTCGATCGCGACCGACCAACCGAAGGCGTCGCCAAAAATTTCATCGCTGGCGGTGAGTTCAGCCGTTTGCGTCATGCTGGCCCATCCGGCTGCCGGCTTCACGAAAACATACGCCTTCCCGGAGCCGAAGATTTGCAAACCATTCCACTGGGGTGCACCTGCAAGCACGGTATTGCCGTCGCTGGTGATACAGGAAGAACCGCTCTGGCATACCCCGAGTCCATCTCCAGTGGCGCCGTCGGTAGTGGTGAGCTTCGCCGCAAACGTGGAGGTGGTTTTCCAGCCGCCGGAAGGCCGCACAAAGATGTAACCGGCACCCGCATGGACTCCGTTGACGGCGGCATTCGGGGCACCCACAAAGATGATCGCGCCAGCCGCCCCAGCTGAAACTTCGCCGAAGATGTCATTTCGTAAGCCATCGGAAGCTGTGAGTTTGGCGGTTTCCGTCATGCTGGTCCATCCTTGAGCGGGTTTTACATAAACGTACGCTGCCCCCTGCTGGAATTTGCCGCGTACGCTCGCGATGGGCGCGCCAATGACCGCGGTATCGGCGCTGATCCCGACCGACTGGCCAAACCCGCTGGCCGTGAGAGCGTCCGTGGCAGAGAGGCGCGCGGTTTCCGTCATGTCTTGCCAACCGGTCGAGGGCTTCACAAAGATATAGGCTTTGCCCGTTGCGCCGACGCAGGGATGGTTTTGACCACAAGCTCCGACAACGATCGTGTTGCCATCTGCGCTCGCGGCCATCGCTCCCCCACCGAAGTTGTCGTCTGCCCGACCATCGGACGCAGTCAGTTTCGCAGCATAGACCGAAGTACTCGACCAGCCGCTGGCCGGCTCCAAATAGACATAGATTGAGCCTTGTCCGGCATTTCCGCCGATGGCAGCGAATGGGGCTGCCACGAACAGGATCTTGCCTGCCAGAGCTGTGCTGAACCCAAACTGGTCTCCATTCACTCCGTCGAGCGTTGTGATCTTGGCAAGCTGGCTGTAGACGGCAGGCTGCAATTGTGATCTGAGTGTGATCGGTGACGCCTGATCTGCGGCCGGGGAGCCTGCACTCAACAAAACCATTAGTGACACGCATAAGGCACAGCTATTCAGACTCCCGAACATGGCTACCTCCGGACAGATACCGTGGTTTGCGATCCACGGCTCGATCGCAATTCCTGCTTCTGTCAGCGCCAATAGATGCTAGTGGGGCGGTCCAGCCCTGTCAATATGAAGCATCTTCCAACCGTAAGAGCACAGTGTTGCAGTTTCCTGGCAGGACTGGAATCCGGGGCACTCCGGGCCGCTGAGATCAAAATGAAGACTTGTTTAGATGAACAGCCGATCTCAGGCAGCGCGTTCGTAGCGATGGAGCGAGCCTCCGAGTCGCCAAGGAGATGGCGTCAGCCTGACCAAGATCCGGAGGATGTGCAAGCCGTCCATTAACGGGGCACGCCTAGTTATTGCTCCCAACCCAACGGCACCATCGGTACCGCTCCCTACTACTTTGGGGGAGCGAGGAACCATCCCACAGTTGTATCGTCGGTTTTCAGGAAGTTGAGCAGTTGGGTGGCTATCTTCAAACGACCGGCCGGGTCGGAAGGGTGGGCCCCATCGGAAATTGCATCCTGGCATGACCACGCCAGACCGTCACTGCGCCCCAGCAATCCGTTGGTCCAATAATAGGCGCCCCAGTCCAACCAGGGTGCGACGACGGGACCGTTCGCCGGATTGTAGTTAAGGTTGCCAGTCCCATTCACTTGATCCTGAATCACAGCCTTCATTGCAAAACCCGCTTCATAGGCGCTGGGCTCGGGCTGGAAATTATTTACCCCGTTGGAATACGCTGTGTAATTGATGCTGGAGAGATAAATGATTCTAAGGTTGGGGAACTTGACTAGCAGGTTCCGCACAATATTTTCCATCATGGCCTGGAGCGCCGGGATGGTGGGTGGATGGGATACATCGACGTCGTTCAGCCAGACGGCTGTAACCTGGTTCGCAGTCACCCCCGCATTGGGCAGATCATCGTTAGTGATGATGCCCCAGAAGTAGCTGTTCGGATCTTGCAGTACGTCTGCACTGGCGCTTCCGTGTGCGCCATTCACTACCACCAGGCTTGGATTTCTGGACGGGTCCGCACTGGTTAGCGTCTGCAGTTCCGCAAAAGCATCGGAGGTGTTGGAATGCCCTACGGCCAGCAGCACGTACTTTCCGCTAGGGTTGGGAACTCCATTTGCATCCAGCGGTTGGATCGTCCGCGCCGCGGCCAAGCCATAGGAATGGTGATTGGGATCGTCTAAGTTGCTGCCATTGGCGTAGAGGCCGCCCTGGTATTGCCCCAGGTAGTAGCTGGCCCCTAAGTCACTCAGGGCCACGAGGAGGTTGGAGGTTCCGGCGGCATCCCAGCTGATATTGTTGCAAGCGCCTCCGGTCAGGTCTCCCACCGGCAAAGTGAGGACTGCAGCCGCGGTGGAGGGAGGAGTATTCGAGTCGCTGACTTGCACTCCAAGGGAGTAATTGCCGGCGGCCACGGAGTCGTCCAGGACTCCGCTGATGAGGCCAGCGCTCGAGAGCGACAGGCCGGCCGGCAGACTGTAGCCCGCGTTTAATGCCCATGTATTGAGTCCCACGCCGCCGGTCGCGGTCAACAACGTCTGGTACGCAGAGCTTTGTGTAGCCGTCGGTAGCATGGGGAAAGTGTTAATCCCCAGCGCACCCGGCGTGGTGGCTGTGCCCGCCAGACTGATGCCTTGACTCTTCAGTAGGTCAAAGGTGATCAGAGCCGTTCCAGTGACCGGACCGAGGAAGTTAGGAACAAACCCAATCTGGAAGCCGAATGACGATCCGGGCGCCACTTTGGTGGAACTGGTGAAGCCGGTCTGCAGAAACGGACGGGTCACCGTCACTCCCGTTACCGTCAACGCGGTGGTTCCCACATTGGTGACGGATACTGTCTGGGACGGACCGTTAGCTCCCAGCGGCTGGTTGCCGAAACTGAGAGAACTGGCATTCAAGGATGCGCTCGCGGTGGTGCTGGTTCCAGTGCCCAGTAACGGCAGCGATTGTGACGCCGCGCTATCGAAGGAGAAGGTCACCGTCCCAGTGAAGCTTCCCGCGCTACTGGGCGTGAACGACAGAGAGAAGTTAGCGTAGCTGCCCGGCGCCAGGATCACCGGAACGCTGCCGCCCACCAGTTGGAACACAGACGGAGCGACGGTGACCGCGGTGACTGTGACGGCGGTCGATCCCAGGTTGTACACCGAGGCAGTTTGCGGGAAGCTGCTGGAAGTACCGCTAAGCTGGGGCGGGAAAGTGAGCGGACCGGGGAAGGCCGCCACGCTACCCGCTTGAATCGAGACCATGATTGCCGCGCCGCTAATCTTATGAAAGGTCGCGGTAATACTAGCCGATCCCAGGCTCTCGGCGGTTGCTAGTCCGCCTTTGCGGACCCTCGCCGCCCCGCTGCTGGAACTCCAGTTAGCGGATGTGGTCAGGTTCTGGGTGCTGCCATCGGTATAAGTACCGGTAGCAATGAATTGCTGGGTCGCGCCCTTGGTGACCGAGATGATCGCCGGCGTGACTGACAACGAGACCAGTGTGGGTGCGGTCACCGTCATGGTGGCCGAACGGTTGATGGCGTCGGAGGCGGCGGTAATGGTTGCCGTGCCTTGGGCAAAGGTGCTGGCCAGGGCCGAGCGATTGACGTTGGAGATCGCTGTGTCCGAAAGACTGGTCGATTGATTATTGGTGACGGTAACAGTCTTGGAACTGCTTTTCTTGCCGATCACCTGATTTCCATATGACAAGCTGGCAGGTGTCGCGGTGACCGCCGCTATCCCTGTACCGAGCAGCGAGACTTTCTGCGGGCTGCCGATGGCATCGTCGTTCACATTCAACGTGGCCGAGCGCGATCCCAGCGCCGCCGGGGTGAAGGTCACAGAGATCGTGCAAGTAGCGCCCGCCGCCAGAGTGGACGGACTGATCGGACAGGTGTTGCTTTGGGTGTAGTCAGAAAGGGTGCTGGTGATGCTGGTGATCTTGAGGGCTTTGGCTTGGCCGTTGGTTAGGGTGATCACTTTGACCACGCTCGGCGTGCTCAAAACTTGGTTGCCGAACGACAGTGACCCAGGAGAGACCGTTACGCTGGCTGCGGATGCCAAGTTCGCTAACGCTAAGGCCACCACCAAAGCAAACCCTACCCGTCGAACCTTTCCCAAAATCATGCGAACCCCATCTTGAGATTGATTTCAGAACTGCAACTACAAGGGCCCATTCTGCTCGCTTCGCAGGGGAAGAAACGCGAAACAGCAGGGTAGTTCTGCGAATCTTGTGGACCGTAACTAAGTCCCACTGGGTTCGCCTGCTTCTTAGCGACCTTCCGGCCAAAAACTTCATTGGATACTAGGAGGCCATATCTCGTTTGTCAAGTATTTCATACGGCACAGAAAAGAGTGTGCACAACTTTGTCCACTTGACGCGTAGGAACTTGTTGTAAATCCCGGCGCAGTGCGGATCTCGCGTTTTCTAAAGTCTAATTTTCGGACTCACCCCGTAGAGACTCCCGGATTTATCGAAGATCAAACCACGTAGGGGTGGGAGCCGTCGGTCGGCGTGCTGCCAAAGTTGTACACGATCGTCTCCGTCCAGGTTCCACCCACAGACGGCGATAATTCGAATGCGGTACCGCACCCGGTTGAGTACTGGCATTCCGCGGTACCGGCGCCACCGCTCTAAGTGGTCCCGTAGATGTTGCCATGAGGATCGAAAACAACACCGCCGGACAGGAAGTAACCGTCCGTTCCGCTGCCGAAGTATGCAATACCGTTTCTTGCTGGGCGGTCCCTCTTCCTTGTCGACGATACCGACGTGCTGCGGGGAATGTGGGTCCGAGCGGCGCAATGATCGGTGCAACTCCTTCGGACGCTTCAAGGAGGGGGCTTTGCTAGGCGGCTTGACCGGTGCTGTGCCAAGTGTTGGCCTCGCACTATCGCAATGCGTTTAGTCCGTCTTTGGCCTTCTTGAAACCGGGGTCGATTTCCATCGCCTTCTTAAAGTGTTCGCGGGCCTTTTCAGGATCGCCTGCGGCCTTATAGGCGCGGCCAAGTCCAAACTGAGCGCTGGCTGAGTGGGGATAGTCCGCTGCGTTGGCGGCGAGAAGTTCGGTTGCTCCTTGATAGTCGCTCATTTTAACCATTTGATATCCGATAAATTCAACACCGGCTCGAGTGTCCACAATCGGATTTGCCGCCCGGAACCCCCGATAAGTCCACATCACGCACACCGCGTCGGTGCGCTCCATGTAAAGCTGCTCCAGCATCTGTTGCAGCAGAGTCCTTTCGAATTGGGGAGGACTGAAAAAACTGCGATCAAACTCTCGGTTCACTACGAGAGATCGAACGGTATTTGCATTCAGTTCGGTTCCAGTTGCGATCTCAATTTCCCGAATCTGGTAAGGGAAAAGAACTCCATTCACGGATCGGTAGTTGCCAATCCGGTTCTCTGAGCTGATGGACGCACCGAATGCGTGGATAGGAGCTGAACGCCGGTCCCCAATAATCAGAAAAGACTGGTCGTCAACAAACAGATCCTTTTCGAAGTTATCTGCGAAGGTCACGTGGAGCTTGTAGGCGCGCCTGCCATCGAATGGTTCAGCGCCGATGATTTCAATTCGAGTTCCAAGCCGCTTATAGTCCACTAGCGAATCAATGATCTCGGTGCCATGCCGGGCAGCGGCGGCCGCGGCGCCCACAGTTCGAAGCACAACGCCTGGGTCAGCATAATACTCCCAGGCGCTGCCGTCATAACCTTCGTTAACGTCGACGCTCTTGTCTTTTGGATCGCCGATTGTCTTATAAAAAGGGCGCATCCGCGCGATGAACGCATCCGGGATAACAAACGATCCCTCGCGATATTCGAAATACTGAACCACCGAGTGCACAGCCTCAACGTTTGCTCTGCCGCCCAGCGCCGCGATATGACGTTCGACGATTTCATCAACAGAAGGCAGGTTGTTCTGGCTGTAGCTAATGGGAGTGACGGTTGCACATAGACAAAAGACTACGGAGAAAAAGCGGCCTTTACTCATATCCTGCCTCCGACATCCGAGTGCGCAGTGCCTTAGACGGCCAAGCTGAGTTTTCGTCACCAACCCGATGAAAGGCTGGCCCTGGACGACGGCAGCCGCGTCGTTGAGCGAAAGAGGTTCGGGAGACCGAGGCGATGTTTGTCAACAAGTCGCTTGCCGGGCGTGACGCCGCGGGTTATCTCAAGTTCACGACATCTACCGCGATTACAATCTGTTGCCGACTTTTACCTTTCTGTGCTATACTTTCGGCAAACTCAACAACTCTTTAGACAATAGGATTTATCTCTGATGCTATCACGTAAACTAATCACTTACACAAGCCTCCTTTTTTTTATTTTGGCAGGTTCATTTTGCTTGAACGCTCAAACTTATTCAATTCTTTACACCTTCCCGGGCCCGCCTGATGGATTTGAGCCCCTCGGCACACCGATTCTTGACGAGACTAGCAACGTTTACGGCACCACCGAATATGGTGGGCAATTCTCGCAAGGAAACGTGTACAAAGTGGATCAGATTGGGAACGAGACCGTTCTTTACAGCTTTACCCCCTCCGGATCCGGCGACGGGCAGCTCCCTTCCGGCCGATTGCTTAGAGACCGAAATGGCGTCATTTACGGGACTACTCAGTTCGGCGGAACATTTGGTTACGGCACGATCTACAGCGTCGCCTCGGAGGGAACGGACAAAGTCCTCTATAGCTTCACCGGGGGCGCTGATGGTTGGTGGCCGAGATCCGGGGTCGTCGCCGATCCGGAGGGGAACCTCTACGGGAGCACGAGCAGCGGCACAGGCACTTACTGCCCGGCTTGCGGCGCAGTGTTCAAACTCGACCGTCAAGGCAACCTGACGGTCCTGCACACCTTTACCAATGGGATGGACGGTGGCAGTCCATCCGGAGTGATCCTCGACCCGAGCGGCAACTTGTACGGAACGACGGTCTCCGGGGGGCGGGGATATGGAGTTGTATTCCGTATCGACCCCTCTGGCAGCGAGACCATCCTTTACGCCTTTTCCGGGCGCGGGGGGTCCCTTTCCAGTCCTTGCTCTGGACTAGTTAGAGATCGGTATGGCAACCTTTATGGAATCACGGCTTTCGGTCATGGGGGCAGGGGGGGTGCCTACAAACTGTTCGCTTCCGGCAAGCTAGTTGCACTCTCGACGGTTGCTGGCAGCGGCGGAAACACGTTTCCCGCTTGCTCGGACCTTACCATTGACTCGTCAGGAAATCTCTACGGCACAACCTTCTTTGGCGGCAGTGGTTCAGGAGCATTATTCCAGATCGACCCAAAGGGAACCGGGACGGTGCTGTACGCGTTCCCCTCTGGGATGGGCTTTCCAGCAACTGGAGTGGCGCTGGATGCCGCGGGAAATATTTACGGGACTGTTCTGACAGATCAAACCAACGGCCAGTTATTCAAGTTCACAAAGTAATCGGCAATGGGAGGAGCGGTCGCCCGCCCTCCCCTGCCACACCACCGGAGGGTTCTTTGACCAATTCTAAGCACGCGAAACGGTTGACTGGTGTTCTTCTGTCAAGTGCTGCCTTGGGTGTATTGACCTCGGTGTTTGTCTGGAAGATTGACTGTGTGCCGCTGAATCCAGCCGTCCGCGCCAAGATCACTAACACGCTGGAGTTGCCGGGTGCGGCGGTGGGTCTCTTGGCATTTCCGGAGGGTATACACACCGGTCATGGTAGTGTTGGGTTCGCGTATGTCGCGACTGGCGTCAACTTAGCGTTGTACAGCGTATTGTGGTTGTGTGTTTTTCAGCTCTTTGTCAAGATCAAGAGAAGCTGTTGGCAAGAGCGGAGCAAAATTAGGCCACTGGGGCAGAGCGAATCTGCTAGACCAGAGGATGGGTAGGAGATTGGCTAGTTGACGAACATTGGGTGACGGGTATACACCGGCTGCCGATGAGCACCCGCCGGGACAGCGTCACGAACGTCAACATCGGCGGCGATGCGGAGACGGTATACAGCACGCTGAGGAGCAGTGATCACGGCAAATCGCAGTAGCACGATCACTGGTGTATGCGGCATCCTGTGCCTCGGCATGTTCTGGCTAGCATTACTTGCTCCAAAGCGTGTTGATGCGCTCTTGCAACCTTACGGTCTGTACGTCTGGCTCGGCATCCTCGCTGCTGCTGTCTTGCTGACGACCGTAGCCGCGATACTGGGTTCTAGGCGATGGTTCGTAGTGACAGCTCTGGGGGCGATTACCTTCGCTGGGTTCTTCGTTCGGGTCATGTCGTGATTATGGAAGTCCTGATGAAGTTTAGATCGCAGTTTCTAAAGCGTTCGGTGCGAGCAGCGGTGATTGTGATGGCATCAGTAAGCGTCGTCTTCGCTCAGAAATCGCCTCCGGCAACCCGCCTGTGGTCAGTTGGACCCCGGACGAAAAGCGAGCCTGTGATGGGCTTTGCCTTCGGCAGTGGAGGCGCGACCGTCACAAGTCCGCATGAGGACTCTCAGACAAGCTCAATCTATGCGGCGACTCGCAGTGTTGTGTTCGTAGGGGACCGGCTTGTTCTAGCGTCCAAGGTTGGAATGCGGCAGGTACCGGAGGCCAAGATTCCAGTGCAGGTTTATCAACTCTTGTCTCTTGATACCCAAACCGGTCGGGTCAAGGGGAAGCGGGAGATTACAGCGTTTGGCTCATTGCCTGTGTTTGCGACGAATGATGCACATGTCATCGTAGCTGGCCGCCGGTTACGCACGGCATCTCCCCGCCTTTCGTTTACCGGCATCTTAGGCTCATCCCACTCAGCCCGCAGTCGATCGAACACCTGATGACTCGCTCCGAGTCGCTCTCACTCTCGCTCGACGATCTGCTCACCACAGTGCCACTGAACTGGAACGAGCAACAATCCGGAGGCGCGGGCAAGCCCGCCTAGCAAAGCCTTTCACTCCAACCGTCCGAAAGTACTTCAACCAGCCATTCCGCAGGTTACGTCATACTTTCGCGGGCCTGCTGCACCAAGCGAGTGCCAGGATCATGCACCTGAGCCAAAAGTCAAATTTCTCAACTATTACAGTATCGCGAAAGTGAACTAGGGAATTGGCCAGTAGAGAAAGGGTCGAAATCGGGCGCATTCCGCTTCTCAGGCGAAGACTCTCCCGTTCGGTTAGGGCGCGAATCTAGCCACTTGGCGGGAAAAGAATGCAAGATTAACAAATACAAGTTAAGTTGTTGATAATACAGCACTTAAATGGCGGTGTGCGCAGTCAGATGCGAACTCGTCTCAGGCGTAAATTCCCTGCTAACAGGGAAAATAACAGGGAAAAACGCGAGTTCCAAGGGCAAGAAGTGGCGTTTTCTCCAGTAAACATCGGGGTCTAGGCACTCTTGAGCGACAATTTAACAGGGAATTTTAAACGCGGTATCAGGGAATTTATTTCGCGTATCAGGGTGGAGTGACCCCTTTGAGTGAGACAGCAAGAAAATTCCCCGGTTGCCGTTCGCTGAGATTTGCTCGACAAACGAGGTTGTTGGTTGCAGCATGAGCATGGCTGAGGAAGCGGAGGCGAGCTCTGCTGGAGAGCAACTCGCCAAGGAATACTCAGCCGGAAACTCATCGCACCGATGAGCAGGGGAGGAGTAGGAGCTCA
>JBBQVN010000108.1:0-12598 GCA_038211475.1 Terriglobales bacterium | reverse complement strand
CAAGGGGGAACAGCGCAGCGTCCCTTGCGTGGCTGCGCGCCTGACCTAAATTCCAGCGATGGCGAAGACGCTCGGCGCATCCACCAGTGCGCTTTGCGAGGAATGGACATGCACCCGGTCAACGCGGCGGCCTGCCGCCGTGCCACGCTCGACGCGCCGCGACTGCGGCGCGTGCTCTTGCTCGAACGCGAGGCATAAAAAAGGGCGGCTTGCGCCGCCCGGAGTGGGGATATCGCGTGTCTTATTCGGCGGTGTCGTCCTTGGGATCGCGCTTCTTCACGATCACGACCACCTCGCCGTCGGTGGCGACGGGGATGGCGCGCAGGCGGATGTTGAAACCGCCCACCGTGTTCGGAAACGCGCGGCCGATCCGCAGCCATTCGGTGCGCTTCTCGCCGTTGACCGTGTACTCGTGCGCGGCCAGCGCATCAAAGCGGTCGGTGGTGGGTTCGTTCTGGGCCTGTGCTGCGGTCTTGGTCTTGTTCGCCATGGGAATTCTCCTGGTTTGGTGGGAATGCGCTGTTGCGCGAGTCCGGCACGCCGGTGCGCACAAGCCGGTGCATGCACCCAACGGGCCGCAACACCGTGGAGGACTGCGTAGCAGTTGCAGTGCCGGCGCGCACCGGATGCTGCGCGAGTGATAGGCATCAGCGCGCATCCGGCACGGGATGCATGGCGAGCTAGCTTCGATCGACTCAGTCGTCCTGCCCACGAAAGCGATCACGTCGGTTGCGCGATCGCAGCGGCGCATCCGAATGCCAGGATTGGTTTCAGCGCTTTGCGATAGGTGGTAACTGCCTGCGTGCTATCCGCACACCGGTGGTTTCAGCGTGGTGCTTGCGATCCCGGACGGGGAGTGCGGCACATCGACATGGGCGGCGCCTGCCGCCGCCGAACTGGCCTCGCGTCTTTCAGCGCAGGGACTGCGCAACCGCCCGTATGCCCACCGAATGGCCGAGACGCGGAACGCGGCTCGGGGCGTCAGCTGACAGCCGAGTTGGCGGGGCTGCAGACCATACCGTTGCCGCTCGGTGCGCGTTGGCTAGCGACGCCATCAGTTCCAGCAACTCCACATCCACAAGTTGGTTGCGGCTGGATGCCGGCAACATTTTCTGCGCTCGATTGTTCCCGTCTTTCGGGCGCTTCTGGGCAACTTGGCCTCGTAGGTAAGGCGTCCGGTTGCCTGCTAGGCAGGCATGTAGCAAGCTCGCGCTCAAACAGCCCCGCGTGATGGTTCCGGACAATCACTATTTCGACGCGGGCGCCACCAGCTCAGGAGTGGGCTGGTTTGACAGACGCATTGGGAATGCGGATTCCTCGGCCCGTGTGCAGACATTAGTCAGATGTTGTGATCGAATCTTTTCCCCAAGCGGATTAGCATGCGCTATGCAGCTTACCATCCAGCTCCAAAATCCCTCACCGTGACAACCGTATTTGATGCGCGCGTGAGGCTCGGCGTCGGTTTGTTGGTAGCGTTCCTGCTGCTTATAGCAGGACTTGCCTACCGAAATACCCGTCAACTCAACCAGGACGCCGGCTGGGTTGCTCACACGTATGAAGTTCGGATACTGACTTCCAGCGTGATGCTTGCATTGGTGGATGCAGAGACAGAACAACGGGGCTTTCTCATCACCGACAAAGACGAATTCTTGCAGCCCTACGATGCTGCGCTCGTGCGGTTGGCCGGTCTCATGGGGACGCTGAAAGACAAGACCAGAGACAATCCCGGTCAGCAAGCCCGTGTCGCGAAGCTCGCAGCAATGACTGCTGTGCGGCTGTTCCAGATGAAAGAGGCTATCGACCTGCGGCGCAAGGACGAGAAAGCGGCACAGGTCTTTGTACTCAGCGGAACGTCGAAAGCGCAGATGGAAGCCATTCGACGACACGTTGCGGATATGTTGAAGATTGAAGATGGCTTGCTCAGGGACCGACAGACCAAGACCGCCTTGGCCTATCAACTCGCCGTCAAGAGCAGTCTGCTCACTGTCTTACTTGGATTACTGGGGGTCGTGGTGTTGGGGTGGCTGTTCCGCCGTAGCTTGTTGGTCCGGCAGCAGGCCGCTGCCGTGCTTTACGAGCAACAGGAGCGGTTTCACCTGACACTTGAGAGTGTCGGTGATGGCGTAATTGCCACCGACATAGAGGGCAAGGTGACATTCATTAACGCCGTGGCGCACTCATTAACCGGGTGGACGCCGGATGAGGCGCGGGGGAGCCCATTGGAAACCGTGTTCAACATAGTCAATGAAGAAACCCGCCATATGGTTGTAAATCCCGCGCTCCGTGCGCTCAAGGAAGGCCGAATCATAGGGCTGGCAAACCATACGATTCTCATCTCCAAAACCGGCAATGAGTACCCCATTGACGATAGTGCCGCTCCGATCCGAAACAAACTGGGCAAGGTCAGCGGAGCAGTGCTGGTATTCCGAGATATTACTGGCCGAAAACAGGCTGACGATCGTCTTCGCTCGAGCGAGGCGGAGTTCCGTGCAATTTTTGAGCTATCGCCCGTGGGTAAGGCTCAGATCTCGGCGGCGAGCGGGCGATTCCAACGCGTAAACACCAAGTTCTGTGAGCTGACCGGCTACTCCGCGAAGGAGTTGGCGCAGATGACGCCGGCTGCTATCACATTGTCGGAGGACCGCGACGCCGAGGCTGAAAAGGTTGCATCGATGCTGCGTGGGGAAATTGAAGTCTACGAAGCCGAAAAGCGATATGTCCGGAAAGACGGCAAGGTGGTCTGGGTCCACGTGAACGCCACGCTCCTGCGCGACGCCAATGGCCGTCCCGACCGCACGATGGCGGTCATTCAGGACGTCTCCACCCGCAAACAGGCTGAGGAAGCGCTACGCGAGAGCGATCAACGGTACCGGGCGGCCACGGCGGCCGTAAGCGCTTTGAGCTGGACGAATAATCCAGACGGGTTGATGAAAGGCGAACAACGCGGATGGGAGGAGTTCACCGGGCAATCCTATGAAGATTACCAAGGATACGGTTGGGCGAAGGCGATTCACCCGGAAGATGCCGAACCGACGATTGAGGCTTGGAATCGGGCAGTAGCCGAGAAACGCACTTTTGAATTCGAGCATCGCGTTCGCCGCCGAGACGGCGAATGGCGGGCCTGCTCGATTCGAGCGGTTCCGATTTTGAGTGTCGACGACACGATCCGAGAATGGGTGGGTGTGCACACCGATATTACGGATCAAAAGCGTAACGAAGAAAAGTTGCGGCAGTTTGCCGCCGAATTGTCCGAGGCCCACCACCGCAAAGATGAGTTCTTGGCTACTTTGGCTCACGAACTACGAAATCCACTTGCACCCATCCGTTCTGGCCTGCAACTGATGAAGCTTGCGGGTCCGGAGGTTGCCGAGAATGCCCGCTTGATGATGGAGCGCCAAGTAAAGCAGATGGTGCGGCTACTTGATGACTTGATGGATCTAAGCCGTATTAGTCAGGGGAAGATTGAGCTGCGCAAAGAACGGGTGCAATTGGAAGAAGTCCTGAACAGTGCGCTAGAAACGAGCCGCCCACTCATCGAGCAGATGGGCCACGAACTTACCATCGCGCTCCCAGAACAGCCTCTTATTGTTGAGGCCGACACCACGCGGCTGGCGCAGGTGTTCCTGAATCTGTTGAACAACGCTGCTAAGTACAGCGACCCGACTAGTCGGATTCAACTGAATGTCGAGCGTCAAGGGAGAGAAGCGGTGGTATCGGTCAAGGACACCGGAATTGGAATCTCATCCGACGAGATGCCCCGCATCTTCGACATGTTCGCGCAAATTGATCGGTCGTTAGGTATGTCGCATGGAGGGTTGGGGATTGGCCTGACCTTGGTGCGGCGACTGATTGAGATGCACGGTGGGACTGTTGAGGCCAGAAGTGAGGGGCCGGGCAGGGGTAGTGAGTTCATCGTACGTATTCCAATCGTGCTCCAGGAGGCTTCATCTGAAGAGTCGGGTGAGGAAAGAGAACTGCTCTCAAAGTTGTCGCTGCGCATCTTGGTTGTCGACGACAACAGAGATGGCGCGGATAGCATGGCGGAGATGTTGAAGATCATGGGGGCTCACACCCGCACGGCCTACGACGGGCAAGAGGCTGTGGATGTGGCCCACGATTTCCGGCCTGATGTGATTCTGCTCGACATCGGCCTACCGAAATTGAACGGATACGAGGTGAGTCGTTCTATCCGAGAGCAGCGGTGGGGGAAGAAAATTGTCCTGATCGCCGTGACAGGGTGGGGGCAGGCTGACGATCGTCGCCGCTCCGACGAAGCCGGCTTCGATCATCACATGGTCAAGCCGGTGGACCCGGATGCCCTGATGAAAATGCTGGCGGGGTTGCGAACGCACTTCACGCGAGGGCGGTCCAGCGATAACGTAGAGCACTTCTTCTAAGAGAGTTATCTAAGCTTCATCCGAGCGCTGTACCCGCGCCAAGCGCTGGTAGTCGAACCACTGCAAGGCTAGCGTTACCACCGCCAACAGAGTCCCGTAGTAGGCCGCAAGCTTCAACATCCCTTCGCCTCCGATTCGACGCACCAATCATAGGGCCCGCGACCCTACAAAGTGGGAGTGGCGTAAGCCGCGATCATTGACTGGCGTTTGATGTCGGTCCTAGGCCAAGCGCTGCCACTCGGACTCTTCGATCAGACCGCCGGAATTCTGACGGTCGTTTTTCGATGTTGCAGCCGTGTATTGCGCGCCCAGCTTTCCAATCGGCGTGCTGGTTTCGCTGGTGTCGGCAGGCCTGTTGCGCAACAGCCGCTTCTTGCCGGTGCATCGTGGTTGATGAGGAAAGGCGACCAATAATTTCAGTCGTTCGTGAGTTCCCGCTTTGCTGAAATGTTGACACTCACCCGGCCCAATCAGCGGTCCAGGCCGGACGCACGAACATCCGCCACGCCTGCCAAATCTTTGAGGTCAGCCAGACCTGCTATCGCTACCAGCCCAAGGCGAGCGAGGAGAACGCCAGGATTGCGGATTGGCGTTGTCGGCTGCCCCCAGTACGGTTAGCGTGACCCAAGGAGCAAGCGTCACCAGCACGATTTCAATCGTGCCGACCAATGGCTTTACCGGCAACGTCACCTTTGCCGCGTCGGGCATGCCTGCAGGCGTGACCGCCTCCTTCCGCCCGGCCAGTTCGCCCAGTGCGACCACGTTGCGCCTGACGGCCAGTTCAACGGCAACGACAGGACCGATCACCATCGCTGTGGCAGGCTCCAATGGAAGCCTGACCCACAACGTGCTGCTCAACCTCACGGTCAATGCGGCCGGTGGTGGCACGACCGCGGTCTATAACAGCACGCTCCAGACGCCGTGGTGCGGCACGATCGGGTCGACCTGCGACTCCGGGCCAAGCCTGCTGCTAGGACGTGGCACGCTCAGCGGTGGGACCGAGCCCAACCAACCCAACACCATCAACGGCTCATGTGCTGACGGCAATTCGGGCACGTTCCATTCTGACGAGTCGAACGATCGCCTGGTGATTGCATCGACAGACGGTGGCCCGCTTACGGCAGGCAAGACCGCGCGCATCACGGCCACCGTGTGGGCATACAACACCACCACGGATGCACTGGATCTGTATTCGGCGGCCAATGCCAACGCGCCGTCCTGGACGTTTTTGAACACCATCACGCCTTCAGGAACGGGTGCACAGACGTTGACGACCACGTTTGTCCTGCCGGCCGGAGGCTTGCAAGCCATACGTGCGCACTTCCGCTACCAGGGCAGTGCCGCGGCCTGCAGCACTGGGGCCTACGACGAGTCCGACGACCTGGTGTTTGCGGTGTCATCTGCCACGGCCTCACCGGACTTCGCGCTCAGCGCAGCCCCCAGCTCCTTGACGGTCAGTCAGGGCGCCACGGGAACCAGCACCGTGTCGGTGGCCAGCCTCAACGGGTTCAGTGGCGCCACCAGCCTGAGCGCATCGGGTCTGCCCAGCGGGGTCACTGCGACGTTCGTGCCGAGCAGGGTGACGCCGGCGGCGGGCAGCAATGCCAATGCGACGTTGTCGTTGGCGGCCTCGTCAACAGCGACCACGGGAGCATCGACGGTCACGTTGACAGAGACGTCTGGGTCTATCACCCACACCGCGTCAGTGCTGCTGTCGGTGACTGCCAGTGGCGGCGGCGGACCGACGCAGTTGCTCGGCAACACCGGCTTTGAAACCGGCACCGCCGCGCCGTGGGTGACCACATCGGGCGTCGTGAGCAACAGCACGTCCGAACCTGCGCATGGCGGCAGCTGGGATGCATGGATGAACGGCTACGGCACTGCGCACACGGACACCGTATCGCAGCAAGTCAGCATTCCTAGCGGCAAGGCCTCGGCCACGCTGTCGTTCTACATGCACATCGATACCGCTGAAACGGGCACAACAGCCTTTGACAAGCTGGCGGTGCAAGTAACCAATACCGCTGGAACCGTGCTGGGCACGCTGTACACCTATTCCAACCTCAATAAGAACACCGGATATTCGGGGCGCAACCTGACGATGACGCCATACATTGGTCAGACGGTCATTGTGAAGTTCGTTGGGACGGAAGATGCCTCTGCCCAGGCATCGTTTGTGCTCGATGACGTTACCTTGAACGTCCAATAGGATGAAAGGCGAACCAGGGAATAGCCCATCGTCGTTTCGACGGTGGGGATTCTGAGTAATTCCTGAAGGATTGCAGATCGGGCGAGCCTGCTTCACTTCAGATCAACGGGAGCCGGGTCTATAACCGTCTCGAGCTCGACATTCCGTTGGAGCTGGAGATTGAAGATGGACAAGAACCGCCCCGAAGGCGCCAAACGAGAGATCAAAGGCGCCGTCAAAGAAGCCGCCGGCAAGGTCACCGGCAACACATCCAAACAAGTGGCGGGCAATGCCGAGAAGAATGCAGGCAAGGTGCAGCGCGCCGCAGGTCAGGCCACAGATGCTGCCAGGGATTCCACGCGTAAGCCTCGCTAGACTCCAAACTGAGCTAGCGGGCCGCGAGCAATGTTGATAACAACCGCGGCATAGACGTAAAAGCGCATTTGACAATGATGATCGCCGGATCGCTATCTCCAAGCCACCTATCAAGGGATTTAAAATGAAGACGAATTTGCTCGTGCTCCCGCTCGTCCTAGCCTTGGGAGCGATAAGCCCGGGCGCGCAAGCGGCAGGGTGCCTCAAGGGCGCAGCGGTGGGTGGCGTAGGGGGTCACTTCGCCCATCACCATGCTATTGCCGGTGCTGCGATTGGTTGTGCCATTGGCCATCACATGGCCAAAAAAAGGGCCCGCGCTGCAAGAGTGCGTTAACCCGTTCGGAAAGGTGCGCCGCTGAGTGGATTGAGCCCCTCAGCGGCGCCGTCGCGTTAGTCGTGCAGTAAGCCCAATATCGAATGTCGTTGCTACTTGCTGCCCGTCCCGAAGCAATCCGACGCATTGGGAGTTCTGCGTCCTCCGCGAAGCTGAGTGAAGCGAGCTCCACAGTTCCGTCCACGATCGCTATGCGATACGCCTCGAGTGCAGGGCCAACTTCCTAGAGGCGAACGTTTGCCGGTGGATTTTCTCGACTCGCAACCACTCCGCAGCCTGACGCTAGTGTGCTAACGATGATGGCGGGAAAAGCAAAGCGGATTGCAAGCTGCGCGGGGACTCCTCGGGAATGGAGGCTAACGTAGTGCCAACCAGGGCTGCGGGATTTATCGCGTAGTTACAGCGACCATTGGAAGCGAGGTTGGGCGACCGCGACGAGCCTACGCCAATACCTCGCTTCAATATCAGAGGCGACATTTGCGACCGACGCCATGAGTAGGAAGGACTACGCTGATTGAATTCCGCTGTGTCTGCACGCTTCAACACCCTTTTGACGTCAAACTTGTCTTTAGGCCCGGGAGGAACCGGGGCGGGACAGAGTTACAGGTATGTGTCAACGGGGCGCAAAGATTCACTCGTCCTTCGCATACGCCCCGGATGATGCGGCTGGTGAGCTGCCCCGAACGCAACATACCCTGACGCTCCGCCACAGACAAGGATCCCACCATGGCCGACATCCTCGACACCCTGCAAAAGGAACACGACGAGTTGCGCAAGTTATTCAAACAGCTCACCGATACCGAGGATGGCGCCGAGAAAACCCGGGTCGAGCTGCTCGATCGGATCGAGGCCAAGCTTGTGGGCCATGCCAAAGGCGAGGAAGCAGTGTTTTATCCGGCTTTCGGCAAGCGCGGTGACCATGAAGACCTAGGCTCGCTGGCCGAAGCCTTCGAAGAGCATCGTGCGGTTGAAAAGACGGTGCTGCCCGACCTGAAGAAAGCCGCGCCAGGGTCGCGCAAGTTTGCGGGCATCGCCAAGGTGCTCAAGGAGTTCGTCGAACACCACGCCAAGGAAGAGGAAGGCACGATGTTTGCTGCGGCGCGCAAGCTGTTCGACGAAAGAGAACGTGGCGATCTGGACAAGCAGTACAAAGCGTGGAAGCGGACCAACGGGTACTGAAGGGCGAGGTCGCCTCGGCCGGCCGCGAGGCGCGGCTCCGGGCGACGTTGTTCGATGCCGATGCCGATGACCATGACCTGGAATTGGCCGCCATCGATCCATCTACGCTCACCGAGCGGCAATTGCTGTGGGTGGATGTCGAGGACGACGACAACGACGAGGCCGATCCCGCGCTCCGGCAGCTAGTGCAGCGGTTCAAACTGAGCGAGGACGTTCTGCAACTGCTGAAGGATGCATCCGGGGCCGCCCGACTGCAGAATTTCGGGGAATGGTTTCTCGCGCAGGTGATCGCAGTCGAGCATTCCGGACAGTTGCGATTCAAACCAAGGCCGCTGGCGATCGTGTGCGGACACAACTTCGTGATCAGCGTACACCGTGGGCCGGTCGAATTCATCGAGCAACTGCGCGATCGCGAGCGTGCCGATACTGCCCTGGGCTCGCTGAGCGCCGAAAGCTTCACCGCCTCACTGCTGGACTGGGTCGTGGAAAGTTACCTGCACGCGGTATCGGATTTCGAAATGGCAGTCGACCGGCTGGAGGTGACATTGCTCGGCCACCACAAGCAACGCAATGTATTGCCTGAACTTGCGGTGTTGAGGCGCAGTGCTTCGCGCCTGCGGCGCATGCTCTCCACCCAACGCAGCGTGTTCGGCGCCTTGGCGCGTCCTGATTTCCGCCCGGACGAAGATGGCGTTGCCGACAAGCATTTCCGTTCGCTGGAACAGCGATACCAGCGGGCGATGGATGCCGTCGACAACACCCGCGAACTTGTCGTGGGCAGCTTCGAACTGTTCACCACCCGCACCGCACAACGCACCAACGAGACCATGCGGGTGCTGACCGTCGTAACCGTGGTGCTGGGCACGTTAGGGGTGATTGCAGGCGTGTTGGGTACGAATTTCAAGGCCGCGGTGTTCAATCAGGGCGAAGTCGGGTTCTGGGCTATGATCGGAAGCATGCTCGGTATCGTGATCATCGCCGGTGGCATCGCCCGCTGGCGACGCTGGTTTTGATTGAGCGTGTTTTAATCTTAGGTTGCTGATTCTGCTTAGGTGAGGGCTGCCATCAGGGATGTGTGAAAGCGACGCCACACCATAAATTTAAGCACCCATGTTCACGCCATGACTGCTGGATGGGCCCTTGCTCGCGGCGGGAATCATCACTGCCGTTGCCACGATCATGTTGTGGGCATTTTCGGCGCGGCGACGCCGACAGCAGCCATCTGCTACCGGTCGGGCTTGATCAATGGCGTGTTTGCTGCTGCTGTTATCTCGCTTACGCATCGTGGCTGAAACTATGCCTTGCCAGTTGCCACGTCACGCAATAGCCTCTCTGGTTGCCATGCTTGTTGCATGTCTTCCGTTCGCAGCTCTGGCATGCAATTCCGCTAATGGTGTGGCGGGGTTCGTCAATACCGTCAACTACACAGGCGAAGTGTTTGCCGATGTTAGCGGCGGTAAGCGTCGCGGCGGTGTTTTCACTGGTTTACTTCAGGAATCGATGGCGTGGCGGGCCGGAACATGGACGGCTCACAGCGATGTGTATTTCCCCCACGGCGACAGCCTGAGTCGGCACGACGTGGGAGATTTCTCCGTGGTCAGCAATATCGACGCGGTCCATCAGCTACGGCTACATGAATTGTGGCTCCAACGGAAATTTGGACACACTTCGCTGCGGTTGGGCCTGATTGCCGCTGACGCTGAGTTTTGGGGGGGCGACACCGCGAGCGTGTTCATAAGCAGTGCGTTCGGCGCGCCAAGTGTGATCAGCGGAAACCTGCCTCATCCGCCCATATTTCCACAGGGCGTGCTTGGTGTTCGCGGCGATTGGGCGCTCAACAAGTCAGACACGTTACGCATTGCGGTGCTCAACGGCGACGGGGGTGATCTCACAAGTGAGAACCGGCATGGGCTGCGGCTCAATCTGGATCGTGGTGCGTTGCTACTTATCGAACAGCAACACCTATTCGGGGCAGCTACCGCACCGACCGGCATTGCGCGAGTGGGTGCGTTTTTTCACAGCGATGCCTTTCTAGACAACAGGGAAACAACTCGTGGAAACTGGGGCCTAGTTGGTCTCATCGATCACAAGGTGACCGCCCGTTTGGCATGGTTTTGTCGTGCAGGTATCGCCCGGAAAGATCGAAGCACGGTGCCGTGGTCGGTCGAGACAGGGTTCAATCTCAGTGGGGTGATCGCAGAACGGAATACGCTCGGTTTAGGAGTGGCTTATGTCGATCTAAATAGCCCATTGCATCAGCAGGGTGTTGCGCCGATATTGCACCACGAGGTCATTGTGGAAACGACGATGCAGATCCCAATCAGCAAACAGATTGCGTTACAGCCGGACCTCCAATACATCATTGATCCTGGCGGGACAGCCAGCGTAGAAGACGCGATCGTGATTGGCTTAAGAATGACTTGGACTCCAACGCGCTGAACCCAGTAATTTCCAAATATTCCTGTTAATAATCAACAGGTTATATACATAATGAGTATTATGCGCAGTGGTTTATTTGGGCGATTTCCACATGCCTCGCTAGCCTGTCGCGCCGACCAAGAATCGAACCACTGTGCCGGTTCTCTTGTGAACGACCGTGTTTCGCATGGCCTGCGGTAGCTGAGAGTTTCGGAATCCGATGAGGTTGACCGGTCAATTTCAGCAGGTCTCACAGCGCGCTCGGAGACCGGTCCCCGAATTCATAGTCGTCAGCATGGCGTTATGGCCAAACTTCGGTGCCGCGCTGAAGTCACAGCAGGCTCAGCATTGCCGTCGTACTGCTCAGCGTGAATTTTCATCTCGTACACGTGCGCTTGTGAGTCAGCGTATTTGAACCAGACGGCTGCTGGTATCTCCGTTCCTTTCCGGTCGTGATTGATTTGCGCGTTGGCAGCCAGTGATCTATCTGGAATAGGAAGCATCTTGCCACGCGTGCTGAAAAAAGCCGAGGCCTGACCTAGCTAAGCTCCAGATAGCGTGATGTAACGCTGCCATCTCATGCCTGAAGGAATTGTTCTGGATCTGCACATAAGTGTCATCATTGCTGAACGATCAAACAAGCCTCCATGCGCGTGAGAGCTCACAATGGCTACGCTCGACAAGTGGTTGCACCTGCTAGGTGGATACCCAAAGACAATCATTTTTCCGCAGATGTCCCTCGATGGTTGTAACGACTGGGCAGGACCATTGCTCGTCGGAAGCGGCGAATTACGATTGCCTGATCCATCAAAGTTCGAATACACCCTCAGAGGATGCCCTCCGGATCTCGCCAATATGATGCGGTGGACTCGGCGTGCGCAGGAGAATCCGTACCAGACAACCGCGCAGTTTCGGCTCATGGGTACGGACACCAGCGGCATAGACTGGAATCTCGGATGGACCCGCCCAGAATTTCAAACAATTGAAGGCGAGGAGTGGCTGCTGACTGGGCAGGTCGACAGTATGATGAAAGGGGAGGACGTTCAAGATGGCGATGCAATCAGCAGCGTCGAGAACATCTTCGAGATCCCACGATCAACAGCCATGGGCCAGGTGCTAGCCCGAGTCTTGGGGACACCGCCGAGCCAGGACAATCCCGGTCGACGTGAGCGCGTGCTGGACGTTCTTGGTACGCAGATCCGATTCTGCTATGACCCGAACAGCCGGCAACTTGCTGTGAGCGCCCCTACTTCTAGTGCCTTCTTTCATCCGTACGCCGAGAATGCGCTCGCGCAGCCGCTGCGCATCATGTTCGGACAACTCGTTTTCCCACGGCTGATCGCGCGTAACTTTGGTCAGGGACGAGCCATGATCTCCTTGCGGAGGACGCCGGGGTTCATTCGAAACGAGTCATTCGCCGCGTTGTTGGCATCGTCAATGCCGTCGATCGATGGAGAGACAGAGAACTTCTGGAAGCTCTACACCCAGATACTGTCGTACATCGTTGAGGCGCGAGGATCGGATGACAGTCCAAACTTCGAATCCAATTCGGTTACTCGATTCCATGAGGAACTCAATCAGGCCACTCGCGGCACCCGCTGGGTCTTGGCGCTGACGCTTGCAAGTGTCGTCGAAGGGCAAACCAAGATGTTGGTGCAGCCTAGAGAGCGCAGAGATGACGTTGACGAAGCCGCAATCGCCAGTCTA
>JBBQVN010000107.1:0-12724 GCA_038211475.1 Terriglobales bacterium | reverse complement strand
TCTGGCGCGGATGGCACGGCGCTGAACATCTGCTGCACTGGTCCGGATGGCGAAGACGGCATCAGTTCCATGCGCTGCGCTGTCACTACAGAAAGCGTGGCTCACCGCTTCCAGTCTTCTATCTACAACTGTAGTACTAAGTAAACGCTCCGCAAGAGCTTTTGCACCCTCTCGGTATAATGTGCCGTGGTTCAGGCAAACCTCTGTATCCGTGCTCTTAGGTTGAAGGCAATCAGGTCTCTTCCGTCTGAACAAAGCACCGCCGCACTACCCAGCTGAACAATGTCTCTCCAGGAGAAGACGTGTGGAAACTTATCAAGGATTACAGGGCCGCTGTTTTGCTGGTTGGGTCCAAACCGCTGCTAGGACTTCTCATTGGAAATGGAGATTCGGCAACCGGCATTTCTTTGCTGTAGCCGTGATGGTGCTTGGCTTGCTTGGCCGCGCAGCGAATGCGCAGACGGACGAATGGACATGGATCGCAGGAAGCAACACAGTGCCGGCCTGCACATCCAATCCCCTTGACTGCGGCTCGTCCGGCGTCTACGGGACATTGCAGACTCCTGCCTCCAGTAATACCCCAGGTGGTCGATTGGGAGCGGCAAGTTGGACTGACAGCCACGGCAATCTTTGGCTTTTCAGTGGATACGGCTACGATTCGCAGGGCACCCTTGGTTACCCTAACGACCTCTGGCAATTCAACCCGAACACGCACTTGTGGACTTGGATGGGCGGAAGCAATTCGTTAAGTAGCGGCACGAAGGCTTCCGGCGCTGACCCGGGCCAGCGTGGCGTATACGGCACCTTGGGGACCGCTTCTCCAGGGAACATACCGGGCAGTCGCAACAGTGCCTTTACCTGGACGGACGCCAGCGGCAATCTATGGCTATTCGGAGGTGACGGGTACGATTCGGCAGGCGGATTCGGTGAACTCAACGACCTCTGGAAGTTCAATCCGATTACGAACCTATGGGCGTGGATGGGCGGTAGCGCCACCGTTCCCTCGAATTTCCAGGGGCAGCCCGGCATTTACGGGACGATGGGGACACCCGCCGCGGGGAACATACCAGGGGGCCGGATGGGTGGGGTCACTTGGACGGATGTCCAGGGCAATCTCTGGCTCGCCGGGGGAGTTGGCGCTTCTTCCAATGGTAATGACACAGGTCTCAACGACGTATGGAAGTTCATTCCCTCCTCTAACCAGTGGGCGTGGATGGCGGGTGCCAGCAGCATCCCCTTCAGTGTGATTGGCGAAGCCGGCGTCTACGGTACCTTGGGTGTTTCAGCAGCCGGAAATCTACCTGGCGCGCGCAGGGGCGCGGTCAGTTGGACTGACAAGAGTGGTCACGCGTGGCTCTTCGGGGGCAATGGCGACGATTCGGCCAATACCAGCGGCTGGCTCAATGACCTCTGGCAGTTCCAACCGGCAACCAATCAGTGGGCATGGATGGCGGGCAGCGAAAGCATAAACCCGGGTGAAATCTATCGGGGGCAGCGCGGCGTTTATGGCACGTTGCAGGTACCCGCTGCAAAAAATACTCCGGGCGGACGCTACAATTCCGTCAGCTGGACTGACACGCAAGGCAATCTGTGGCTCTTTGGTGGCTGGGGTTACGATTCGATCACGTCCGGATTCTATGGCGATCTCAACGACCTTTGGGAGTTCCAGCCTTCCACAGGCCAATGGGCATGGATCACCGGCAGTGAAGCATTCCCGTCTAGTGAGGGCCCTCATCCGGGTCAATATGGCACTTTGGGAACCGCCGCCTTCGGGAATACCCCCGGTGGCCGCGATGCTGCGATGAGTTGGACCGACAGCACCGGGAAGTTGTGGCTATTCGGTGGCTTCGGTTACGATTCGGCCGGTCACTACGGCTTGCTGAACGACCTCTGGGAGTTCCAGCCCCCCAGTCCTCAATTGTCCGCAGCTGCTCCACCCGTCATATCGCCGGGTTCAGGGACCTATACCTCCGAGCAGACGGTCACCATTTCTGACACCACACCGGGAGCAACCATCTCCTACCTTATCAACGGTAATACGCCCGCAATTCCGTACACCGCTCCCATCGTTGTTTCCACGAGCGAGACAATCGAGGCCACTGCCGTCGCCCCTGGATATACGAATAGCTCCGTGTCGACGGCGGTATATACGATCAATTTGCCGCTCGCCGCCCCGCCGGTCCTTAGCTTAGCCTCCGGAACTTACAGCACAACCCAGACGCTGACCATCACCGACACCACTCCCGGAGCGGCAATCTACTTCATCACGGGCGAACAATTCGATGCGCGTCCCGTTGCCCCGCCCACGAGTTCGACTTTGTATAGCGGCCCAATCGCGATCGCCGGATCGCAAACCGTCACGGCTGTCGCCGTCGCGCCGGGTTACGCGAACAGCAATGTAGCGAGAGGCGATTACTCTATCTGGCCAAATTCTTCCCTCGGCGAATGGGCATGGATGAGCGGCAGCAACACTTCTGCGCCCTGTTCATCGCAGCAGCTGTATTGCGGTCAACCTGGTGAGTACGGCACATTAGGCACGCCTGCCGATACAAATTTCCCTGGCGCGCGAAGCACGGCGGCCACCTGGATAGACAAGTCTGGCAACCTCTGGCTCTTTGGAGGAAATGGCTTCGACTCGGCTGGCAAGTACGCCGGCCTCAATGACCTATGGAATTTCAATACCTCTACGAATCAATGGACCTGGGTGGGCGGGAACAGCACTGTATCTTCTGGCCCCCCCGGTTCTCCCGGCGTCTACGGCACGATAGGCAAACCTTCTACCGGCAATCTGCCGGGAAGCCGATACTCGGCATACAGCTGGACGGACGGAGGCGGTAACTTTTGGCTTTTTGGAGGATTCGGATCCGATTCCGCTGGAAACACGGGCTACCTTAACGACCTTTGGATGTTCAATCCTTCCACCATGCAATGGACCTGGGTAAGCGGCAGCAGCAGTGTGGGAACGGTTTGCAACACAAGCGTGATATGTGCAAGTCCGCCAACCTACGGAACTTTGGGAGTGCCCTCCGCCACCAACCTTCCGGGCGGCCGGATCGCTGGCGTCACATGGGTGGACAAGAGTGGCAACCTTTGGCTTTTTGGGGGAAACGGTGCCGATTCACTTCAGGATGTCGGCCTTCTGGGTGACCTTTGGGAGTTCAGCCCGGCTACCAGCGAATGGACATGGGTCGATGGAGGAGACACGCTCTTGAACTTCGACAACCCCGGAATACTTTATGGCATTCAGGGCGTTGCCGGGCCATTGGGAGTGTTCGGGCCAACCTATATACCAGCGGGGCGCAGTGCTTCCGTAGGCTGGTCGGACACTCTGGGCAACTTCTGGCTCTTTGGAGGCTATGGCGTCGATGAGTTTGGCTTTCCTGGAGCCCTCAACGACCTTTGGGAGTTCAAAACCTCGACCAGCCAATGGGCGTGGATGGGCGGCTACCTGACTTCGAGCACGCCGGGCTTTTCAGGCACAGAAGGTACACTGGCGGTTGCTAATCTTCCTGGCGGACTGTACGGGGCAACCGGTGTCACGGACAGCACCGGCAACTTCTGGCTATTCGGAGGCTTTGGCCTTCCACCGGATGGAATCATCCTCTCCAACGCGCTCTGGGAATACAATACTTCCACCAGCGAGTGGGGCTGGATGAGCGGGGTAAACAACGGGGGAATCCCCGTGTATGGCACTTTGCGCATTTCCGCTCATACCAACACTCCTGGCGTTCGAGTTTCTGCAAACAGCTGGGCCGACCAGAAAGGGAATATCTGGGTCTTCGGGGGTTACAACGAGAGCGGGTCCAGGGGATACCTCAACGACCTTTGGAGATACACGGCTGTCACTGCGCCGCCGCTTCACCCTAATTTCTCGATCACTGGCCAAGGCGTCACCGTAGCCGCCGGCGCGACGGCGGAAAACACATCCGCGCTTACCTTGACGCCATCGGGTGGGTTCACTGGCACAATCAATCTTACCTGCGCTATCACTCCCACAGCTGCAAGCGATCCTGCAACATGCACCATTCCAGCCTCAGTAACCATCAGCGGAACAGCGGTGCAAACAGCAACCCTCATGGTCAACACCACTGCAGCCAGCTCTGCTCACAATAGTCTCGGAAGATCATTCCGGCCGCTTCTGGGCGGCGGCACAGCACTCGCCTGCGCCCTGCTCATTGGCATCCCGAAGCGGCGGCGGAGGTGGTGCAGCACTCTTGGAGTGCTCGTACTGTTTTTTTACATTGTTGGAGTCACACTTGGTTGCAGCGGGGGCGGCAACGGTGGTGAAGGCGGAGGCGGAACTGGAGGCAGTGTGGGCGGGGGGATCGCCGGGACCACGGCAGGTTCGTACGTCATTACTGTTACAGGTATTTCCGGCGACCTTACGCAAACGGCGACGATGTCTCTGACTGTAAAGTAAGCCCGGCTCAAGGCGAACGTTGAAGGGTTTCATTCGATTCGGCTCTTTGGTTGTGTTACAACCCGCAAATGGCTTATTGTGCGGCCGATTTTCGTCGCTTTACCATGCCGTAGGAGCCCCGGCACCTCGGACGATGAGACAGGAAGTATTCGAACTGCACGCCCTCCTTAAAGCCGTAAGGATATCCGGGCCACTGGTGCTCGTCGGCCAAGAGACATTCTGAATTCGAACCCTCACTAGAGCTTTTTAAGAAGAGAACTGGGAAAGTTCTATCGAGAGTTCGAATGACTGCATCCCCGCCATACAGTCATCTCTTGTTTTCAAAGGTTTGCGAGAGAGACATTCCGAATCGCAGCTTCGAAGACGTTAACCAGCGCACGATCGCCAGCTTCCGAAACATGTGCAGCGCGGAACGACTAACCAGAAGAAGATCAAAGGGCGCAGACGCGGATGAGGAGTCGTTCAGCGTTCGGATGGAGTTGATAGGGCGACTTGAGAACGCAGGGCGAAAAACCTCTAACTCTTGATCGGTGGCCACGCCGGAAACGGCCAACACACGGCATTCCTACCTGTAGGTGGCCAAAGCAGAATCTCCCCAATCACCCCCGCAACTCGACGAAACTGTATTGCCTGGGACGCCCCAGCCCCGTTGCGACCGTATTTGTCAAACTTGATATGTCCGAAAAACGACTCAAGATCTAACCCTCGAATGGCCGTCTGAACGCGATCAGGTTGCGAAGTCTGTACCTCACGCACCGCGTGCTCGATCACGATGCCGCACGCGGCAGCTGCTGCGGCGAGCGACGACGCGTGTTCCCTGAATTCCTCGAAATAGTTTCTCGCAAAGTCTGACGGACCGGTGAATCGATCATGTGCAAATGTAGGCATCATTTGGGACCAATGAACGCTGCCGATTAGGTAGTCTAGAAGTCCGTCCATTAGGTCGCGAAACCCAGCAAGCGTAATCCCGAAATCGAGGGCGATTGCACCCGGTATAAAGTCAGTCTGCTGACATGCTTGCAGTAATCCCACTCCCTCTGGGCGATGCCCATGATGGAGTAATATATCGGGATTCAATTCTTGAATCTTCTGGACCAGTGGTAAAAAGTCTGAGCTGAGGTGTTTGTATACAATAATCCCGGGCTCCTCAACGCTTGCAGCATCCTTTGGCGTTACCAGTGATAGACCAAGTTGGGCTAGCCGTGCGACGGTAGCACGCGCTCGTTCACGTGAGAATCGCTCGTCGCATGTCAGCAGCGCGACTGTCCTTGGCTTTGGGCTCACGCGTCGCCAAATCGCGCTTAAGACGCTGTCGAAACGGAAGCGATCGTTGATAACAGCGGAGACATATTTGTAATTGTTCTCAAAGAGCTCATCAGGAACGCCGGACCCGACGACAAACGGAATTTTTCGGCCCTCCGCCACTTGAGCTAGGGAAAGATTTGCGATTTCGGGATAGCTACCGAGGAGTAGTTGCACGTGCTGCTCCGAAACCAACCGCTGACCTAAGCTCTTGATCTTCTCCGAATCACTTGTCGAGACGGTATCGGCGTAGACTATCTGAACGGTTTGTGGAGCTCCATCGATCATCAAACCGCCGGCACTATTGATGCGCTCCTGCCAGAACTGATAGCCAAGGCGAATTTCTCGCCCCTCGACAGCGTTCTCCCCCGTGAACGGTAGGCAGGCACCCAATATCAGCGTCTTACGTTTGACAGGTGCGGGCGACCACGGCGCGAATGCGGCTACATTTGGCCCGCCAAGTGTTCCGATCCGTCGCTTCTCCGTGAACCCAGACAATTCGATTTCAGAAAGCCAACGACTACGACCATGTGTGACGTAGGCAGACGATTTATCGGGAGAAATCATGACTTGAACGGGGTCGATCCCGGTAACAATTCTGCTCACCACTTGCTCGGTGTTCAGATCGATCACCACAATCTGACCTTCCCACACTGCCGGAGCGAGCACATACTTACCATCAGGGGTTGCCTTGGAGTAAAGCAACTGTGTTACACCAAGTGGAGTTCCTCCGGTGCCGTTAAGAGGCGGCGAAGAATCGCACGGGCCGCATGCGCGTGTCAAGAGATCTGATGCTGTTTTCATTTGGGGCTACTCTGCGCGCGGCACCGCAAATCATTGCTTTGATTTACGACATCTGACAATGGGAGTGGCAACTCGGGCCGGTGGTTGGGATCGTCTATGGGACGGAAGGCCTGACTCCCAAACCTGCTCAAGATCGATGACGCGGCCTTCTTTTTTGAACGTACTTAGTGCTCCCCCAGCGAGCAACTGCGGCGGCGTTACTATACTTCGGCACAGCGAGACTGTTAGGTTTTCATCGCGTTACCGCTGCAACCGGAATGTCCGCATTGGCACATGACTTCTGTTGCGCCTTTCATGGACTCGCAGTGGGTGCTGCAAAACCTCTCCTTATCGGCTGGCACGCAGCTACAAGCCGGATTCGCGCACTTTTTTACGTCTGACATAGGTTCTCCTCTGCTGATCTCCAGTTTCACCCGATAGATGTAGGCGTAAGTGAGATGCGGATTCCAGAGGAGGTAGTGCGCCTCTATGGGGCAGGTTTCGATCGGAGTCGCTGTAGAAGCTCCTTACTGGTACACACGAGTTCGCGCGATTCGAGCCGCTCCTGCTTGGCTTCGTGCGTGTATCTGCCGTGTTTGAGCAATGCTATCCTGATCCGCATTCGACCTTCCCGCGACTGCATAAACAGCTTGGAGTTCGACGCCAAAGCGTAGATCACTTGGTCGGCATCGCTGTCCCCTGGCAGAGAGAATATTCCGATGGCGTTTTGCCCTCAATGATCGAGGCGCGTCCGCAGGGTTGGTGGTACTCTGCGGGACTCCCTTCGGGGCGCGCAATTGCTATCTTTTTTACCGACGCCGATCTCTGCGCGCGAAAAGGCTTTGCCAGACCCGAATCATTACGCCGCCTCCTTGATGAGTCGCAACACACCCGCCAACGATTTGAAGGCTGCCCAATCTCGACCAAGGTTCGAGTCTTTCGAACCGGAACCCATCTCCTTGTTAGCGCAGCGGAAGACTCCCGGCTCGCAATTGGCGACGCGCTGATCGGTCGGGATCCGCTATCTTCCAGCGGAATTGACTTCGCGCTCGCGTCCGCTAAGCGTGCCTATGACCTGCTGCATTCGTTGGCAGTCGGCGCGTGCGATTCTTTAGACACCTACAACGCCGAAGTGCGTTCCGATTTCGAAACGTATCTCTCTCAGCGGAACTCGTACTATGCTATGGAAGATCGCTGGCCTGATTTGCCATTTTGGCAGCGTCGAGGGAATGATAGTTCGAGGGCAATTCTTCCCAGATTCCGCCGCGTGCTTCAACGAGGGTTTTAGCTTGTCGTTCTGCCTTGGGCCGTTGTTCTGAGGTCCCAACCTCTTCTTTCACCCAGTCTGCGCCGTAGAGGAGGCTCCCCCAAACGAGGAGGCTGCGCTCACGACGCGGGCACGTGAGGCATGGCAAGTCGCTCAAACTTTCACGGGACCAGAGCTTCAGACTGAAGGACCCAGCGAAGGTCGCTGCTCACTCCAATCCGCCGATACATCCCCAGGAAAGGTATCCAGCGTCAGATGGGCATTCTGCGTACCATTCAGAATGGATTCGGTGATATCAGGAGCCAGGAACGCGAGCGGGATGATGCGACTCACATAGCGCTCGTTCAGTCCGGTCTGCCTGGGCGGCAACGAGCCTTCCCCGCGTCACCTGCTCGTCTCTGCTGCACACGCCTCACAGCTTTGGCAGTGACGCTCGAAGAGGTTTTCTGCTCCATGCTCCACCTCCTGCGCCTTCAATAGACGGCCCTCGGACTGGTGGTGTGTTGGAGGCTCTGAGCCCACTTCCTTGTGCGCAATCTGTACCTCATGATGAGCCCGCTGGTACTCTTCACGCAGTTGCCTGCCCCGCTCGCAATGCATCGCTCACCTCCGAGAGCGTCTGTTGTGACGCTCTTCCGTGGGATGCACAGCGAAGTGCGTCATTCATCCACATTCAATGGGACATCCCCACCCCCCCGCGACCTCATCCACTTCATATCAACGAACGAAAAAGCCATTATGTCCGAGCACCACAACGCTCCAAACGACCATGCCCCACACGCCCTCCGCGAAGAACACGCCAAGGGCCCGCAGGACCCCAAAATCATCAACCCTAAAATGTCCTCTGACATCGCGTATTGGTCTAAGGAGTTCGGCGTCACCGGCGACGCGCTTCATGAAGCCATTCGCAGCCACGGTACTCATGTCGAAAAGGTCCGCGACGCCCTCCACCCCACAAAGACTGCCTAAACCGTTTTGTGGTCGCGAACCTGGCCGCAGTGTGAACGGTTACATCATTGCCTGGCGCCACGAGTGACCCAAAACATGACGAAGTACAGCTTCACGGATTGGCTCCTGGCGGATATTCGGCTGCCCAAGGGTGTGCATAGCGAGCCCGACCAGTCCACGCCTGGTGGCGGGTCATGTGTCTTACGGGAGTGGATTACTTCTCCACCCTCGGATATCAGCCGGGTATCGCCTTCCTCGCCGCGGGTGTTCTCTCGCCAATAGCCACTCTGGTCTTGGTTCTGGTCACGCTTTTCGCCGCGCTCCCCTTGTACCGCCGCGTGGCGGGAGCCAGCCCGAACGGACAAGGAAGCATCGCTATGCTGGAGCGGCTGTTTCCCGTTTGGGGCGGCAAAGCTCTTTGTGCTCGTGCTGCTCGGTTTTGCATCAACCGATTTCATCATCACCATGACGCTTTCGGCCGCGGATGCGGCGGCCCATTTCATTCACAACCCGTATGCCCCGCATTGGCTCAGTTCGCAGATGCTGGTGACGTTGCTGCTGCTGGGCGCATTGAGCGCTATTTTCCTCAAAGGGTTCAAGGAAGCCATCGGAATCGCTGTCGTCCTCGTGGCTCTATACCTTGCCTTGAACGCAGTCGTAACTGCGAAGGCTCTTAGCGTCGTGATGCATCATCCCGAACTACTTCCCCATTGGCGGGACGCGCTGTTTTCTCGGCATTCGAGTTGGGTCGCGATGCTCGGCGTGTCGCTCCTGCTCTTCCCTAAGTTGGCACTCGGGCTATTAGGTTTCGAAACAGGTGTCGCGGTCATGCCCTTGATCTCCGGGACAGAACTGGAAGACCGCATTCGGAACACCCGCAAACTGCTGAACACGGCAGCCATCATCATGAGCATCTTTCTCATGGCGACGCGTCTGGTGACAACGCTGCTGATTCCGCCGACCGCCTTCGCGGAGGGCGGGTCAGCAAATGGTCGAGCAATGGCCTACCTGGCCCACCAGTACTTCGGCCCCGGGTTCGGCTCGCTTTATGACTTGAGCACTATTCTGATCCTGGCCTTTGCTGGAGCGTCCGCGATGGTGGGCTTGCTCAATCTGATTCCGCGATACCTTCCGAGGCTTGGTATGGCACCGGAGTGGGCGTTAGCCTCTCGTCCTCTTGTATTGGTCTTCATGGCTGTCGCGTTCATTGTGACCTTTGCCTTCCATGCGGATGTCGATGCCCAGGGGGGCGCTTATGCAACGGGCGTTCTGGTGCCGATTACCTCGGCCGCTACTGCTGTGACCATTTCGTTGTGGAAGAGCCGGATGCGTTGGGCTTACCTGATCGTGACGCTTATATTTGTGTACACAACAGCGCTGAACATCTGGGAACGACCGGAAGGCCTGAAGATCTCCACCTTCTTCATCCTTGCGATCATCTCCGTCTCCCTGGTCTCAAGGGCAATGCGCTCAACAGAGCTGCGCATTACTGACATCGAGCTTTCTGACCAAGCTGCGGACATGCTCGCCAGCGAGAAAGGTCGGGTGATGCGCCTTGTCGCGCGGCGGCCACAGAAGGAACCAGCGGAAGACCTCGACAGGATCGACGACCTGGTACGATCCAGATTTGGCCTGACACCGAACGAGACCATCTACTTCCTCGAAATGGAGCGGACAGATGCTTCCGACTTCAATCACTGTCTTTGTATGGAGGTGCGGAACCTCGGTAACCACAGGGTACTGCACGGCAAGTGTCCAACAGTCGCAAATTCGATAGCGGCTTTCTTGATCTATGTCGAAAAGCAAACCGGACAAGTTCCTCACGCATATTTCAAATGGAAGGAAGGAAATCCTGTCGCGAACGTGTTTCAATTCATCTTTCTTGGAGAGGGAGATGCTGCTCCCGTCACGCATGAGGTACTGCGCAGGGCTGTCCCCGACCCGGAACGACGACCCATCGTACATGTCAGCTAGCACCGGCTGAAAGCGCCGGTCCGCATTGAGGTCCTCTTCGAGAAGCGAGCCGAGGGCGTCGTCGGCATCCGCCAGGTGGGGAGCATACTGCTCCGCCGGACCGTAGCCGAGCTTGGGCAGTTCAGAGGCGAGGAATTCTGCCCGGGATACGTCCTGTGTGGTGTTTTCGGTCGGCATGGTCATTGGCATGTCCTATGTCTGAATCTTCGAGGCACTGAGCAGCCCGTCTCTCACATCTATCATCCGCATGTTTCAAACTCGAACGAACAGGCGGGCATGTCGTACTCGTCGATGACAACTTCTGCCACCCCATAAGGCGGCCCTCTGAAACACGCCTCCGCTCTGGCCTCGTCCTCGGAAAGGGCAAGGGTCTTGCACTCGCGGGGGGTGCCTTGAACGATGACCACTTCGACGAGATCAATTCGGAGAACTGTGATGGTACGAGTCCCGATGTCCGTGCAGAGCCACTTCTGCTCTGACATCCAGAACGTATCCCCGATCCGGAACTCTGCATGATTCATGCTTTTTCTATGTTGCTAGTAAAGGTCTGTGGGCGCGGCGACGGCATGCCCGAAGTTAGGCTGGTTGCTGCGCTCAATCGATGCAGGTCGCGGTTCGGAACCACTCCGGCGTGTGGGTTCGCTTCATCTCGGCCTCATAGTCCTCAACCTCCGCCGGGGAGGCAGTGGCGCCCGCGTCCGGCCCGAACACACACTTTGAGAACTCCAGCACCAGGGCCAGGTCCTTCTCGGCTCCGGGTATCGCGATGATCTGCTCGGCGCGGCTGGCCCGCTCGGTGGTGGTCATCGCGGCGACCTTATGGGTCAGCTCGGCGGCGGCCTTTGAAATCGCTGCGGTCATGGTCGACTCAACCTACTCTACAAAGGATAGCTTAGCTCTCGGTAGCGCTGGTGGCTGCCTGGCCCGGCGCCCTCCTACTCTGTCGCCTATGAGCCCTTCCCTTCACCGGTCGGCGTTCGAACCTGTGCATCCTCGTGCGGAGCTTCGAACGTGTCGAGTTGGCAATGCTGGCGTTGCCGCGCCTTGCATCCCACACCGGTGGCAGCGCAGATCCGCGTTTCCCCGTTACTAATTCGATCGAAACCGGAAATTTGCATTCTCTGCGTGGTCTGCGTTCTACCCCGGCGCTCTTCTTGGGTGGCATGTCGGAATCTTAGCCTTTATGTACGATTTGTGCATGCGGGAATGCTTCGTTACCGCACTGCTTGACCAGTGCGTCCGAGTAGCTCTTGGATCGCGGCGGCGGCGCCATCAGGATTTGGGTTAGTGGGTTTTTGAGCGGGATAAGCAGTTTTTCCGAACGGAGAAACATAAGACTCTATGCTTTAGGCAGCAGTGGGCCTCCTGAGGTGCTACCCCGCACGCTAATGAAGGATTCTTAAGACTCACTTCAGGAATTCTACCTTGGTGATCTTGGCTCCGTTGGGCACTAACATACTTGAGTCACCGGGCCTCGGGGGTGGAAAATGATCCCAGAGTCGTCGGTTCGTCAAGTCTTCACCCTTTGGGAAGACAATCCATACCGACTCTTCACTTGGTGGGATATGGAACAGTTTTCCGGTCATAACCTCAGTACTGCATTGGGCCGCATGCATCGCGTTCAATGTACCTACTCGCAGAAAGACCCGGACTTTATCCTCTCGCCAGAGACTTTTAAAGACCTCCGCGAAGAACTTACCGAAGTAGTACGCCAACTAAACAGCGTAGGTCTGTCTACTTCGGCGGGTGTGTTACTCCAATTCTGCGTTCATCTTCTCAATTGGAAGAGGACGACTTTGGTCCTGTTGACAGCCGTGACGTGGTTGCACGGATTGCAGAGACATTAAGGGCACTTAAAGCAGAGATGACTAGGGCGTGTTAGCACTATCTGAGGGCTTCGACGATGAAGGCGAAAGCGAGGAAGCCGAGGAAGATGACATCGAGTTTCTCGAATCGTGAGAATATGCGGCGGTAGCCTTTCATTCGGCGGAAGAGGCGTTCGATCTCATTGCGCTACTTGTAGAGGGTTC
>JBBQVN010000106.1:0-12900 GCA_038211475.1 Terriglobales bacterium | reverse complement strand
TGACCCCTCCCACTAGAGCTACTCCTGACGCGGCGTGATGTCGTCTATTTTTGCTCCGGCGCCGCCAACGAGAAGGCGTAGACATTCTTGTTACCGGAGCCGACATAGACCACACCATTGGCCACGGCGGGCGAGGATTCCACATAGCTGCCCGTGGCGTAGCTCCACAGCTTGGCGCCGGTGGTGGCGCTCAGCGCGTAGACGTTGCCGTCAACAGAGCCGACATAGACCACACCCTTGGCCACGGTGGGCGAGGAAACCACAGAATTGCCCGTGGCATAGCTCCACTTGAGTTGCAGACTGGGGACATTTTGGACGTTAAGCGTCACTTCATACGGGTTGTAGCGCTGCATTTCGGGCCGGTGGAATTCGCTCCAGTTGTTGCGCACATTGCCCGTAGACTGCTGCCCCGACGCCGTTGCTACCAAGCACGCACAAAGAATCAAAACCGAGATGCGGATCCATTTCATAGCCAGCCTCCGAAAACAAGTTTGTCCGTCGGAAATACTCTAATTCAGGTCGTCCAAGATTTCCCTTTGGCATCTTGGCCGGGATTTCCGTTTTGGCTCCCGCAAGCCCCAAACTATATACCCCTCCAGCGAAGAAAGCGTATGTAGTTAAACTCAACCCTCCTAACCTCAACCCTCCCAATCGCCCAGTATCCGGCGCAGGGCCACCAGTTGGCCCAGGTGATACGCGTTGTGGTCGGCCACTAGCAACGCCTCGCGCAAAATCGTCTTGCCTTCACTGCCTGGAATCTCCGCGTACAAATCCGTTTTCCGATTCGCCACCAGCGCTTTGATCGCATCGAGATCGGAGCGACACGCTTGCACACTCTGCTCCCACTCTGCCTCCTCCTCGGGCGCATCGCCTGACGGCCAATACGCTTCGGGCCACTTCAGCGCGATGTAGTCGCGGTTACGGCTGAAGTCGAGAATGTCCCGCTGCGCGATTCGCATATGTTCCAGCAGCATCCACGCGGTGTGCGGAAATGCCGCGACCCGCTTGCCCCGCAGCGGCTTTGGCCAGTCTGCCACCGCGTCGTCGAAAGGGACGTGCGCCCCGCCTCCGTCCAGCAAGAAGACCACATGCTCGCGCAGAATCTCGTCCCTGCCTTTCGGTGGTTTTTCTTTTGCTTTCGCCTTCGCCATGTGTGCCCCCTTCGAGTCGGATACGGGTATTCGGTTACGCTGTCGGTTACGGGTGGTCAATAGGATGTTCGATTGGTTTTTCGCCCGAGTGCTCGCTTGAATTGCTCGAACTGATTTCAGATTCACTAGCTTCAGAGTGACTGACTTGAGATGGATTAATTGCAGATGGACCGATGTCAGGTTGAGCGACTTCAGATCGACTGATCGCAGATAGAGCGATTTCAGACTGACTGACTCCTGGTTGAGTGACTCCAGATGAACTAATTGCAGATTGACCGATCTTAGGTTGACTGACTTCAGTACCGGTTGCAGATTCAGCAATCTCAGGTTGACTGATTTCAGATTCAGCGATTTCAGATGGGAGAGCTTGAAGCTGCTGGCTCGCCGCCGCCGCTTCCGGGTCGCTCTCTCCGCGATACACTCGCCCCACGCCTCTCACCAGTCGCCGCATGGGAAGCTCGCCGCGGTCTCCCGCCAAAAATAATTCGCCGGTCTTGCGCCCGCGATAGTACCAGCGCTTCAGCAATGCCAAATGTTCCATGGCCTCCAGCGCGCTCGCGGGCTTCGCCGCAGGCACATCGCTCAACGCTTGCTCCAACCGCGATTCCATTGAATGAGATACAGATGAGTGCGATACGGGCTGCGACCTGGTGCGGTCCGGCGGTTGGATGGGAAACGCAATCGGCCCGGCCAGGCAGCCGGCATCCACGCGAAACAGCGCCACGGCTCCCCGCTCGGCGCTCGGCTGCACCAGCACGCCATTTAGGCGGTCGATGCGGCGGACAATCTTCGGCGCCTGCGCCATCACCGGGGCCAGCTTATCGAGCCGGGCATGCAAAGCTGCCGCACTTTCAAATTCCAGCCTGGCCGACGCTTGCTCGCGAGATGCTTCCAACTCGTGCCGCAGCGATTCACCTGCGCTGTCGAAAAATTCCTGCACTCGTTCCACTTCCGCGGAGTGTTCTTCCACGGTACATCCCCGGTAGCACGGCGCCAGGCACATCTTCATCTCGGAATAGATGCAGCCAGGAAATTGCGGGTCGGGGTGCAGGTCTTCGACGCAGCGCCGCATCTTGAAAAAGTCCAACGCGTCGTTCATAAACTTTTCCGCCGCCACTCGCGACCAGAACGGACCGTAATACACCGACCGCCCCCGCCGCGACATTCGCGTGGTCACCGAGGCGCGCGGGAATTCATTCTCCAGATGTAGTTTGACCAGCGGCGCGGGTCGAAGCCGCAAGCGCCGCGCGTAAGTCTCGGGGAATGCGCTTCGAAACAGCCGATAGAGCAGAAATCCCGACTCGAAGTCTGAGCCGGTGCAGGTGTATTCGATGCGCCGGACGCGGTCGCGCAAGTTCAGGCGCTTGCTGGGGCGAAGGCTTCCATCTTCAGCTACTTCAGGCGCGCCCAGCAGCCGTTGCAACCGCCGCCGCAGGTTCGCGGTCTTAGTCGCGTAGGGCTCGGCCGTTGCATCTTCGCCCGCCAACAAAAAAACCGCAGGCGCAGCCGGAATGGATGCAAACACTTCCAAATCGTGATCGGGCGCGAACTCGACCTGATGGGCCAGCACAATGCGATTGTAAGCGTGTTACGAATGTCCCGCCGTGAGAGTGGGTTCAAAAACGCGAACGCACACCAGGCTCGCGCGCTCGAAACCGAAAGTCGTGATTGAAACGCGATGCTGGAAAGTTGTGGTCGTGACGTTGGAGCGACGGGAGACTCCGTCTAGGACGTCGTTTCTAGTACATCGTTCGTCGTACATCGTTTTCTAGAACGTCCATTCCTGGGCATCGTTATCTACGAACGTCGTTCGCCGATGCCTTCGGTACAACGCGGATCGCACGAAAGCTGACTCGACTCCCGAAATTTGCCGTCGCGCGCCCAAAGGGCCCGATTCGTCACGTGGAGCTTCAGATTTCCAGCGGCGAACCAGCCTGATAACGGGGAGTTAATCTACTGTTTGACATATATCCCCACAGTACGCGTGCAAGGGGGCGCCACTGGGCTCGCACAAACTGGATGACCTCACTCCTGCCCCGGACCCTTACTGGCTCGCCACGGTGCCTTACAAGCGATCTGTGGCGGTTTCAGGCGAAGGGTCCCCGTCGACTTTCGGTGCCGCTGCAATGTCCCGCCAGACGGCCATCGCGAGAAATGGCGCAAACCCTTTAGAATCAACAGATATAACTTTGTGGCATAAAATTCAACCGATCGGCTAATTGTCAGCGGTAGTTCCCACTCCGGAAGTGTTGTCGGAAATCGGGGCCGCTCAGCTTGATGACCCGGCACATCTCGTGCAACCGGGAGCGCATGCGTTCCCCGATCCGGTCGCCCAGAGATTCTTCGCGGGCAGCGGCGGCGGCAGGCGAAAGGTTGGCGCGTGCCACCGCCCCAGCGGGCTCATCGGAATAGTTGGTGGTGATGATAGTGGTGCGGTTGTCGTTGTAGCGCGAGTTCAGAATCAGGCTGACCGTATCCCACACCCATTCGGTCGGCTTTACCGCGCCCAACTCGTCGAGCACCAGCACTTCGGTTTCAAACACTGGACGCAAAACATCGAGCTCGGTGGTTTTGACTGAAGCGTTGTAAGAATTCTGAATTTGCTTGAGCAGCTCTCGGTAATCGTAGAACAGGCACGCGATGCCCTTGCGCAGCAGTTCCCGCATCACTCCGACTGCCAGATGCGTTTTGCCCACGCCGATGGGGCCGATCAATAGCAGGCCGGTGTTTTCGAGCGGATATTCCCGGCCAAAGTTTTGCGCCTGCATCAGCGCGGCTTGCTGCGAAGGGTGTGCCCCGCTGAATTTGGTGTCGAACTCACTCAGTTCGCAATGCTCGTAGCGCTTGGGAATACGCGCGGCGGTCCGCAGGGCGGTGGCACGCGATTGCATTTGGCATTCGCAGCGCGCCACCCGGCGGTTGGGCTCGGGCGCCACCGTCTTCCAGCCGGTGCCTTGGCAGAGGGGACAAACATCAGTTGGCGCAGAGGGTGCAGGCATGGGTCTCTAGATGACTTTGCACCCGCACCCGCCGCGCGCGCAAGGGGCACGAGGAGGAAGCGCTGTGTACATCCTGTGAATCGCGCAGAGGGGCGTGGGGCAGCGGCCGGAAAATCAGGCGAAATTCGCTCGGTTTGTGATATGAATATTTCTGCATCGTCGATGCTGGAGGCGAATAAAATGCTCAGATCGGGATTGCTTGCCACCGCAGCGCTATTGGTCAGTTGCGCGCTGTCGAATGTTTCCGCCCAGACCGCGGAACCGGCCAAAACTCAACCGGACGTACCCGCTCAATATGCCGCCACCGCCATCGGCCAATCCGGCCCGGCAGCAGGAAAGTCGTTCGACCTCACCATCTATGTGGAGCAACTGACCAGCGACGGGGACACCGAGGAGCTGGTCTCAACGCTGAGGCATAAGGGCCAGGCCGGGTTGTTAAGCGCATTCGAGGACATCAAGGACAAGGGCCGACTGTCTCCGACGGGCTCAGTTGGAATTGGGATGCGGTTCATTCGAATTCACCCGACCAAGGACGGGGGGCAACACATCGTGCTGGTGACTAACCGGCCTATCTCGTTTGGCGAACTGTTTAACGGCGCGCGATCGCAGGACTACCCATTTGGCATCGTGGTGATGGATGTGGGCAAAGACGGCAAGGGCACAGGGACGTTTTCGCCAGCCAGCAAAGTGAGGTTCAATAAGAAGGGCGATTTGGAAATCGAAAGTTACAGTCAGAAACCGTTGCGTCTGGCAAACGTTTATCGGCAGAAATAAAAACGTGGACCGCCGAAATAGCTGGGCCAGTGCTAGATAGCTCCGGCGCGCGATAACGGACAGTCGTCCCATGAACTTTTGTTTTTGCTATACCCTAAGTCCGAGACTTCGCAGTGGGCGTGTTTTTAATTAGTCGCCAGGTGACGCTTAATCCATCGGCACCCTCTGCGGGTACGATTACACCCCGCTTCTCCAAGGCTTTCACGGTTGTTTGGGTTGCGGACAAGGGCCGTATGACCTGTTGGTCTTCCATGTGGCGCAACAGCGGGTCGCGGCTCATCGAATCCGTCTCAAGCTGATAGCCGTTATGCATATGCGACAGCAGGTCCTGCTCGGTTTCCGTCAGGTCGGAGGGAGCGGAATAGGTGTCTTTCTTCGTCGGTTTTTTCGGCATTCGCCTTCCACCCAGGCACTCAGATTCACTGCAGCGCCTTGCGTCTGCTCTTCGTTCCCGATTTTCGCTTTGAGCGGGACGACGATTTGGCAGACTTGGATTTCGTTTTTGCCTGGACAGCGCGCGTTGGCCGCAGCGGCTTGGTGCGACGAGCGGCAACGGCTGGGGTATCACCACCGCCCTTTGCACGGGCCACCATGGCGTGCTCAGCGTCCGCGGGTATTCCGTCCCGTTTAAGCTGCCTTTTGCGCTCCAACATCTGCTGGCCCAGCGCTTCGAAGTCCATATCAACACCCTTGGCCTTTGGCATCATATCGCCTTCTTCTTCCTTGATATGGTGCCTCACGCTCTCCGAGAGCACAGTGAACTTTGCATCGCGATGATCGTTTCCCCTGCCGTCGCGGTCGAGCTCGGCGATAAGTACCCGCGCCACGTGATGCTCTTCGTCCGCTTCGTTCATCAAGTCCTTGCCTACATGTTTCCGAACCGCGGGATAGAAAATCTCTTCCTCGATCACGGCGTGGATCTTGAGCTCGGTAAGCGCTTCAGCGATGATCCTTTCTTTCTCCCGCGCCGAATCCGACTTTTCGAACCGGTGGAATAGGTCCTTGACCGTGTCGTGATCCTTCATAAGGATCGAGATGGCGTGTTTTTCGGGCAATAGCAGTCGTTCGAGCATTGATATTTACCCCTCCCTTGTTTGCCGAAACGCAGCAGTCCCTCGATATTCGGCAGTCTCTTAGTTTCCAGAAATGCTGAAAGGGATGCATGTGACACGTCGGGGAAGCTGATACTAACGCCGGAATAACCGCTGAAGCTTTGCCCAGTCAGGATGGACGATTAAACGTCGCGGTCACCAGACTGGTCTCGGTCCCAGCAGCAGCCAGTCAGCCGCAAAAGGGGACACTTCTATCGAATTTCGACTGGGACATTTATAAGGGGCTTTAACAATTGTGTGGCGCTGCGGTGGCAATGGTGCTACAGTGGCGGCGTTTAAATTTTAATAACGCGTTCGCTGCGGACAATCTTAGTTCCAGCGGGGTGAACGCGTCTCGTAAGATAAGACCGCTTCCGGGAATTTCGGGGGTTATTCACTATCATCGGGCGCCGACAAGCGAGCGGCCTCGGGATCGTGAATGGCTCGATTACCGCAACGTACAGCCAACCCTGCAGAGCGGGCCGGTCCCAGGCACGCATGGCCCCACTCCACGAGGTGAAAAATGTCCCACGCTTTAGTTGCTCGTTGCTGTGTAGTGTTCGCAGTCTCCCTTCTGACGAGCTGTGCGCGGACGCCAGGTGCGCCCAAAGAGAAAACGCGGCCATTGCCGGAGGTGGCAGCGGGAGACACCAATTTTTCGCAGTATCAGCCCGCGAAACCCTACATTGGGGAGGCGCAAGGCGGCTTCACCCGCACTGTGTTTGAGGCGCAGGGGCCACCGGGTTTTCAAGTGGAAGTTCGAGATGTGATGATCGCACCCGGCAAGAAGGCAGAGCCGCGCTGGCCGGGCGCCGCATTCCTGGAGGTACGGGGTGGCGCGGGAACGCTTGTCGTGGACGGGAAGAAGCAGGAATTGGCGCAAGGCGCCACCGTTGCGATTGCACAAGGGCAAGCTCTCACGCTGGAGGCTACAGCCGGCCAGCCGCTTACACTTCGCGTCCAGCTGCTGAAGGCGCAGTAGTCGAGATCGCGTGGAGGACAACTCATAATGAAACAAAAACTGATGGTCCTGACCAGCATGATCACGGTGATTTACCTACTCAACCTCGGTGCCTGTACCGGTTGTAACGGCTGCAATAACGTGCAATTTGCATGGACGCATTGGCGCGGGGACCCGTTCCGCAGCGGGACGGCCTTGTTTGAAACCGCACTGGGCGACCCCAATGCGGTGTCCACTCTGCACGTGGCCTGGACGTTCAATTTGCCGGGCGGGGGAGGGTTCCATGCCTCGCCGGTGGTCTCAGGCAATGTCTTCATCGGTGGAGGCAACGGCTATTTCTACTGCCTCGACGGAAGCGACGGGCATGTGGTGTGGCAGTATCCCGCCGCGACCAGCCCGGCGCTGACCTCGCAATTTACCGGGGGAAACCCTTCGGGCTTGGGAATCGCATCCAGCGGGGCGCTCACCGTAGTCGGAAATACGAACGCGGTAATTTTTGGTGCGCCTGACCAATCCTCGGGTAGCCATCTGGGAGACGGCCACCTGTTCGCGCTAGACGTCAGCAACGGGCACCTGCTGTGGGAGTCGCCGCCCATTGCGCTGGTGACCGGAACTACTTCGAGCAGCACAACGGAGCTGCATCAACAAATTGGGTACTCGGCACCGTTGATTTTCAACGATCACGTGTATATCGGGATCGCAGATCACGGCGACAACCCGATTCAGCAGGGGAAAGTGATCGCCGTACATGTGGCCGATGGCACCCTCGACAACGCCTTCAACTTCGCGGCCACGCCGGTGCGGGGTGGCGGAGTGTGGGGTTCGCTGGCGGAGTGGGAGGACGTGTACGTCACCACGGGCAATACTTCGGATTGTGCCGGCTGCGAAGGTCCGGAGCCGAATCCGAACCACGGCAACAGCATGTTGCGGTTGAACAAAGATTCCGGCAACGTGGTGTGGAAACAGCACCCCGTGCCCTACAACCTGGACAACGATCCGGACTGGGCGGCGGGGCCGGCGGTGATGTATGCGGCGGACTGCGGGCCCGCCATCATCTCCACGGAGAAAGATGGGTGGACGTGGGCCGTTCGGGCGGGGACCGGAGCTCCAGGGGCTCCTTCGGTCATGTGGTCATTTCCACCCGGCCCGTGGACGACCAGCGGGTTCCACCAGGGGGATGGCACGTCGCACGGGGACACTGATTACAAGCGTCCCGGCGCTACGTGGGGTGATGTTTACATCGGGGTCACCGGCGGGTATGAGACGCAGACCAACCTGAGCAGGGGATACACGCAATTGCACGCGCTGAATGTCTGCGGTCCCGATAATCAGCGGGTCCGCTGGCTCAGCGATATTCCGGGTACGTCGGGCGGAAGCGCTTACTACCCATTGGGATCGCCTACTGTGACCCAAGCCGGGATGGTTTTCGTTGGAACCAGCGCCGGCCATGTAGTGGCGATCGCAGATCCCACGATCCATCCCGCGCTGGGCAATCGTTGTGAAGATCCGGGCATCTCCAGCGCCAATTGCGTGGCGGCCGGGCGGCGGCTGGTACCCGATCCCTGGATCCACGACATGACATTACCGGGAAGCCCTAGTGATGGAGTATTCGGCGAAATCGCCATCGCTAATGGCAATTTGTACGTGGCGACAGTGGATGGTCACGTCTACATGCTGCGGCCTTAAGAGGAGGTTTTATGAAAACGCTGAAGATGATAGGGTCTGGTTACGAGCGGTTGCGGCTCGCCCTCCTGCTGACGGGAGTTGCCGCTGCCATTGTCGTCCCAGGTTTGTTTGCTGAAACTCCCGCGGCACATGACCTCACCCGACGAGACCGCCTCGAAGCCGCCACTACGGTGATGAACAAGGAGGGGAAGCCGCTGCCGGTGAACGGTACATTGCGCCACTGGATTATCCCCGGTAAGCGCACGGTCGAGATTTCAGAGCCGGGATTTCTGCTGGTGGAGCTGCGAGGAGGCAAAGTGAACACCGTGATTGAAGGCAAGGAGGAGAAGCGAGTTCCGGGAGATTTTTGGACTGTGCCTGCTAATGGGAAAATGACGATTCAAGTAACGGGAGAGTCTGCGGGACTTGATGTGCTGTCAGTTGCGGTGAAGTGACGGAGTTCGGAAACCTCCACGCTGCCGCTGGAGAAGCGCATCACTGACCGGATGGAGGTATGCGGGGAATCGTCGCCTATGGAGTAACTGACTTTGGTCGGCGCGCCGTGGACGCAGTGGTGTCTCCCGCAATGGCAGTCGCGCTCGCTGCCGACCATAGGCACTTGGGCGATTGCAGCGAGGTGTAGCCGTTCGATTTGAGCGCGGAAGGTGGCCAGCTATCATCCGGGATGCTGGCTAAATGATGCCCGCAGCGCCGGATACACTTTGCGAAACTCAGCATAGGCGGCGCGCATTGTGGCTTCGGTATCCGTATTCGGGTGGACTGTCTGTGATACCGTGACGAGCGAGGTACATGCATTGTCCACGGACCGCCACACGCCGACGCCGACCCCGGCAAGAATGGCCGCGCCATCCGCGGCGCCTTCTGGCGAGACAAAGCTGGATATTGCTAAAGCATTGTGCGTCGTATGTGACGATGTTGCACCGGGTGGGGATCTAAATGTAATTCGAACAAACCAGAACGGAGTTCTTAGCTACTATACAGACCGATAGCGAGGGCAGTGAGATTATTACATTTGCTTGGACGTCACTCTACTTTCCGATGCAGAAGGTGCTGAAGATCAAGGCTAGGATGTCGTCCTGGGTGGTGGCGCCGGTGATTTCGTCGAGTGGGCGCAGCGCGTTGTAGAGGTCAAGGAGTAACATCTCATGCGGCACGCGGTTGGTGACGGCGTCCTGAGCGGCTGCCAATGCCTGAAGCGAATCCTGCACCAAGCGTTGATGGCGGACGTTGGTGAGGAATCCACTTTCGGGCCCCGCCACAGAGTTTTCAGGGGGACTGATCGAGATACCGCCCGATCATTCGAAACCCTTTCGGGTGACCGCCGGATATTAAAACCAACGAGGGGTGCTCCTCCGCGGGTACTGGGGTTGCTGGGGGAGAGGGTCTGCTCCGGGGCGGGAGCAAACGGTAAGGTGGGTAAGGAAAGTGGTACGATGGTATCGTTCTTGTCTGGCAATCCCATGCCAAAATACTCCCTCAACGAGTTACGCGCTGTACACAGAGACCCCGACTTTCGTGACGCGTTTGCGCATGTAACCGCGATACACACGCTCTTTACTCGCGGCCTTCTGAGTCAGTCGTTTGTACCGACTGCGGAGTTGTCCGGTGCAATCTCGCTGACGACCGCAGGTGAGTGGGCCGAGGATAACACGGATCTCCGGGACGGGGGCCTATCGCCTGAGGAAAAGAGGTTTGTCACATTTTTGCTGTTCGGACATGATGAGCTTTTTGTCGACCCTGTCAAGACTGACAAAGACATCCTTGCCAGTGGCCTGGACGTAGCTATACGATCCGGCGGTCTGTCCTTTCCCTGGGTATTCGACAATATCTTGTATCGAAAAGCATTTGATCTTTTTCCGAAACATCCAGACAAGCTAAACATTGGCCAGACGAGGGCGCTACTTGCGGATACTCCGCAAGGGGTATTTCAGGTGGGGAATGTCATCGCAGGACCACTGGGAGCACTCGAGTCAGTACAAAGAAGGCGCTTTACACCGACCAGTAGGCTTCCCCTTTGGCACTGCGCCGACCCGATGTGCAATGCAATCCACGGCAGTACGCTTGCCGCAGAAAATCAGCGTCTTTTGGACGCTTGTCGCAGAGTCCGACGAGCATTAATGACTAAGGGCGACCGGACAAGATGGGAGGAATTCGGTCTGAGACTCTGTGAGTCGGGAGACTACTACGACAGCCTTACGATGGCGAGCCTCCCATGGTTCATGGGCAATGCCCTATCACTCAAAGAAGTGAGATTGCTTCTCGCGAGAGTTATCGAACAGGATAAGACGATTCGCCAATATTTGCCGACTATGGAGGGCAGCGGCACCGATATAGCTGAGAAGCTAGAGAAAAACGCAGCCGTGCAATCCGTCCTAACCGCATCAGACGAGTGTATTGTTGCTGCTCTAGACGACCTCATTTCGACTGGCAGTATTACTATACCCGCCCTGGAGATTCGCAGCAGCCGTCCGTCGCCGGGGTCGCGCAGCTGGATGGGATCAGTGTGCGAGGCATCGTCCCTAGGATTTAGGAGCGGCAATCGGGGAGGCGATGTGCCTCTTGCCAGACTCAGGAGTCTACTGCTCGAGCTCTTCGGCGGTGATCCGGACCAACTAAAATGGATTCTCAGGGGGCGACCCGGCCCGACCTTTGCGGCAAAGCTGGAGGCATATGTGAACGCGATGGACCCTGAAGAGATGCTCCGGGAAACTGCGTTTAGCTCGGGGGAGAGACTGGAAAAGGCATTTGTGTTTCTGCGATGTAAACATTTGCAACTACCTGGAGACTTCCATCAAGACAATCTCCTTATTCAGCGCTTACTATGGAAGCTGGGGTTTAAGAGGACTAAGTTCGACAGTCCCAGCTCCAAGCTAAAATGCCAACTTTCGGAGCTCACTAAGATTGCTTTGACGCGCGAGGGCGCTCAAGGTGCTTGGCAGTCCGACGTGCGAGGAATCGGTGTCAATCTATTTGTCAGCATTGAGGAGATGCTAGAAGCGACGCTCAGTTTCGCAACTTGGATGCTCCTTTCTGACCATCCGTCTCATAATCACACTTATCGACCGGATACCGGCCGGGCCTTTATGGCGGCGAAACTAAGCGGCGTACTTTCAACCTCCGAAGGACAAATCTTGTTGGATCCAAAGGGTAAGAACACTTTGTTTCCCTTAGCCAGTGGATTTCTCGCGCTCTCGAAGCTCATCCGGGGAATACTCGGCGAAAGTGCTCAGTACCTAAAGCCGAAGGTTTTGCTCGCGCATTACTGCAACAGGACAACGCTTCAGATTTACCCCTATCGCCATATCTATTTTGTTGCTGATGCCGAGCCACAAGAAGCGCGGGCGGCTGTCGATATCCTCGAATCGGCCGGGAAAACATTCCAAGATCAGCACGTACTGTCGGTGCGTAACCGCCTTCCTCACAAGGCAGAGGAATTTCCCAGCCCGTCAGAGATCAAAAGATGCTGTGAGGCGATTGAAACGGAGGTTGCGAAATTGGAGGCCTTCGGACTTATGCCCACAATCCACGTGCCGCGGCACTTTATGAACGACATTTACGGCAGAGGGCAAGTAACATTTGTTGATCCGGCCGAGAACGAGACGAACTTGCGACCTTCACCCGCGCTCGGCAGTATCAAGTCGCTACCCGGGTTGGATGAGCCGCAGATCATAGTGAGAGGGATGCATGTGGCCGGCACGGGTGAAATGGCGCGATTTAGGATTGCGGAAACCTCAGAATACAGAGCTCTGTGGGCCAACTATCCACTCAGGTCTCAACCTTCGGCCGCCGACACGGCTGAAGCTGAGGACTTTTCTTGCTCCGTCACTTCCTTTGATGACACAGAAGCTTAACAGGAAAAGAGGCTAAGGGTCCAGATGTCGGTCTTCTTGCGCTGGCATCGCCGCGGTCGCAAAAGACAGTGTGATCTTCGAAGAGCGTGTCTCCCAGGGACACGCGCAATTTGGCGAGGCCGTCGCGTTAACAGGATGCCTTAGTACATCACTTTACTTTCCGATGCAGAAGGTGCTGAAGATCAAGGCCAGGATGTCGTCCTGGGTGGTGGCGCCGGTGATTTCGTCGAGTGGGCCCAGCGAGTTGTAGAGGTCAAGGAGTAACATCTCATGCGGCACGCGGTTGGTGACGGCACCACGAGCGGCTGCCAGCGCGTGAAGCGAATCCTGCACCAGGCGTTGATGGCGGACGTTGGTGAGGAATCCGCTCTCGGGAGTCGCCGCTGC
>JBBQVN010000105.1:0-12909 GCA_038211475.1 Terriglobales bacterium | reverse complement strand
AGCGTCTCCACCGGCGTCGCGGGATTGATCACTACGCCTGCCTTGCAGCCCGCGCTCTTGATCAATTGCAGCGAGCGGTCCAGATGCCGGCACGCCTCCTGATGCACCGAAATCCAGCTCGCTCCTGCCTGGGCAAAATCTGGAATGTATTGATCGGGGTTCTCTATCATCAGATGGCAGTCGAGCGGCAGTTGGGTTGCCTTGCGCAGCCACTTCACCACCATGGGTCCGATCGTGATGTTGGGCACAAAATGCCCGTCCATCACATCCACATGCACCACCGCGGCTCCACCTTGCGCTGCTAGGCTCACCTGGTCCGCCAGATGGGCAAAATCCGCCGACAAAATCGATGGTGCGATCTCGATCAAACCAGGCTCTCGTGGGTGGGATGGACTCCTGAAGTTTACCACTCTGCCGCGGCTTACGCCCCGCTACGGCTTCTTGCACTCCCCACACGGACACACCTCGCGCAGGAACGCCCACGAGTAGATTCCCAGATCGTGATTATCGTTCCAGGCGAACCGGATGGCATATTTCCCCACCCCCTCCGCCGACAGCGGTTTCGCGGCAGCCTTGAACATCGGCAAGGCCCCGGGCGCAAGCTTTTCCGGGTCTCCCGGCTTGCGACCGGTCTTCGCTCGCTCCTCATCGCACAGCGCACAAGGGCAAGCATCCCGCAGGTACACAAAACTGTAGTGCGACCGATGCCCGTCTTTCCACTCGATGTCCAACCCGCTCCCGGTAGAAAGGTTCACCTTCACCGTTTTCGGATCGTTAGCAATAGTCGGCGAAAGGTCGCGAACACTCACACCCCGAGTATCGCACAGCGCGCAGCGAGGGACCTGCTGTGGTTTGTCATCCCGAGCAAGCCAAGGACCTGCTGTGTTGTTTGTCCTCCCGAGCGCAGCGAGGTCTGCTGTGTGGTTCGTCATCCCGCGCGCAGCGAGCGACCTGCTGGGTGGCTTGTCATCCCGAGCGCAGCGAGGAACCTGCTGTTGTTTGTCATCCCGCGCGCAGCGAGGGAATGTTGTCCGGCAAGTGGACCTACTCCCATCCCATCGCCTTCACCCTATTTGACGGGAGCGCCCCGGTCATGCGTGCTCTGGTTCTGAAAGGCGGTGGCGTGCTCTGATCCTGACCCGCCGTGGCGACACTACTCGCTTCCGCCCCGGAGGGGCACCCGATAGTAGCCCAGCGCTTCAGCGCTGGGGAACGGCGCCAAAACCGACCAAGTCCCGGAGGGATGTCCCGCCTCTCTCACTCCAATCTGTTTTGAACGTGCGCGACCCCAAGACGCAACCGCCAAACAATGGGGGGCGAAAAGCCCGCATTCCCTAGGATCTTCTCCAAACTCCCCTCGCCGCCTTCACGTTCGGATCCTGCCAACGTGCTCCGCGGTCTTCTCCCGCGCCTCCGTCGGGAGAAAGTCAAAAACTGCCAACGCATTGTTCTACCGAAGGCTCGAAATGGGGGATAAACCCTGTAGCCACTTCCGCTGCCTCCTTCTATGCCAGAAAGTTCTTGACCTGCCGATTTAAATCAGGTTCACTTCGAGTTACGCATTCCCAAACAATCAGGGATTCCCAGCCGGAAGCGGTCAGGCGATCCACGTTTTTCTGATCTCGCACCCTATTGCCGGCGACTTTTTTTAGCCAGTATGTCTTGTTTGCTTTAGGGACTCGCGCCCCGCGCCCGCAGTCATGGCCGTGCCAGAAACATCCGTGAACAAAGATGACTTTCCGCAACTTCGGAAACACCAGATCCGGGGCTCCGGGCAGGTCATCGCGGCAGAGCCGAAATCGATAACCCATCCGGTGGGCCAAGCGTCGCACCACCAACTCGGGCCCCGTGTCCCTTCCCTTCACAGCACGCATGATGCGGCTGCGCATTTCCGGCGTTTCCTTCATCGCCTAAGGTCGATTTTGAGACTTGGGTCAGTCTCATACTCCTCAACAATTTCGTTGTACCTTCTAATGATGTCCGCCACCGCCGTTTTGCGGCCTTCGGCACCAAACTTACCCAGTTCGTACACATTGAGCGCCACGAACTGCTCAATTTCAAAAATGTCGATCCTGTCGCCCAGACCAACGTTATTAGCCAACCCATCCGCCACAGCAAGCCTATCCTGAATAGTTACGAGCACCGGACGAATGCCGTCGTCTAGATTTTCGCGACACCGGTCAATCACGCCTTCCCCAGGAGCGGTGGTTACGTGGATTGCAACATCGCCGACGAGAAAATCTCCTTTACGCGCACCCGGGGAATCAGCCGTGGTGAAGCTATTATGTTCGAATTTCCCTGGGCCCAGAGCAGCATCGAGTTTCGCCCCTACCAAATGCTGCAACACCGCTCCCGCATAATACATTCCTGGTGTTGTCTTCTGTCGGTCTCCTGCTTGCTTGATGACGTCCCGCACGACTGCGCGAAGGCTCTTGGATGCGTCGAGTTTGATCTTGAATGGCTTGCCCGCAAAAAACGCGTGTACGCGATTAATCCAAAAATTTTCGACCGCTTCTAAATCAAGCTCGTCAGCTTTCTCAAAGCCGTTTAGGAGATCCACGTACTCACGCATGTTGCTCAGGCTGCCGCGTGAGGTTCTGCCTCCTTCCGATGCCAGTAAGCGGTCGATGCCATGTCGCTTCAAGACCGCCTGAACAGCACTTTTGCCAAGGCCGAGCACCTGCCCCCCACCTTCGGTAACAAGCAATTCCTTGTCGAGCGGAAGCCCCCGGTCTCGCGCATGTTGGGTAATAACCAACGCGACGCAAAGAGGCCCTTTCCCGTGGAACCGCTTGTTCGTTGCGAAATCCGCCAGCTTCGCTTGGAGCGTAGCTCCTGTCACGCAGCTTCCTTCCTATGCTTTCCGGCAGACCCTAGCAATGGCTCAAGAATGTTCGCCGCCAGAAAACGCACGACCGGGACAACCACGCCATCCCCCGCGAGATGATATGCCTCGTTGTAGTTTTGCGGCAGCTTGTAGCTATCCGGCAATCCCATCAAGCGGGCCGCTTCGCGTGGGGCTAACAGGCGGGAACGCACGCTCTGACCCTCGACGATGATAATCGACTGCCGACTCGAGCCGCCGACTGGCGTGCGAAGACACCCAGAGATGTCGTCAAATCGCACTTCCGCCCGTTGAATCCGTTTACCGCTTTCATCCTGTCGTGTGCGCTTGTAGATACCGCCGACCATGCGCCGACCCGTCCTCTTTGCCAAGTCGACCTTCTTGCGATTAATTGGGCTCATGAGCGACAACAAGTAGCGGGTTTCTTCGGGGGTGTGCCACGCTACGCCATGCGGTTCATCCTCGATCAAGTCTAAGAAAGTTACGTGGTGAGCGGGGGGTGCAGGAAGGCGCCACCAGAGCCAAGCCGATTTTGCATTGGACGGAAGTTTTTCATAAGCATTCATGAGGTGCGGCGGATGCCATAGAGAATCAGGTTCGGCGGCGACTAGATTGCTAGGGATTGAAAGACCCTCTTGTACGCAGATGATGAATAGTCGCGGTCGCGATTGCGGCACAAAGCGCACAGCGTCCATGACCAGGGCGCCAAACCGATACTTCTCTCCGACAATCGCCGCACCGATCTCTGCAAAATCCTTCCCCCGGTGCGAAGCGAGGGCCCCGCAAACATTTTCAAGCACGACGAGCGATGGTGCCCGGCCTTCAGCAACAAGACTCTGAATTACTCGCCAAAAGGGCCAGAATGTCCCCGACCGCTTACCGCTTAGCCCCTCGCCGGATCCAGCCAAAGAGAGATCTTGACAAGGAAAAGAGGCCCACGCGAGATCGGCTCGGCCAGGGACATCTGCGCCGGTCAGCTCTGCAACGTCTCCAATTCGCAGGTGTTGATCCCCCCAATTTGCGGCGTAACTCGCGCCTTTCTTGGGGGAGACGTCATTGGCGAAAATGCAACGCCATGGCTCTCCCAGGCCCGCCCGCGCCATTCCTCCGCCAGCGAAGAATTCGTAAAAGACCTTCACTCGATCGTCCTTCTGTGAACAACGCGTTTGACCCTTTGCCTCTTTGCTTGTGCTGTGAAGCGACTACTGGTCAGATTACATCACCACGCTCAGTGAAAAAAGACTCAAATAGGTACCATCACGGAACGTTGGTTTGATCCCCTTCGTGCCCCCCTACTTCCCCTTCAACATCTTCACCACTCGATCAAAATCTTCCAGCTTTCCGTACTCAATCACGATCTTCCCCTGCCCCTTCCGGTCCGTGATCTTCACCCGCATCCCCAGGATCTTTTCCAACTCCCGTTGCGCCGCCTTCACGTTCGGGTCCTGCCAACGCGCTCCGCCCTCGGTCTTCTCCCGCACCTGGCTGGGTAAGGTCAGCTTAAACACTAGTTCTTCCAGCTTTCCCACCGGAAGGTGTTCCGCCACCGCCTTCGCCGCCACTTGTTTGCACAGTTCCGCATCCCCTATTTGCAGCAGCACCCGCGCCCGGCTGAAGTCCAGTTCCCGCTTGTATAAATACGTCTTCACTTCCTGCGGCAGCTTCATCAGCCGCATATAGTTCGACACCGTTTCCCGCGACACTCCAACCTGCTCCCCAATCTTCTCCTGCGTCATCCGGAACTCGGCGCTCATGATCACAAACGCCATCGCCTGCTCCATGCAAGTCAGATCCTGACGCTGCAGGTTCTCCACCACCGTCATCGCCGCCGCCTGCTGCCGCGTCACCCTCCGCACCACCGCCGGAATCTTCGCATACCCGATCCGCGTCGCCGCCCGCAACCGCCGTTCCCCCGTGATCAGCGTGTAGTTCTTGCCCTTCTCTCCATTCCCCGGCGTGTGCCGCACCACAATCGGCTGGACGATCCCAAGTGCGCTGATCGAGTCCTCCAACTCCCTCATCTCTTTGTCGTCGAACGTTTCCCGCGCCTGAAACGGGCTGGGCGCGATGTCGTTCACGTCCAGTTCTTCGACCTGCCCATCTCCCTTTTTGACGTCGGTCCACGTCCCTCCCATCGACGCCTGCAGCGATATTGGCTCGCTGTCCCCGTCCGCTTCCTCTTCCTCCGCGGCCGGATCGTAGTCGTCATCCAATCCCGTCTCATCCTCCAATTCCCGTTCCCATGGCTCCTCGATTACTCCCTTGAGCGAGATCAACCGATGCGACCGATTGCCCTTTTCCTCGACGTCTTTATCCGCATCCTTGTCTGCATCGGTGTCTCTGCCGCTGCGCAGGCTGCCCGCAGCCTCGTGCTCTCCCCGTTCGCTCGGCGCCTGCCGGCCGGCCGCTGGCGCAGTAATCCCCGGTGGGATGTTTACAGGCGCACCGGTTGCGTGTGGAGCATTCTTCACAGGCGGGACGGCCGCTGGCGCAACCGGGGCCGCCACCGGACGCGGTACACTCGGCAGCAACGACTCAATCCCCCGACCCAACGCACGCCTCTTCTCCAAATGCTTCTCCACAACTTTTTCCGTCATACCGCCTCCATTCCACCGATCGCCAAAATTTAGATCCTGAATTACCAATCCAATCCACTACTCACTACATTGACGGCAATTACTCACTACATTGACAGCAATCAATCTACCCCCCCCCCCCGATATTCGCTCGAGTTGTTACATAGATATTAATCACTCTATAACATCGACAGTGGTCGATGTACTGGCCCGTCCCATGATCTCCTTCGCCAGCCGGATGTAACTTTCCGCCCCCTTCGACTTCACGTCATACAGCAGCGCCGGCTTGCCATGGCTGGGTGCCTCCGCCAGTCGGATGTTCCGCGGCACCGCCGTCTCGCACAACTTGTCGCCAAAAAAATTCTTAAGCTCGTTGACCACTTGCTGCGCCAAGTTTGTTCGCTCGTCGAACATGGTCAGCACCACGCCCTCGATCGCCAGGTGCTCGTTGAGTCCCGCGCGGATGCGCTCGATAGTGTCAAGCAGCTCCGTGATCCCTTCGAGCGCAAAGTACTCCGCCTGCATCGGGATGAGCACCGAGTCCGCAGCCACCAGCGCGTTGAGCGTCAGAAAGTCGAGCGCCGGTGGGCAGTCGAGCACGATGTACTGGAAGCGCTCCCGCACTGGCGCCAACGCGTCGCGCAGACGGAATTCGCGCCGGTCCGCTTCCACCAATTCAATGTTTGCGCCAATCAAATTCTTGTGCGCTGGGATAAGCCATAGCTGATCGAGCGCAGTGCGCTGCAGCGCCTCCTCGGCGGTGGCCTCACCCATGATTACGTGGTACGTGCTGATGCGGTCGGCGTCGCGCGCAAAGCCGACGCCGCTCGTCGCGTTGGATTGCGCGTCGCAATCCACCAGCAAGGTGTTGACCTCGGCGGCGGCGAACGAAGCCGCCAGATTGATCGCCGTCGTAGTTTTGCCCACGCCGCCCTTCTGGTTGGCGATGGCGATGATGCGTCCCATGGGATACTTTCTGAAAACGTAGATGGAGCGTCCCGCGAATGATACGTCGCGGGAGTGGCTGCGCGCAATGTGCAAACTGTGCAAATGTTCCACGTGGAACACTCCGCGGGTTTTCGGAAAGCATAGAGCGCGGCAGCGGACTCGACCGCATTAATATTAATGTTCCACGTGGAACACTCGAATGGTTCCTCACAAACCAGAAGTTGTCTTGGAATTCTCCAAGCCAGTTCTGCAAGCGGATCCGAAGAGTTCCACGTGGAACACTGTGGAAAACGCCCGCCGTTAAAGTGTTCTCCGCATGGAACATTTCACCAGCCTGACGCGGCGCAGTAGGCACCTGACCATGTTCCACGTGGACAACTTCGACTCGGCTCTCCAAAAAGGGGCGGGGTGACTGCAAAACGTTCCACGTGGAACGCTGTGGAAAACTGCGCGGGATCGAATTGGTGCTGGAGGGCGGAGGGCCACGTGGAACCCTTCAGCGAGGGGCGGAGCCGATTACCAGGATGCGGGAGTCGGATGGGGGGACGGGCAGCGGAGGGTTCCAGTGGAAGGTCGGGGTCAGGCGGTGGAGGATTTCGAGTTGGGCGGTGGTGATGAGCAGGGCGAGGCGTCCGGCGGGACGTACCAGGCGGGCGGCTGTGGGGAGGATCGCGGCGAAGTGCTCGACGGCGCGCAGAGTGACGAGATCGGCCTGGGCGCGCGGGAGGGCTTCGGCACGGGCGTTCAGTACATCGACATTTATCGATGTAGCGCGGGGAGTGGCTGTATCCAAGCCTGAAGCAGCGAAACTATCAACATCGACGAACCTCGACGGATCGAGAGCGGCAGAGCCGGAAGGCGACAGGCGGTGGGGCAGGAACGGCGAGGACGGCGGTAACGATGGTGACGTCAGCAACCGCAGGGACGGCGGTGCTTCGACTCGCGGCGTGGTAATCAGGCGGGCGGCCTCGCGGAGGAAGGCGACCTTTCTGGCGTTCGATTCGACCAGGGTGAGATGGATATGGGGGGCGAAGATCCAGAGGGGAAGTCCGGGAAATCCGGCGCCGGAGCCTAGGTCGAGGACGGCGGGCCGAGTTTCTAGGGGGGAAGAGGTTGGGGCACTCGAGCGGGCGTTCGGAGAAGTTTCGAGTTTCAAATTTCGAGTTCCGAGATTGGGAAGACCACTTTCCTGGTCTGCTGCGTCGTCTTTGGTGGCAGCGCGTTCCACTTTGGGGTGAGTAACGGCTTGGGTATTATCGAGATCGGTTCGGGCAATGAGACGGACGGAGGCAGAAGTTTCAAGTCTCGAGCTTCGAGTTTCTCGACCTCGGAGTTCACTTTCTGGGCTTGGTGGCACGCCATCAGTGGGGCTCTGGTCCACTTGGCCGGGAGTAGTTCCTCGGGTATTGTCGAGATGAATTCCGGAGACAGACTGGCCGGCGGGGAAGAGGTGGCGGGCCGCAAACAGGGACTCGCCGAAGTGGCGTGCGATGATTTGCTCGGGGTCGCGGATGGCGGTGAGGTTGACGCGGGCATTCCAGCGCAGCAGAAGGTCGAGGTAACCGGCGATCTGCTCATGCTGAACGGGATGAAGTGGCGCGTCCAGAAAAGGCTGCAGGATCTCGGCGATGCGTGAGCGATCCATGAAGACAAGGGTAGCAGGAGGGACGCGAGCAGAGGCAAGCCGTGAACCAAACTCAGATCGCGCGTTGCTCAGGGCGGGCATTCCGAGAGCTTACAAAAGCCGCAAAGATGGCCGGCCAGCTCCTGGTAATGCGGCAAGCGGCGGCGCCGTTTGGGGCCGAGAACAAACGAGTTGGTTGCGCGCGTCGGTGCATGGAGGAACTCGGGTAGTGGCTAAATCAAACTGAGCTGCTCCGGGAACTCGCGTCGGTTTGTTTTTGGCGGCGGGACAGTAACCACGCGACTAGGGCCAGGGTCGAGATCAACACGATCACTAAAGTGAGGTGGCGGGAAAAGACTGCGCCGGCCAGTTGAACGAACTGCGGTCCGAATTTGATGGTCAGAATGGCCAGCAGCAGGAAGCGCAAGAAGCGGCCGGCAAAGATGGCGAGCAGGAATCGCGACAGTCGCATTTCGAAGGCGGCCGCGGCCAGCACGATCGCTTTGAAGGGCGTGGGCGGAGGAAGCATAGCGGGGAACATGACCGTCCAGAACTCGTGGCGATCGAAGGAGGCGTGAATTTTTTCAAAGCGCTCAGGGGAAAGTCTTTTGCGCAGGAAAACTTCGCCACCAGCGTATCCGATAGCGTAGATGAGCAAGCTGCCAATGGCGGAACCGGCGGAGGCGAGCGCGACATAGATCGGAAAGCGGTGCGGGTCTTTGTAAACGTACGCAGCGACGACGGCGTCGAGCGGCATGGGGATAAGGGCGGCGTCCACCGCGGCGAAGGCGAAGGCACCCCATACCCCGAGCGGCGTGAGCACGAGCCACAACCACTTGGTGCTCTTGGCGAGGATGGATTTCAAAGTGTGCACGGAGACAATTGCAGTTTACGTGAAAGAGGGCGGGGGTTTTGCAAGCAGCGCTGAGATTGTAAGCGGAGCCGAGCGGGGACTGGCCTGTGACGCTCCGACTCGAACCTCGTGGCGACGACTCGTTTGGGGCGGGCTATGGAGCAGACAAACCGTAGCCAGCATTGTTATCCGAGTTTCGCAAAAGGCTGAGGAGGGTGGGCAGGTGGCAGCGCACAGAGCGGCCAGCTCTTCAAGCGACTTGGGATATGAAGTTCGAAAGACGCGTGGCGGGACGCCGCTTCTGGCAAAAAATGCGACTTGATAACGACAGGTGACGTGAGAAACCTGTCCCAAGAGTTCGGCCGCGTTCCGCCAAACTTGAACATATCGGAAGCAGGATATTCTACCAGTTTCCATAGGTGACACTACTGTTTTCAATAAGCTGTAGTGCCCGGTTCAATGCCTCATTTCTAAGTCGTTGCAACCATAGGAGTTAGATTGAGCCGCTGCGCGGAAAGATGGTGCACAAATTGCAATGTTCAGAGGTTATTTCTTAAATCGTGATTTGAGGTGGCTTGTGGCTATAAAAAAGCGCGCAATTAGAGGGTGGTTGAGTTTCGTCGTATTAATAGTGCTGTCGGTTTGTGCTGTCGCCCAGACGGGGAGCATTCGTGGAGTGGCGGAAGACCCGACCGGTGCGGTGCTGGTAGGCGCCACGGTGACGGTGCATAACCCGGCCACCGGAGAGACACACACAACTGCATCGGGAAGCGGCGGGAACTTTACCGTCCCCTCCCTGGCGCCCGGCACGTATGAAGTAACGGCCCAAAGTACCGGCTTCAACGACGTGAAGTACACCAACCTGGTGTTGAGCGTTGACCAGGTATTGCCGCTGACAGTGAAGTTCGCCACAGTGGGCTCGGCGGGCCTGGTCGTAGAGGTTCGCGGAGACGTGCTGCCGCAGGTAGATACGGAGACCTCGCAGGTCAGCAATTTGGTGGACGCCAAAACGTTGAACGATCTGCCGCTGATCTTGCGTGACCCTTATAGCCTGATTCTACTGTCTCCTGGAACGGTGCAGTCGAACAGCGGATTGGGTGGATTTTCGGTGAATGGCTCGCGCGAGCGCAACAATAACTTCCTGCTCGACGGCGTAGACAATAATGACACATCGGTCCCGGGAATTCCTTCGGGGCTGCTGGTAGCCAATCCGGATTCAACCGACGAATTCCGAGTAATCACCAATAACTTCTCTGCGGAATTTGGGCGCAATACTGGCGCCATCATCAATGTGGTGACCAAGAGCGGAACCAACACCTTCCACGGCGGAGGGTACTGGTTTGGACGCTACAACTATTTTGGGGCGCGAGACTATTTCAATACGCCCACCACTGGCAAAAAGAACCCCTACGTACGCAATATTCTGGGTGGTTCGCTGGGCGGGCCGATCTACAAGAACAAAACGTTTTTCTTCTTTAACGGGGATTTTCAACGCTTCCGTACGACTCAGCAGGCCAGCACGAATGTGCCGTCGGCGGCGTTCAAGTCGGGACTATTCACCGTGCAGGACGATGCGGGCAATTCCTACCCAGTGGACCTGACCAGCCCGAACTCTCCTAACAACCTGTTTGGCTTGTCGCTGGACCCAACCGTGGCTGCAATTTTTGCCAAGTATCCCACTGGAAACGGCGGGGCGGTGGATCCTCTGCGCAACCTTCTGTTCTTCCCGAGCAGTTCGCGTTTCAATCAGGATGCATACACTCTGCGGCTGGATCATAACCTGACTGACCGTGAAAAGCTGTCATTCCGCGCGGGCTATGATCTCTCCTCTGATCCCAACCCGTTCTTTGACGACTTCCTGCCTGGCATCGGGGCAGTAGGATTCAAGAGCAATGTCATCGGTCTGACGGCGGGCTTGACGTCCACGCTGAGCAACACCATCGTGAACGACTTCCATGCCGGATTTAACCGGGCCAACATCCCTTTTAACTGCGGGAACCTATCGGCGATTAACAGCGTGGGTCCGCTGGATAGTTTTGGCCGAGGCCGGGACTATGGATTCGACGGGATTGCGAGTTGGGGCTGCGGCAGTTTGGGCGACTCCAATGGGCAGAGCCGGCGGACGGGCACCTATTCGTTGAGTGATGGATTGTCCCTGGCCCGAGGCAACCACACGATGAAGCTGGGCGGGGAGTACCGCTTTGTCTTCGAGAACGGATTCGATTCATTTGCCTCGAGGGAGTCGCTGGGATTTAATCCGGTAACGGATTTCGGCGTCAACGTCGTGGATCCAGCGCCGGGCGTCGCCTGCGACCCGAACACTGGGGTAGGTTGCTTCAATAACAATATTGACAATCAAGTGCTTCAGGATTTGTCGGGCGCACTGTTGGGACTGGTAACGTCGCAAAGTCAGTCTCAGTTCTTCAACAAGGCAGGGACGCGGACGGCAGACGATCAGCGCGCGTTCCGGCAGAAGGAGTTTGGCATCTACTTCCAGGATAGTTGGAAGGTGCGCCAGAACCTGACGTTGAACCTGGGAATTCGCTATCAACTGAATGGCATCCCGTACGAAAAAGACGGGAACCTCTCCACTCTCACTGCTGACCCAAGCGGCCCTGCGCCGTTCACTTTCCAGTTGGCAGGCCACGACCTTTACCGGCAGGACTACAAAAACATCGAGCCGCGGGTGGGATTTGCCTGGGATCCTTATAAGAATGGAAAGACATCATTCCGCGGAGGATACGGAATCTTCCACGATCGGATTTTTGGCAACCTATTTGGAAATGCGCGCGGCAACCCGCCGTTTCAGCGCGACTTGAGCAATTTCCCGGGTGCGCCCCTGTCGACTATTACGTTGCTGCCGACGGCCACCCCCACAGCCACGATTGAGAACATCGACCCGCTGACGCAGTTTGCCTGGCTGGCCTCGCCGGTTCTTTTCGATAGGAATCTGCGCATTCCATACAGCCAAAACTGGAACGTGGGTTTCCAACGGGAGATCGCTCCTAACTTGTCGTTGGAGCTCAACTATGTCGGTTCACACGGCTCCCGCGAATTGCGGGTGGTGGATGGCAATCCGCCGCAGCCGGCCCTGGTGGCGCAGCTGTTAGCGCTGGGGATTCCGCCCTCAACCCTGACCTTCAACACGCTAAGGTTTGGCGCGTTGATCGGCGCACTGCCGTTCAATGCGGTGAACAATACCGCTTTTGGTTCGGTGGCGCTGAACAGGTCGATTGGAAATTCCACGTACCATTCGCTGCAAATGAACCTGCAAAAGCGTTTGTCGCACGGGCTTGATGTGGGAGCGGCATATACCTGGTCGCATGCCATTGACGACTCGAACGATCCTCTGGTGGCGGCTGGTAGCGGCGGCCGAACCTTCCCGCGCAATTCATTTAACCTGCGGGAGGAACGAGGCAATTCGGGTTTCGATGTCCGGCACCGGGCAGTGGTGCACTATACCTACGAGTTGCCAGTTGGACGTGGTAAGCAGTGGCTGGCCAATGGCTTCGCGGGACGAGCGCTAGAGCACTGGATGTTCTCTGGCATCACCTCGATACAAACCGGCTTCCCGATTGACTTCTTTGGCAACCTAGACACCGAACACACGACGCTCAGCAGCCGTCTGGATTTCATTGGGGGAACGCCGGTAGTGGATACCTCGGCTGGATTGCCGGCCACCGGGCCTCAGCGCAACCAATTTGCGCGGGCGAAGTACGGCTTTGCTGGAAACTCAGGCCGCAACCAGTTCTACGGGCCGGGGTTCGTGTCGTCTGACTTGGTGTTGAGCAAGAAAACCGCAATTACCGAACGCCTGGCTCTGATTTTCCGGGCGGAAGGCTACAACATCTTCAACCATCCAAATTTTGGCGCTCCGGGCAATACCTACCAGGGCGGGGCGGCACTGTTCGGACATTCCACCAGTGAGGTGGGACGAGCGGATGGAACGACGGGCTCACGCCAGATGCAGTTCTCATTGAAGCTGGAGTTCTAGGGCCAAGACTGAAGCTAAGGTCCATACGCCGAGGGGGAATTTCTCCTCGGCGTTTTTACGTGCGCCGGG
>JBBQVN010000104.1:0-13036 GCA_038211475.1 Terriglobales bacterium | reverse complement strand
CTTGTCTTATTCATGCCGCTTCGGGTTATCTGAAGCACGCGAGCCTTCGATTGTCTCTATAGCAAGGGGGATGTGACAGCAATGTAAGGCATCGGAGGAGGCACCCCGTGGGTGAAGTCGGAAAAACAGTTCGACGAGTAGTCCAAGGAGTCTTGTTTCAGTGCAGTTTTAATTCGTCAATCAAGGTCGAGGCGCGTGCGGAGCGGATATCCTCCGACGGTGGCGCGCTCATTTTTCGGGAACTCGATCAGCGCTTGCGGTTGGTGGAGGACCTTGCAGCCAGGCTCCGGGATCCGCGTCGCCCCGCTCTGGTGATATATCCTCTGGCTGAGCTGCTACGGACGAGGCTATTCACGCTGGGCCAAGGATGGCGGGACCAAGACGATGCGGACAAACTCCGCTACGACCCAGCCTTTCGTTTGGCCGTTTCGGAACGCAAGGGCGACAAGCCACTGCGCCAGGATGAATCTGAAAGCAACCCCAACCATCTACCCTCGCAGCCGACGTGTTCGCGATTGATCAAGTCGTTATCGACGGAGCATAATCGCAAGGAGTTGCAAGCCGAATTGCTCAACTTCACCCGCAAGGACGTCCAGATTACACGTGGTCGTCGTTTGGGGTTTGCAGTGGTGGACGTGGACAGTACTCCCATTGAAGTACACGGGAACCAAGGCGGCTCGGGTTACAACGGATACTATGAGTGTTCTTGCTACCATCCGTTGCTGGCGTATCTGGCCGAGACGGAGGATTGGATCGGCGCCAAGCTCCGCTCCGGAGAAACGTGGAGTCCGAAGGGCGCCAAGGAGTTCTTGCTGCCTTTGTTGGATGAGGTGGAGAAACATATTGCGGACCAAGTGGCCGTGCGCGGCGATTGCGCGTTTGCCGAAGGCGAAGATAACATGCTGGCCTTGGAGGAGCGCCGGAACGCCTCGGGGCAATCTGCGCCGGCACCCTATGTCTTCCGGCTGAAGACCAATTCACGCCTGGAGAAAATCGCCGACAGAGTCATTCCGCGGGCGATAGGGAAAAAACCGCATGCGCAAGAATGGGCGGTGGAAATAGAGTATCGGGCAGATACGTGGAGCCGTCCGCGACGGGTGATACTTGTGATCGTGGACCGGCCTGGGGAAATATGGAGAGACCATTTCTTTTTGGTCACCAGTTGGCCGAAAGGCGAGAAAGACGCCGAAGAGGTACTGAAGTTTTACCGCCCGCGCGGCACCATGGAGAACCATATCGGAGAGTTGAAGAACGTGCTTTGTCCAGCGCTATCCTGTTCCGAGCGCGAGCCGCGGAGCAAAAAGGAGAATCGTACGGCGACGGACCAAGCCTTGGCCGACCAACAGGACTCGGCATGCAATGAAGCGACCATGTTGTTGCATCTATTGGCGTACAACCTGGCGAATTTTGGACGACGATTGGCGGAAGAAGCATTTCCTGCACCTACCCAAGCGACCACGGGGCACGAGGCTGTAGAACAGGTGGCAGCAAAGGATCTATCCGTTCCGAAAAAGCAGACAATGTCGCGCTCGGCGAAGCGTACCCCAAGCCCAAGTATCTCCCTGCCGGAGCCGAGCGGTTGGAGCCTACAACGATTTCGAGAGCAAATTCTGAAAGTTGCTGTGCGTTTTCTATTGGGTAGTCATGAGGTCATCGCGATCATCCCTGCGCCAGCCGCAGAACTTTGGCAAAAATTGTGGCAACGAATCGCCCAATTACGTCCGCTGGTTACTTGACCCACACACAATTCAGATCGTCACGGCAGACTTCTGTGGCCTGGGGGAAAGGGGGTGGTGTCGAGACATGCCAGAAAATCGCCGTCATTTCCGCCTCGATTGAAAAATCAGGGTTCACGACGCCGTTTTGGCACTGCGGCATGAATAAGCTGAGTGGAGGTCTACTGCCAGCCTTTCCCGACGGGCCATGAGTCAGCGTCCCCAGCGAGAATGTGATTCACCGACACAACATCAGACTCCCTTCTTTGAAACGCGTACGGAGTCGTCGATCCGGAGAACGTCAACTACGTCTTTTGAAGGAGGAGAGAGAGTGAAACAGATCTATCTCGTGGGCACGACAGGCTTCGAAAGAGCGGGATTCGAGCTGTTCGCCATCACCTTAAGCACAGCTACGGTTGAAGAATTGCTAGCACTCATCGGCGAGGCCAAGCGACTTTCCCGGCTTGATCCCGGGTTTTCATTCATCGTGCTGAAGAATAACGCGGGCGCGTGGCTTTCCAAAGAGACCGTGTCCGAAAAGGCTTTGGAGCGAAGGACGCCCATGAACGCGATGCCGAATTGATTCTCGAAACCGGACCGTTTAAACGGAACTCAACTTCGGCCCGCAGAATACGGCGTCCGTTTTGATGAACAATTCGTCCCTGAAGGTTGCAACAATGCGGCGACAGGTGACGCCGACTGGCTTGTGGACATCCTGGAAATCAGTGAGGCCACTCGTGGGCGAATTGGTATCCGGCCCGAACAGCCGCACTCAATCTTTAAAGCAGGAGCAACAACATGAGCAAAAAGGACCCTGACCTGGACATGGCCATCGTGGCCGCATCTGCGCTTGCCGTCATTCAAGATCCTAACCGTATTGTCGATGCGCATTCAGCCGAGGTCCTGCGACTAATTGCGCTGGAGGTAATTGGATGCGGCATGCCAACGCTGACGGCCAACCAACTTTGCACCCTAATCGGTACCCACGTCATGCGGGTAGTAGTGGCGGGTACTGGCACAAGTTGGCTTGCCTCTCCCAAGGACCAAGCCGGGCGACCGTAGGAAAATTCAGTTTTTGAGTGCCAATTGACAACCCACGAAGCCGCCAAGTACGTCGGGCCCGGCTGGCGCCCGGAAAATGGCAACGACATGACCTTGGGGGCGAGTTTCCGCGCTTGAGCCAATCGTCGGCAGGGCTGCCGGTGCCCCATGCCGCAAACCGGTGCGCCAATGAAGACCTATTGGGGTCGCGGCACCGACAGGCTCCGTGGCTTTCTGACGATTCCGACAACCACCTGCGAAAAACATAAGCTCAAAATTTCGAGTTACGAGTTTGCCGCAACACCTCTGAGTAACAGTGCGCCAGGAAACGTTCAGATGAATGGTCCCGAGATGATCGGAACGTGAATGCAATGAAACACGGAGATTGGTCACTAGAAGCAGCCCGCAGAGAATACGCCTAGCGATACCCGGTCACACATAATCGTCGTCGCCCCATTCGAAACTGCTAATGCGGACTCTAGAGAGGACTACAAATGAAAAATGCAACTGACGAGGATGAATACTGCGAGGACGACGATCCAGGCATGCGCCCTACAGAAATGACAGAAGAGGACATTGTACGCGCATCTGAGGGGCAACTTCGGCAACCTATCTCCAAGTACGGGCAACGCCGTTTCGCGAGTTTGCGAGCGTTCGGAACCCATGCACACCCCGGTGTCGCCTACGGCAGAAGCCAAGGCTTTCCAGTCATATTCGGAGTCTCCGACAAGCAATGCGATTGGGCGGCGGCCATCCGAGAGAAACACCACAAAACGCTCAAATCCAAAGCGCGGCAGGCACACGACGCCGGTAATAAGGAACGCGTCGCTGAAATTAGGTCGGAATGGGAGAGTTGCCGCGACAAGGTCGAGGCGGCTTGGTGGATCAGGAATAAAGATTGCTTGCCCGGTGCTTAGCCGTACGCGCAATGCGCCAATTGAAATCCACCGGACACGCGTGTTCGAAACAGATTGTAGCGGCAAGAAATTTAACGCGATTCACAAAGGAGGTACGAACGTGGAAAGATTCACCGAAGGCTCAAATTCCAAGGCGCAGGATCTCAGCGTTGAAACGCCCTCCGAGACAGCTCCTAAGGATTGGACCGACCACATGCGAGCGCCGGCGCGTGCACTCGAGGTTCCACAGGCGGCCGCCGTAGGCGTATTGCAGGAGTGGCCGTCGGCTGCGGATATGGCATGGAAGGCCGCGCACGCGACCGGCTACCAGCCCGGAGACGCTGCCGCTCAGGCGCCCGGCGGCCTATTTTGGATGGACGGGCAGCCCCCGCCGGTCGCATTGGCGGCGGCAAAACAGCACGGCGTTTCGATCGAACAGGCGATCGCGCTGGGTCGGACGTACGACGAGTACTGGGCGGGCGCGGACCTTCACGCTGCCTTGCTCACGATCGGGTATTGGGCTGAAAAGGCCGGTCAGGAGGCACTAAAAGGCCGCGGCGCCGACGACGCCATCAACCTCCTCGGCAACTTCATAGGCGAATTTGATCCGCAGATCATGCACACCGAACTGACCTTCCGGTCCGCGAAACTGGTCACCAAACTGCTGGGCGACTTCATGAACCGAATCGAAGAGGTCTTTGGGAAGAACGTAGACCCATGCCTTGAAATTCGAGACGCGATGCGCTCATTCGCAATGGGGTCAACCCACCATCTGGGTCGCCCATTTGCAAAATACCGAGAATCATCGGCAGCAGTTCAGGCGACTGAACCCAGCCGGTCATTGGCTGATCTCGATCCAAACGCACTTGGCTTTTAGCGCGGAAGGAGCAAGAAGATGCCCAACAGCGACCACATTAGAATCCGGATTACAGCACCGCGAGACCAGCGCGCGGCGTTCGTGGAGGAAATGACGCGCGGCGTCGCAAGAATCAACTACCTCCGGCATGACTCGGATGACCATGCCTTTATTGAGTGCACGCACGGCCTTTGGAGATTGTCCTTCATCGACGAAGTTAATTTGGACGCTGTCACGCGCAGATTTCCGCAGGTTAAGGTCGAAGTCAACGTGCTGACGGATTGGACGGAACTCTATATCGAAATGGCGTGGCAAAATGGCCACTGCGGTTTCTTCAGGTCGGACCTGCTCGGCGAGTTGCCAGAAGTGGGCGTACCCGTTCTAGGGGACGAGTTCCATGCCAGTTGGCCCACTGAAATAATGCAAGAAATGTGGAAGGCGGCCAACGTTGCGCTGCTTGGAGGCAATACCGCCTGGCCTCCCAAGCAACCTTCGACTGCGGACACCGACCCGGAAAAAACGGGAGAAGCATCATGACGAACGAAGAAAAGCAGAAGGCTTTGGCGCAGGCGCAAAAGATGATGAGTCGCGCGGCCAATGACAAACGCGGTGTCCGCTGGGAACGCGATCTCCGCCGCGCCATCAGCAACTACGGCTACATACCCCACTCCATGGTGGGAATGTTTACGATCGTCGGCGGAGACGGCCATACCTACTCGCTGGGGATCAAGTCGCTGATGGGGGGCGACGACCTGCACGTCGTTGAGCGGATGCTGGACGATCCCGATTTCGCCGCGGAGCACATTCGGTCCGTGGCTAATCTGTTCGGTTGCAATCTGGCCGCGCAGGTGCGGGAGATCAATTCCTTCGGGGAATTGGCACGTTCGTTAAATCCGGCCTTCGACGAAGTAGTCGACGAGGCGTTTAGAGCGGGGATGGAATCGGTCGGTGACTGCCCGATATCGGAATTCGTAAACGCCTTGCGTCGCCAGCGAGACCAGGAGGACTGACGCGCGCGGCCCCTGACATCCGCGCCCGCGGCCGCCAACGGCGGAATTCAGCCGCGAAGAAAGGAGCGAAACGAATGTCCAACAGCATCAACGAACTCCTCGGCAAGGCAACCTGGCGGGATTTTATCTACGCCCTGCACGACGACCCCTGCTGGTCTTGGATCGACCCGTTTTGGCCCTGGGGATTCGTCCTTGGCGAGACGGACGATAAAAAGCGCTTTCCGGTGTTCAAATGGAAGAGTCAGGAAATAGTTCCGGCCACGCTCCGTCGTCTGGGCTGCTCCACCACGATTGAAAAGGACCATCCTAATGGCGGGGAGCTCGCGTACCTGCTCTGGGATTTCGACGTTTGCAAGGGCAACCCCGCCGATGCTTACAATACTCCGCAAGAGGCCCTTGATGCGGCCCTGTCGCTGCGCACCGCCCTGGGGTTGGGTGAAGTCAGGGTCTCGTCCGGCGGGAACGGCTATGCCCTCAGAATGCGGCTACCCGCACGGTCCAGGCTCTCCGTCGCTAACGGGTCCATAATCATCAGGGGCATCAATCTGAAGCTGAATCTCCGGTGCGACAAATCCGTGGTGGGCCGGCAGGTTTCATTCCTCTGGTCTCGGGACTTGACTCCCAGCACGCTGGGGCTCGTGCCCCATGAGCTCGTTCAGGCGCATGGCGACGTGGGCGAAGAGGCATCCGACCTCGTCCTCTGGGCGCTATCAAACCCCCTGCCCGTTGCACGGAACGGGCACGCACCCGCTGCTCCCACGGGGCTAACAATCGGGACGGTCCAGGCCCCTCCGCTGGCGCGGAGAGACCTGTCCCTCAAGAGTAAGCAACGGGTTGGTTTGGGTGAAGTGTACTTGAAGTCTCTGGACCCTGCCGACCTTCGAGGACGACAGTCCAATGGTTGCCGTAACTTCCATGACTTCGGCCACCTGGCTTGGGACCTTGGGATCGATGTCCACGATAGCCTCGTCCTGATGCAGGCGAATGGGATCAACATCCCTAGCCTCGCGGATGCCCAGCGCTGGCTTGAACATCATCAAGGTGACCGTTTCCAAAGGGGATGGCGCGCCGCTTATATGGCCAAGCAGGATGGAATTGGAACCAGGGAACAGAAAAGGGCGGCCTTCAAGCAGGCGCTCTCGGATGTCTGCGCCACTGACATTGAGTCGAGAGACGCGGTCGTGAAGGCCGCTTCCGATCAGGGCGTCGTTTCCGACCTCTGGATCAACATCACCACGGAGACGATCGACAGGTACCGGGAAGAGTTTTACCACCGCTGGAATGGCTTCCCGATTCAAGAGGATCGGCTCATGACCTCCTGGCTCCTGGACGTGCATTGCTCGGTTTTCGGTGAGCGGTCGGGACTGGGGCGCTCGGGCCGGGATGCCTACATTGCCATCCTCAAGGAGATCTTCAGGATCAGGGGCTGTCTGCCATGCTCCGGCCATAAGTCCGGCCCGGTCAGGATCCCAGTCGGACTCGTCGCTCCCAACAAGATGACCGGACGCAAGGCGCTCAAGCGACTGGAACTGTCGGGACTGGTGGAACTGGTCGAGAAATCCCGTGAACATGCCGCGCGATACACGCTCTGGGTCCCCAAGGATGAAGATAGGGACAGGCTTGAGCAGAGATGCCAGTTGATCGCCACCTGCCTCAGGGGCCAGAAATCGTACGCCTCTAAATTGCTCGCCGGGATCAGGAATCAGATTTCAGAATCGGCCGCTCGGTGCAGTGGGGGGGAGGCTAACGGCATCATCCCCAATATACTACAGCGCCCTACCAACCCGTTGCTTATTGGGGCTAATGCCGTTAGCACCCCCACCCCCCAAGGACCAGAGACGAAGCCGGACTCGGACGAGCTGCTGGGATTGTGAGGCGCCAAGTGGAAACAGAGCGCCTCGAGTGGGTGGCAGATCGCGCACTTGTCGCGGCTGGGAAGGAGGCGAGGAGCATCGGCGCACTGCTGGGCCGCCGCTGCCTCCGATCCCAGTGAAGCCAAAGGTCGATCCTCGGGACGAATTGCTGGGCCTGGACAGGCACGTTAAGACGCCGAGTTGGGAGAGGCTGGCGCGGGACTACAAGCGAAAGTGGGGCAAGCCCGACGAGAAAGTAGGACGGACTGCCATTGAAAGACTTGATAAACAGGAGGCGCACATGTCGGAGCTATTCTCGGTAGACAAAAAGGGCCTGGCGAAACTGCTTGAGCGGCGCGGCCTTTCGTACGTGATCTTCGAACTTAACTTTGGCAGAATGCCATGGACGCGGAGGGGGTTGCGAACGTCGCCATCAAGCTGGAGCCGGTGGCGGGCCAGCCAAAGGTTCGCGTCGAGATCGAGGACGATTCGCCGGACGGATTCGCCCAACTCAGCCACGCATGGACGCTCTTTGCCGAGTCCGGGAAAAAGGGCGATCCCTTGCTCCGCGGCCGATTCAACCTGGGTGAAAAAATGGTGATCGCCCTGTGCGACGAGGCACGCGTGATCACAACCTCAGGCGGCGTGCGATTCGACGACTCCGGCCGCCACAGCCTAAGAGAGAGACGGCCGCAGGGCAGCCTCTTCGCCGGTGTATTGCGCGCGACCCGGGACCAGTACCACGAAATGTGCGACGCGGCGGCCAGACTGATCGTCCCCAGCGGAATAAAGGCCACCTTTAACGGCAAACTCGTGGTGCCGCGCATAGCCATCGCGTCCTTTGAGGATTCCCTTCAAACGGAAATCGCCGACGAGTCCGGCGTACTCCGGCGGGTGTTTAGAAAAACACGTGTGAACATCCACGAGCCGCTTCCCGGCGAGCAGGGATGCGTATACGAGTTGGGCGTTCCCGTTGTGGAGACCGGGGATAAATTCCACTACGACGTACAGCAGAAGGTGCCGCTGGGCTTTGAGCGCGACAATGTTCCGCCGGCATTTCTGCGCCTACTTCGCGTCCTTGCCTTGAACGCCACATTCACAAGGCTCACGCAGGACGACGCGAACCAACCCTGGGCTCGGGAAGCCGCCGGCGACAAGCATGCGTCGGACGATGCCATTCGGACCATGGCTGATAAGAGGTTCGGCGAACGTCGCGTTTCCTATGATCCGTCGGACCCAGAGGCGAATTCCCTCGCCTTTTCCAAGGGCTACACGGTTGTCACGGGTTCACAATGCTCCGCCGGCGAATGGGAACAGATGCGAAGGGCAGCCGCGATCACTTCAGCGGGCAAAGTGACTCCGTCACCGAAGCCATACTCGCGAGACCCGAACGCAATTCCCGAGGAACTGCTCCCCGAAAGCGAATGGACCGATGGCATGAAACGCACGGCGGAGTACGCAACAACTCTTGCGCGACGCCTGATGGGCGTGGACATCACGGTGCGATTCACCCGGGCCAATCGACAGTTCGCGGCGTGTTACGGCGCACGAGAACTCACGTTTGAAGTGGGCTGTCTTGGGCGTGCGTGGTTTGATGACGTCGGCTCAATAGAGCAGGACGATCTGCTAATCCACGAATTCGGCCACGAATATTCGTCGGATCACCTGAGCGCGCAATACCACAAAGCATTGACAATGCTCGCGGCGCAATTGAAGCATCTTGCGATCGAGGATCCAGAATTGTTTGAACGCTTCAGGGCGGCCTGAACACGGTGATGCCACGGCTGCCTCGCGTCGAGGCACCCTTCCGAGATACGATGCGACCGAACCGTTTCTCTTACGAGCAATAATGTGACGATGCTCCCCTCCACGCCGTTGCTGTCCAGAATCTTGCCGAAGCACAGCCGTAGTTGCTCGCGGTGCTCCAGCTTCCAGGCACAAAGAAGTCGTGCGCCACTGCGCAGGCTTCACTCCGCAACCTGCGCATCCATGGGCACTGGCTGTCTTTCGTCAAGGCGGCGCACGACCTGAGACGCCTTCCTCGCCCCCCGAAACGGCGGCGTCCAATGTTCTGTATAATCCAGTGGGTCGAGGACATCGGGCTGATTCCCACGACAACAACCAAGCAGGCCGTAATGGCCGCAGGCGCGCCCCTTGAGCCACTCCTAGCCCGATGTCCGGTTTTCAGGGGGCGCGCCCCCCGCGGCGCGGCAATGACAGGAGTTCGAGCATGTATGAATGGACCACGGCGCATGAGGACTCGTACTGGTACCAGCAAGACCCCGATGCGTTCCTGATGTGTCGTCCGGGCGGGAGGCACCCAGACCAGGACGATTTGCCCGACGAAATCAGCGAGGAGGAGCAGCGCTGGATCGACATCATCGCCGCCGAGGAGGAGTTGGAATTTCTGAGCGGCTTCGCTGAACAGGAGAGGCTCAAGGAAGAACGCGCAGAGAAGGGCCTAATGCCATGAATAATTTTGAAACCCTCGTGACAATGACGGGCGAACCCGCCGAGATTCTGCGATTCGTCCAGTTTGTTTACGGCAACAACATCCCCTTTCCCGGCGAGAGCGTTCTTACCGGGTATGGCGGCTTCGACCAATTGAATGCTGCCGCAGAGGCGAGGTGTCACGTCCGCTTGCATCGACTCCTCGTGTGGGAGCCCGATCTCGATCGGCTGGTTGTTTCTTCCGGCGGCGGCCACATCGGAAGGCTCATCTTGGCCGCGTCTTTGAAGTTTCGACTGACGTTTGCGTTGCGCTGCATCGATGTGGACGGGCACGCCGAGGAGCTGGCGCACGCCCCCGAGACCGTCGTCTGGGACGAGTACTCGATCAGCGAGGGAAGATGCACGTCCCGCTGAAGGACTGGCGCACTAGCAAGCAGTGCGCTGTATACGAGCCTGCCGAAACCAGAATTGGGATTGGTTTGGTTGGTCGGCCAACCGACCAAGAACCGTCGCAAACATACCATGGTTGAAACGCAACCTAAGCAGAGACAGTGTTGCAACATGCATGGTCTGGAGTGAATTGACTCAAACAAATTACAGGAGCCTAGAAAGATGAAAAACAAGAAACATTGCTCGACGAAAAATGAGAATTGTACTTTCCGGATGGGGCAGTCCTCAACGCGGGTTTGCAAAGATGGAATCATTGAAATCCTGATTCCACTGGAGTACGTCAGAGGACCGAACTCGCCTGATGAAGTGCTTGCTCTTCTACCGTCGGCACCGCAGTACGTCAGGCCAGAGGATCCCCTTGTTCACGGGGAACTATGGGGCTATACCGGGCTATACCGATTTTATGGTTGAGGGCGGGATGTTCAAAATGCGCGCTATTTACAGACTCGGAGAGTCGCTCGTTGGCATAGTTGGGTTTCTGGATGGCGACCAGAATCCTCTCCGTGTCGTTCCGGCTTCAATGACATTACAGCGGCTAAACGAATTGGGAGCACGAGGAGAAGTCCACTCGCCCCCAATTCCGTCCTCTAAATTTTGACACTTCGGTCAACGTGCTTGGACTGCTCCTTTGGGCGATCAATTGACGAATTCGACATGATCATCGGGCCAAGGTGACGTTTGACCGGCTCGGCACAGGAATGATCTTGAACGGATTTGGTACGGGTAGACGCCATCAGTACTTTAAGGAAAGTACCAAACGTTAAATTGTTAACTTTTGCCCAGGCCCAGTCCACGGCTAAACCTCTGGCCGGCTTTCGGCGCTTCGGGGACTCGCCTTGGTTTTCGCTCCTTTGTAATTCGTACACAATTCGATAAACTCCTGACCTTCAACCCAAACAGGAGACCTCTCGCCCATGCCCCGCACGAGCCCCTATACCGACGAACAGAAGTCCGCAATCATCGAGGCCGTCAAGACCGCTCGCAAGACCGGCTCATGGCCCGATGCGCTCAAAGCAGCCAAGGACGCGGGCTACAAGGGCCAGTTGCAGTACCTTATGAAGTTCGCCGGTGGCAAGAAGCAACAGAAGTCGAGTAAGGCGGTCAAGCCAGCAGCGCCTGGTAAGGCGGAAGCACCCGTTGCGGCCAAGAAGAAAGCCGGACGGCCCAAGGGTAGCAAGAACGCCGTCAAGAAGGGGCCGGGCAGGCCGAAGGGCGCTGCCACTGCGATGAACGTCGCGGGGCTGGACGGCATCGAAGCAATCGTCAGCCGCATGGTAGAGCAGCAGGTTGGGGCGAAAATCGGCGCGGCGGTGAAAGCGCTGGAGCAGACTGTCGAAGAGCTGAAAACTTTGTAGCGGTGGACGAATGGCCGGAACGTTGCAACCATGACAAAGTACGAGTTGATCTCATCCATCGCCGCGAAGACGGGCATAGAACAGATCGCGGTGAAGCAGGTCGTCCAATTGACCCTCGATGGCATCGTGGACGTTCTGGTGTCTGAGGGACGTTTGGAACTGCGAGACTTCGGGGTCTTCGAAGTACGCATTCTAAAGGCGAGGAAAGCCCGAAATCCCAAGACAAGGGAGGCGGTGGACGTACCGAGTAAGCAAGTCGTCCGTTTCAGCGCCGGAAGGCTGATGAAGAAGAAGGTAGGCGAAAGCGCGCCTTCGGCAGGGATCTGACTCGGAGTTGTCTCGTCGGCCGTATGGCTGAGCAGAAGGTCGGAAGTAAGTTCATACCGCGTACTGATTCCGTCGCTCAGCGGCGATTCCGTCCATTCAGTCTCGAACGGCCCCAGCCATAGCGAGCGCATCTGCCGCCTTGATGACGTCGGGGTCCAGGTTCACGGGCGTCCAAACGCCAGTCTCCGCGCCGCGGTCGACATTGACCACGAGGTAGCCCCGTCGAACCACTCGTTCCCGATCGGCGGCGGCCAGACCCGCAAGCGCGATCGCCGCGTGACGTTGAAGTTTGGACAGCATGCCAGACCCTCCGCATGGATTTCTCTCGTAAATACGATAGAGTGGACAGGTAAGGGTCTTATGAAGAGCCGGTAAATATGCAGAAATAGGCATTGCCCCGCGGATTCGAGCGCCATGGCCAACTCATTCTCCAGGATCGAAATCACGATCAAGCGCAAAGGCCGACGGCGGTTCGTCTGGAATTTCCTGCTCGCGCTGATGCTGGCCGCGCTGGCGTTCTTCCTGTACCGCCGCTACGCCTGAGGTCGCGGGCAAAAAGGACCCGCAGGCGCCCGCCTTCCGGAAATTGAACGCGGAGGACATCGCGACGGTCGTCGCGAGCTGCCAGCAATTGATCCAGCGCTATCCCGGGACGTGGCCGCAGCGCAGAAGGCCGACTCGCTGCTGGGCGACTACCGCTAGGATGGGGCGCGCAGCGACCCGGTCCCGGAACTTCGAACGGCCATGCCCGCGCGACGCCGCGCCCCCGGGACCGTGAAAGCGTCTCGGCAAATGACGTCGCCTGGAACAAGCACCGAGGCACGGAATTGCCGTTCGGAAACTCTACTTCACGTGTGCAAAAATTTATCGCAATCTAGCGGGATCCTAATTGATTCTTTACCAGTTCGCGTATGCTTACATCTACTTTCAAGTTTACAGATGACGGCAAGCTTTTGGGATGGCCATTTCATGCACTACCCTGTCGGTCGGACGATCCTCGCGGTGGACAGCGATCCGCGCACGCGGACGTTGCTGGAGATCACGCTCAACACCGAGGGCTACCACGCCAATGTCGTCGGCGA
>JBBQVN010000103.1:0-13048 GCA_038211475.1 Terriglobales bacterium | reverse complement strand
TCTTCTCCGGTGCGCTGTCTCTCCAACCATGCTTGTTTCAGGCCAAAATACCACTTTGCGGGACGGTCGGCATCGTCAATCAGCATGAGATGAGGGTTGTGCCTCAGTCCTTCGGACTGCAACTCCATGGTGCGGCGGTCTTGCTCCACAAATTTTGCGAAGACAAATTTTAGCAGCGCGGGGGCGAAGGGCACGGAACGAAACAGGTTCCAGGCGGCCACCACGTCAATGCGACAGCGGTCGCGAGTGAGCGGCGTGACGGTGGTGAGCGAGGAGAACCAGTACTTGCCGGCGCGGATGGTTTCGGTGCGCAGGTTGGGCAGAATGAAATCAATGGTGGTGGTGATGGAGTCGGCGTCGGCGACCATGCGCAGCAACTTGTAGGGCGCGCTGTTGGAGGAGGGAGAGTGGGCGCTCATGCGGAATCCGAGCGGGATGGGCTCGAAGTGCTTGGTCTTTTCGTGGATGCTTTCCCGGCTGCGCCACCACCAGGCCTGGTGCACAAAGGGGCCATGCGCCGGATCCATCAGGCCAATGATGCCGTGGTCCACCGAGCAGGGTAGGTCGGCGGTGAGATAGGCGGAGCGGTAGCGGGGGCTGAACGTTTCGACTTGGGGAGGGGGGCAGGGGATGTCGTCACGCTGGGTGAAGCCGGCGCCGGAGGGTGCGGGCTGGGGAATAAACACCCAGACGAACTGGTCGCGCTCCTCGCAGGCGAAGCTGCCAGCGTAGATGCGGTCGACCCGGAGTTTCTGTTCCGCTACCAGCGAGGGGATCAGGGTGCACTGGCCGGAGTGCGCAGCGAACCTCCAGCCGTGATAGCTGCACTCGACTTCAGCGCCATCGAACTTGCCGCATGAGAGAGGCATGCCCCGGTGGGGGCAAGCATCGCGCAAGGCAAAAGGCTGGCCTTGGCGGTCGCGGCCGAGGACAAGCGGGGTTTCCAGCAGCAGGGCGGGGGTCAGCTTGCCGCGGCGGACCTGGTCGCTGGGCAGGGCGCGGTACCAGAAGCTATGCAGCATCAGGGAATCTGGGGTCTGCCGCTGGAGTGGAGTTTGGTCGGTCATATTTGGGACAAGGGCAGCGTATCGCAACTGGGGACGGGTGAACAGGGGGCGCAGCTCAAAAGCCTTCACTCCAGGGGGCACAGGGTCTCACAGAGTGCCGCTGAAGCTTGGCTTGAAACTTGAACTTGAAATTCGACACCCGAACCTTGAAACTCGCAGCCACAGCCTATTCGCGGGCTGTTACTTTGGCTGGTTCTACGTCCTTTTGTTACCTTGCCGGGCGGGAAAGCGCGCCTATAATCAAGATGCTCTGGTTCGGATTTTCCCTCAGGTTCTCGGTCGGGATGGATGGGGCTGGGTTGCGCCTCAACCGACGTGGCTTCTATGCGCCTGAAAACTCTGCCGATGGCAAGCCGAATCTTCGCGACCTTCCTTTCGCTCTCACCCGCTGTGACTAGCTGGGGCCAAGCCATCCCTGCGACCAGCGTCACTGCGTCCAGCATTCCAGCGACCAACATTACGGCCAGCCATGAAAACGGCCGGACCGTGTATGTGAACGAACCGGCTAATCTCACTCGGACAATCACCCGGACTCCGGCCAAGCGCGGAGATGCCGCGACGCGAGCACGGGACTTTGACGAGCTGATTGTGCGGGCATCCGAGCGTCATCAGGTGGACGCGGGCCTGGTGCGTTCGGTGATCAAAGTGGAATCGAATTTCAATCCCGCTGCAGTGTCGCCTAAGGGCGCCATGGGACTGATGCAGTTGATGCCCGCAACCGCGCGGGGGCTGAGCGTGGCGAACCCGTTTGATCCGGAACAGAATGTGGATGGAGGGGTGCGGCATCTGAAGCGGCTGCTGGAAAATTACGGTGGCGACCTGAGCCTGAGCCTGGCGGCATACAACGCGGGCGAAGGGGCGGTGGCACGCAGTGGCGGCGTGCCGCACTATGCCGAGACGCAAAGCTATGTGCAGCGGATCCGCAGTCTGACTGACAGTGGGGCGTTCGCTGGAGCGTTGATCGGACGATGGGCGAGCCGGGTTGCGCCCATTCTGGTGGAACGGGATGGGCGCGGGGTGCTGCACCTCAGCAACACGGACTGATGCGAAGGCATCCGGGCAGAAGGTAGCAGGAAAACGGGTTCATGAAATTGTTTCCCCAAGTTCGGCGGCTGCTGGCGGTGGCGATCCTGTTGCTCGGGGTGCCCAGCCTGTATGCACGCCACAATGACGCTTGGGCGCGGAGCCAGTTTGCCACGGCGGAACGGCTGCGGGAGTCGCTGAACGGACGTCCTTCGAAAGATCGTACCCGGCGCGAATATCAGCGTGCGATCGATGCTTATCGTCGGGTATATTTTGGCTGCCCCACGTGTTCGAAGGCGGACCCCAGCGTGGTGGCGACGGCTGAGTTGATGGTGGAGATGGGGCGGCGCTTCGACGATGAGAGGGAGTTGCGGGCGGCCATCGCGCAATATCAGTTTCTGCGCACGCAGTATCCCGGCAGCAGGTATCGCTTCGGCGCGCTGTTTACCATCGGAGAGGTCTATAAAGACGATTTGGACGACGCCAGGCAGGCGCGCGCCACGTTCCAGGATTTTCTGCACCGCTATCCGCGCAACCATCTGGCCGAGGAGGCGCGGCTGGCGCTGACCGAACTTTCGCAACAGGCCAGGAAAGACAAGGCTGCGAAATCGGGCAAAGTGGCGACGGGCAATGCTGCGGAAGCCGGCGCAGGGCCAGACGAGGCCCGCCAACTGCCTCGCGTCACCGGCATCCGCCACTGGTCCACGCCCGACTACACGCGGGTGGCGGTGGACCTGGAGGGCAAAGTCGAGTTTGAATCGCAGCGCATTGCCGGGCCAGACCGTATTTTCTTAGATCTGCAGGATTCCCGGCTGGCGTCCACGCTGGTGGGCAAGACGTTTGATGTGGACGATGGGTTCCTGAAGAAGATCCGAGTGGCGGAGGCGACGCCAGGCAAGACACGCATCGTGCTGGAAGTGGCTGAGCTTTCGCGCTATGACGCGTTCCTGTTGCCGGATCCCTACCGGCTGATTATTGATATCCACGGCAAGCCCAGCGGCAATCCAGACTCTGCGAAAAGCGACGACGCGGCGAAGAACAACCAGCCGGAGGTGAAGCCCGCGGCCCCGAAAGCGGAAGTGGCGGTGCTGCCGCCGGTGACCGGACGCAAGACCGCTGAATCTGCACGTAATGCGTCTGCGCGGGCTGAGTCTGCACAGAGTGAGTATGCGCGCATTAGTGGCAGTTCTGAATTGAAGGACCTAAAACCTTATCGCGCAGGCCGCGAGCCGCGAGTTGCATCGGCCAAGTCCAAAGCGAGTGCGCCGGGTGCGGAGCGACCCACGATTGCGGCTAAGGTGCTGGCAACGATCACTGGGGGAAAGAAATCGCGGCATAAGACGGCGGACAGCGAAGTGGCGGACATTCATGCGGCGCAGCCTACCGCGTCAGGCGACCGGTCGCTGATCCGCGCGCTCGGACTGAAGATCAACAAGATCGTCATCGATGCGGGCCACGGGGGATATGACACGGGCACCATCGGTACCAATGGACTGCAGGAAAAGGACCTGGTGCTGGAAGTGGCACTGCGGCTGGGAAAGCTGCTGGAGTCGCGACTAGGAGCCGCGGTGGTTTATACCCGTCCCGACGACACGTTCATCCCGCTGGAAACACGCACGGCGATTGCGAACCAGCAGCAGGCGGACCTGTTCATCTCTGTTCATGCCAATTCGAGCCGGGATCCGGCTGCGCGAGGGGTCGAGACCTACTATTTGAATTTCACTTCTTCGCCGGACGCGCTGGAAGTGGCGGCGCGCGAGAATGCGGTTTCAGGCGCGCCGATCCATGACTTGCAGGACCTGGTGAAGAAGATTGCAATGAAGGAAAAGATCGAAGAGTCGCGCGAGTTTGCGGGGGATGTGCAACAGGCATTACACAGCGGGCTGGCGGCGAAGAGTCCAGCCATCCGCAACCGCGGGGTAAAGAAAGCACCGTTTGTGGTGCTGATCGGCGCGAATATGCCATCCATCCTGGCGGAAATCTCCTTCGTCAGCAACCCAACGGATGAGCAGAAGCTGGAGACCTCCGACTATCGCCAACGCATTGCCGAGTCGCTGTACAAAGGCGTGTCGAAGTATGTCGGCGGGCTGAGCGGGGTAAAGGTCGCAAGCAAGATCGAAAAGAACGAAGGGCAGTAGGCTGCTAGCCTGACTTCGGTAGAGTGATCGCTCCGCTCTTTCATCGCTTCAGTGTTAACCTCAACCTCACATCTTGGGCTCATCGTCACGCCATGGCCTCTTTGCCGTAACACTGAATTCGGAATACGATAAGGGACTCGATTCGCTATGTTCGAACAAGTCTTCAAGAATATCGACGACGTTCTCTGGAAAGAAGCCGGTTGCACCACCGAACTCGATTACACGGAGCAGACCTCATGGCTCCTCTTCCTCAAATACCTCGACGACCTTGAGCGAGACAAAGACACGGAAGCCAAGCTGGAATGCAAGAAATACACACCCATCCTTGAAAAACAATATCAATGGGACGTTTGGGCCGCGCCCAAGGGCCAGGATGGCAAACTCGACCACAACAAGGCATTGACCGGCGACGATCTCCGTGACTTCGTGGACGGGAAGCTCTTCCCTTACCTGCGCGGCTTCAAGCAAAAAGCCAGCGGCCCGAACACCATCGAATACAAAATTGGCGAAATCTTCGGCGAGATCAAGAACAAGATTCAAAGCGGCTACAGCCTGCGCGAGATCCTCGACCAGATTGACGAGCTCCGCTTCCGCTCCCAGACCCAGAAGCACGAGCTCTCGCATCTTTACGAAGCCAAGATCAGGAACATGGGCAACGCCGGACGCAATGGCGGCGAGTATTACACCCCACGCCCGCTCATCCGCGCCATCGTTCAGGTGGTGGAGCCCCGCATCGGCGACCGCATCTACGATGGCGCTGTCGGCTCGGCTGGTTTCTTGTGCGAGGCGTTTGAGTACCTCAACAAGAAGTCAGAACTGACCACAAGAGACGTAAAGATGCTTCAGGAGCGTACCTTCTACGGCAAGGAAAAAAAGTCTCTCGCCTACGTCATCGCCATCATGAACATGATCCTGCATGGCATTGAGGCGCCCAACATCATCCACACCAACACCCTCACCGAAAGTGTCTTTGACATTCAAGAGAAAGACCGCGTTGAGGTCGTGATGGCGAATCCGCCGTTCGGCGGTAAAGAGCGCAAGGAAGTGCAACACAACTTTCCCATCCACACCGGCGAGACCGCCTTCCTGTTCCTCCAGCACTTCATCAAGATGCTCAAGGCCGGGGGCCGCGGCGGCGTGGTCATCAAGAACACCTTCCTGTCGAACACCGACAACGCCTCCGTCAGCCTGCGCAAGCTCCTGCTCGAAAGTTGCTCCCTGCACACCGTCCTCGACTGCCCCGGCGGCACGTTCCAGGGCGCGGGCGTCAAGACCGTGGTGCTCTTCTTCGACAAAGGCGCGCCCACCCGCAAAATCTGGTATTACCAGCTCGACCCCGGCCGCAATCTCGGCAAGACCAACCCCCTCAACGACGACGACCTGGCCGAGTTCGTGAAGCTGCAAACGACGTTTGCCGACTCGCCCAAGAGCTGGAGCGTGGATTCCAAGACCATCGACAAAACCACCTTCGACCTTTCCGTGAAGAACCCGAACGGCGGCGAGGAAGTGACGCACCGCAGCCCCGAGGCCATCATGGACGAAATCGCCGCGCTGGACGCCGAGAGCGCGAGGATCCTGGAAAGCATTAAGGCGCTCGTATGAATAACGGCTGGCGTAGTGAGCCACTGGCTTCCGTCGTTGTGAAGATTACTGACGGCAGTCACAATCCCCCAAAGGGTGTGCCAAAGAGCGATTACCTTATGTTGAGCTCAAAAAATGTCTTTGATGACAATCTTCATTACGATGAACCTCGGTACTTAACGGTGGACCAGTTCCGAGAAGAAGATAGAAGGACAGGCATCGTCCCCGGTGACGTGCTCCTCACCATTGTTGGAACGGTGGGAAGAAGCGCTGTAGTCCCACGCGACGCCCCACGAATGACCCTCCAGCGAAGCGTCGCGGTTATACGGCCTAATAAACAGTTAATCGACTCGCGCTTCTTGATGTATTCGTTCATCGAGCGAAGTGCTGAACTCAATGAACAAGCACGCGGCGTGGCGCAGAAAGGTATCTACCTCGAAACGTTAAGGGCGCTCGGTGTCAAGCTTCCGACATTTCACGAACAGCAGCGGATCGTCGGCATCCTCGACGAAGCGTTTGAGGGCATCGCCACCGCAAAAGCCAACGCCGAAAAGAACCTCCAAAACGCCCGCGCCCTCTTCGAAAGCCACCTCCAATGCGTCTTCTCCCATTGCGCCATGGGGAGGGTGGGAACGGCCCTTGGAGGCATATGCAGTTTTGTTCGCGGGCCATTTGGTGGAAGTTTGAAGAAGTCGATGTTTGTCGCTGAGGGGTACGCCGTTTATGAACAGCAGCACGCAATCTATAACCAGTTTCACGAGATCAGGTATTTCATAAACGAATCAAAGTTCAAGGAGATGAAACGCTTTGAGCTACTTCCTGACGACTTGATCATGAGCTGTTCCGGGACAATGGGGCGCGTCGCGATCGTGCCCGAGCACATAAAGCCAGGGATCATAAACCAAGCATTGCTTAAGCTAACGCCGACTCCCAAGGTCTTGAACAAATTCTTGAAGCGTTGGATGGGGAGCGCAGCCTTCCAAGACGCAATAAGAGAATATTCTGGAGGTGCTGCGATTCAGAATGTGGCGTCCGTGAAGATACTGAAGGAAATCAAAGTTCCGATTCCATCTGTCGAGGAGCAAGCGCGCGTAGTCGACGAGATCGACGCCATGTGCAAAGAAACCCAACGCCTCGAATCCATCTGCCAGCAAAAGCTCGCCGCGCTGGAGGCATTACAGAAGTCGCTGCTGCACCAGGCCTTCACCGGCCAACTGTGAACGTGTAGGGCGGAGACCCCTTTCGGCGGGATCAGGGCAGGCTTTGTCCGCCGCTCTTGGTTTTGGTTCTGCAGGAACGAAGATCAACGTCAAAATCAGCGGACAGGAGCCTCCGCTCTACGTGAATCGGGGAGAGTGGAAAAATTCGTAAACGTGGTCCTAATCTTGTCGATCTGTCAGCGGCCTTCCCAATTCTTGAGGCGATCAGACATGGATTCGACTTCGACATTGAGGGCTCGTAGCGCCGCCGCGTGGCTTTTTTGCCGGAGTTCGACCGGGGAAGTCCACTCGTGAAACTCCATCAGCAAAGTGGTCTCGACCTTTTCCAGTTCCGCCCTGATCCACTGCTTGTCGTCGTCCGTAAGCACAGGCCAATTATAGAGCAAGAGTGGCCCCGAAACGCGGCCCAAAAGTTCACTGTCGTTTAAGAATTAGTCACCATTGGTCGTATGATTGAGCACGCCAAAGCTGGCGGACGAGGGTGTTCGCCCCACATGGACAAATGAACGAAGCCGAAACCAGAGCCGAGCATATCGATCCCGCGTTGAAATCGGCGGGGTGGGGCGTGGTTGAGGGCAGTCGCATCCGGCGCGAGTATGCAATTGCTCCCGGCCGCATCGAAGGTCAGGGGCGCCACGGCAAGGCGCTCACGGCGGATTACGTGCTCGAATATCGCAACACCAAGCTCGCCGTCGTCGAAGCCAAGGCGTCGAACGAAGCACTAACCGAAGGTTTGGCGCAGGCCAAGAACTACGCCGGAAAGATGGCCATCCGCTACACCTATTGCACCAACGGCCACGGCATTCACGGCGTTGACATGGAGACCGGCAAAGAAGGCGAGATTCTCGCCTATCCCTCACCAGAAGAACTTTGGAACCTGACGTTCGCCGAGGCGAACGCCTGGCGCGACCGATTCGCCGAAGTGCCCTTCGAAGACAAAGGTGGGTCTCATCCCGGCCGCTACTACCAGGACATTGCCGTCGAGCGGGTGATGGAAGCCATCGCCAACAACCGCCAGCGAATTCTTCTCACGCTCGCCACCGGTACCGGCAAAACGTTCATTGCGTTTCAGGTCGCCTGGAAATTGTTCTACAGCCGATGGAATTTGAGTCGGGAACCGTCGCGCCGTCCGCGCATCCTCTTCCTGGCCGACCGCAACAATCTCGCAGACCAGGCCTACAACAACTTCTCCTCGTTCCCCGAAGATGCCATGGTCCGCATTACCCCAGACGACATTCGCGAACATGGCGGGGTCCGAACCAATGGCAGCCTGTTCTTCACCATCTTCCAGACTTTTATGAGCGGTCCAGAGAAAGACGGCGAACCCTCGCCATATTTCGGCCAGTATCCGCCAGACTTCTTCGATTTCATCGTCATTGACGAGTGCCATCGCGGCGGGGCCAACGATGAAAGCAATTGGCGCGGCATCATGGATTACTTTGCTCCCGCCGTTCAACTTGGCCTAACCGCGACGCCACAACGCGAAGAGAACGCGGACACCTACGCCTACTTCGGCGAGCCGGTGTACATCTACTCCCTCCGAGAAGGCATCAACGACGGCTTCCTTACACCCTTCCGGGTGAAGCAGATTGCCACCACGCTCGACGAATACGTCTATACCCAGGACGACTTTGTGGTGGAAGGCGAAGTTGAGACCGGCAAGCGCTATGTCGAAACCGACTTCAACAAGATCATCGAGATCGAAGCCCGCGAAAAGCATCGCGTAAAGTTGTTCATGGAGCAGATCAAGCAGAACGAAAAAACGTTGGTTTTCTGCGCCACCCAGGACCACGCCTTGGCTGTGCGCGACCTGATCAACCAGATGAAGACGAGTACCGACCCGGACTATTGCCAGCGGGTCACAGCTAACGATGGCGAACTCGGCAACCAGCACCTGCGCGACTTTCAAGACAACGAAAAGACTATTCCGACGATTTTGACCACCTCGCAAAAGCTCTCGACCGGCGTGGACGCCCGCAACATCCGCAACATCGTGCTGATGCGCCCGATCAACAGGATTATCGAGTTCAAGCAAATTATCGGCCGCGGCACCCGCCTTTACGACGGCAAGGACTACTTCACCATATACGACTTCGTGCGGGCATACGTTCATTTCAGCGATCCAGAGTGGGATGGCGAACCCCTGGAACCGGAGGCTTGCTCAACGTGCGGAACCTACCCCTGTGAGTGTATGAAGGCTGCGCCGCGGCTTTGCGCCGTCTGCGGGAAGCGGCCGTGCGAGTGTCCAAAAGAGCCTTGTACAGTTTGCGGCGAGCGCCCTTGCCTTTGCATAAAGAAGGCCACGGTCAAGCTGGCCGACGGAAAAGAGCGGACCATCCAGCACATGATGTCCACAAGTTTCTGGCATCCCGATGGCACACCGAGGTCCGCCCAGCAGTTCATGGAATCTCTTTTCGGCCAGCTACCCGCGTTCTTCAAGGACGAAGCCGAACTTCGCGCACTCTGGAGCCAACCTGCCACCCGAGCCAAATTGCTGCAAGGCTTGGCCGAAAAGGGCTTCGGTAAACCACAACTGGTAGAAATGCAGTGCGTCATTAACGCGGAGAAGAGCGACCTTTTCGACGTGCTGGCCTATGTCGCCTACGCACTGGCCCCACTGACCCGGGCAGAACGCGTAGCCAACGCAAAAGTCGCAATCAACGCGCACTTTGACGTTAAGCAACAGGCATTTATTGACTTCGTTCTGGCTCAATACGTGCGGGTCGGCGTGGAGGAATTGGGACAGGAAAAACTGGTCCCGCTGCTGAAGTTGAAGTATCAACAGACGTCAGACGCAATGCGCGAACTGGGAGCGCCGGAAGAAGTGCAAGCGTTCTTCGCGGGATTTCAGAAATATCTTTACCAACCGTCGGTGTGAGAGGGATTCCCCTAATCTCGGACAATTGACGAAAACAAGCTTAGCGCAAGTTTGCGTCGTTTGTTCGCCATACAACACCGCTTTCTCTCCCTTCTTCAGAGAGCGGCTTTCGACAGCCTGGGACCGGTGAACACCGGTTTTTTCTGCGCTTGAGGCGGGTTCCACGCTCATAGCCCCTCCTCGCTCCGGTTGGGTCGATCATTCGGGAAGGCGCCCGCCTGGAAACTTTCCTTCCCCGCCGGTAGTCTAAGGACTGGGAACGCACTGCACTCGTCGATGAAACGTCTTGCAATCACAATTTGGGTGCTGGGGTTGGTTACCTGCGGCTGGGCTGCCGTACCGGCGGTGCCAGCGCCGCCTCTCGCGTCGCTGTTGCCCTCTGAGTTTAGCGGGTGGGCGGCGCAGGGCGAGATGCAGAAAAGTAATGACGCGGCGGTGGCGGATCCCGCCAATGCCGCTGCGCTGAAAGAGTATGGGTTCAAGGATTTTGCGTCGGCTGCCTATACCCGCGACGACGGGCGCAAGCTTACTTTGCGGGCTGCACGCTTTGCCGATGCCAGTGGGGCGTATGGCGCGTTTACCTTCTACAAGACGCCGGTGATGTTGAACGAGAAAATCGGCGACCAGGCGGCTTCGCTCAATCAACGCGTGCTGTTTTATCGCGGGAACGTCCTGGTGGATGCGGTATTCGACAAGCTGAGCGCGATGTCTGCGGCGGAATTGCGCGATGTGGCGGCGCAACTGCCCCAAGCGGTGGGCGCAGCGAACAACTTGCCCGCGCTGCCTACCTACCTGCCCAAGCAAAAGTACATCAAGAACACGGCCAAATACGTGATGGGACCGGCGGCACTGCAACATGTGGGCGCACCATTGCCGGCTGGGCGCGTGGATTTTGCCGCGGGCGCGGAAGTCGTGCTGGCCAAGTATGAGAGCAATGCCGGCGAAGCGGACCTGATGCTCATTTCGTATCCCACGCCTCAGATTGCCGCCGAGAAGCTGAAAGGGTTTGACCAGATACGGGAGCAGATCGAGCAGAAGAGCGGGGATCCGGCCATTGTGGACATGGCACCGTTCTTCGCCAAGCGCACCGGGCCGGTGGTGGCGATTGCGGCGGGACCGCTGTCGCAGGGGGAAGCGAAGACGCTGTTGAACGCGGTGAACTATGAAGCGCAAGTGACGTGGAACGAGAACACGTTCCTGGGTCCGAAGGACAACGTCGGGAGTCTGCTGGTCAATGTTTTTATCCTGTGCGGTATTCTGATGGCGCTCACTTTGGTGGCTGGAGTGGCGTTCGGGGGAGTGCGAATCGTGATTCAGCGGCTTTTTCCGGGGCGGGTGTTCGACCGGCCAGAGCAGGTGGAATTCATTTCGCTGCACTTGGGCGGGGATCGCCAAGAGCCCCCAATTCGCCCGTAAGCCACTCAATCGGGACGGTTTAGGGGTAGAAAAGCCGGGAATGTTGCAAAAAATTGCAACCGTAGCGACCTGAGCAAGTATTTTGTAAGTTGTTGAAACTAAACATATTTAAATCCAAAAAAATCCTTGACACCCCGGTTTTCCGACCCATAAGATTTCTTCAGAAAGTTTTGACGGGTTGTACGTCTCGTTGAGACTATTCTCCCTTGAAGAAGAGGCCGCCTTTTGCCGGGTGGCCTTTTCGTTTGCGCGGAAGAAGTGACCAATTAGGAATTAGCATGTGGATTTTTGCACAACGACAGCGCAAATCGGATGAAAGACATTTCTTGATCTCACGCTTCGCGATTGAACCCCGGTATGACACAATGCGTATCCGTATCTGTAAGGCCACAGTGAATGCGTAGCAGTGACTGATATCAGTGAACGCATATCACTGAATGCATATCAGTGAACCAGGCTGCGCGAGGCAAGCGGCTGTTCGACGGAGGATCCAATGTTTTGCGACGGATGTGGTGGCGCTCTGCAACCCGAGCAGCAATTCTGCGCACGCTGCGGGAGACAAGTAGTGGGACAGGGGACGGTGGCGTATCCGGCGGCGAGCCGAGTACGTGAACACGTGCGGCTGCTGGGGATTTTATGGATGGCGATGTCGGCAGTGAACGTACTGGGTGGAGTCGTTCTGGGTATTGTCGCCAACACCTTGCTGGCACGTTCGCCCGACTTCACCATTCCGAACTTTCACGCGGGATTTTTGCCGCCGATGTTGACCGCAGTGGCCGGGTTCATTCTGACCAAGGGGTTGGTGGAATTTCTGGCGGGGTGGGGCTTGTTGACGCACCAGACTTGGGCGCGGCTGCTGACGTTGGTGCTGGCATTCCTGGCGCTGTTCCATATTCCGTTTGGCACTGCGCTGGGGATCTACTCGCTATGGGTGTTGTTGCCGTCGGAATCGGAACGTGAGTATGAGGCGATGGCGCTTCAGCCGGCGGCCTAGAAAAGTTAGCAGAGTGAGCGGGTGCAGACTGTGCCCGCGCTGAACCGTCGGCGATGACACGCTTTACGCATCGTCCGCTTTACGCATCATCGCGGTGCCGTTAGAATCGAGAGGAGGCCGACGTAGCTCAGTTGGTAGAGCAGCCGATTCGTAATCGGCAGGTCACCAGTTCAACTCTGGTCGTCGGCTCCAGATTCGGTGTTTCCCACAGGTTCGTATTTCCCACCCAAGTTCGGTGTTTCCCAAGTTCCGTATTCCCCATCCAGGTTTGTATTTCCCACCCGGGTTCGGTTTTCCCACACAGGTCCCCGATTCCCGCTGACTAAGTTCCCCCAACACATGACGATCGCGAGGACAAGTTTCGCGGGCGGTCGCAATGCGGCTGCCGAGGACCCGCCTAGGTTGATTGTGCCTTAGTGCGAGGGGGCACAAAGGCGGCGCGGGGCGAAGGGGAGGAAATTCTTTGAACACAAGTGACAAATCTTTACCAGACGATGCGGTAGGGTTCAGCGCCGGGGGCATCCAACGCAATAGATGGATGCTGGGCCGAAGAGGCACTGAGGGAAATTTTGGAGGATATTATGAAAAAGTTAGGCATCTTGGCGGCGGGAGTGGTTCTGGCGGCAATGCCGATGGCAGCACAGAATCAAGCGGCGGTGACAGGCGCATATTCGCAAGCAACACTGCAGACAGTCGCATTTGGTCCTCAGGACCGGGATGACGCGAACCGT
>JBBQVN010000102.1:0-13079 GCA_038211475.1 Terriglobales bacterium | reverse complement strand
CCCGTGAGTGCGCTCGAGTAAGCCCTCTTTGCGGCGGCGCGCATCAGTGAAGGCGCCAGGCTCAAAGCCAAACAGTTCGCTCTCCAGCAGGTTCTCCGGCAGGGAAGCGCAATTTAATTCGAGCAGCGGCATATTGGAGCGGGGACTGGCATAGTGGATGGCGCGGGCCAGCACGCCCTTGCCGGTACCGCTCTCCCCCTGGATCAAAACGGTGGTGTGGTCCGACTCAGCCGTTTTGCGGGCGATCTCCAGGGTGCGCCGGGTGGCGGGGTTCTCGGTGACTACGCGTCCGAAGTCGTAGCGGCCCTTGGCGCGTTCCACATTGTCGCGAACGCGGACGCGCAGGCCGAGCATCTCACTGGCCCGGCGCAGCGTCTCCATCAGGTCGGCGAGGTGAAAGGGCTTGATGAGGTAATCAAACGCGCCGGCTTTCATGGCTTCGACGGCGCGGTCCACCAAGTGGTAGGCGGACATCATCAGGATGATGGTCGCGGGATGGGCGGCTTTCATCCGGCGCAGCACTTCCACCCCATCCATAGCCGGCAGGACGATGTCGAGCAAGGCCAGATCCGGCTGCTGTGCGGTGAATACGCGCAGGGCATCCTCGCCGGTGGCCGCGGTGAAGACCTCGTAGCCTTCTTCGCGGAGGCCGCGCGAGAGGGTGCGGAGAGTCAGATCTTCGTCGTCAACCACCAGAATCGAGTAGGGCATAGGTTCCTGTTTCAAACTACGAGCTGCGATTCCTCCACCGTGCTTTCTTGCCCCTGGCGAATGGGCAACGTGATGGTCACAGTGGTGCCATGGTCGGGCACGCTATCGACGCGAATGTCGCCACCGTGACTGCGCAAATAGGCCTGGCTGATGCTGAGGCCGAGTCCGGTGCCTCGTCCGCGCTTGGTGCTAAAAAAAGGCTCAAACACATGTGGCAGGATGTCGGCAGGAATGCCGCAACCAGTGTCAGTGACCTGGATTTCCAAGCTATCGACATAGGTAAGTTTGCCGGCGGTGACCGTGATGCGGCCTCCTCCAGGGGTTGCTTCAGCGGCGTTCAGCAGTACATTCATCAGTACTTGCGAAAGCTGGTTGGCGTCGGCGCGGACCAGTGGCAAGTTCTGCGGGATAGTGTTGTGCAAGCGCTTGTCACGCAGCAAGGGTTGAGTTTCCAGAAAGGTGAGGGTGTCGGCCACCAGTCGAGCGAGATTGATGCGGCTGAGCAGTGGGGGCGCCGGGCGGGCATAGTTGACCAGTCCGCGGAGAGTGGAGGAAATGCGGCGGGCTCCTGCGATGCACTGCTCGATCTCGGTGCGCGCGTTGTCGTCGGAGGCTGTGTTCAGCTCCAGTTCGAGGTGGGAGAGAATGCCGAGCAGCGGATTGTTGATTTCGTGGGCGGCTCCGAGGGCGAGTTGGGCGAGGGCAGCACACTTTTCGTATTCCGACATCTGGGCTTGAAGCTGGATTTTTTCTTTTTCCAATTCGCGCTGCTCGTAGAGGCGGCGGAAAAGCTCTTCCTGCGCGACGTCGAGTTGAGCTTGGCGATCGCCCGCCAGTTGTTCGACGAGTTGACAGCGCTGCTCCAGATCTCGGAGGCGCTGCCGATGTCGGACCGTCCAACCCGCGGCAGCCAATGCCAGCAGCGCGAACAGGGAGGCAACCAGCCAAGGCGCGAGCACACTCATACAGTCTTAGTATGACGCGACAGGGCACACGGCGCAGTGATGGGGGTCACGTAAGAGTGAGGCGTGCGACCCCATCCGGCATCAAGAGGAATGAACCGCGGACGCAGAATCAGGTCAGGACCACCCGACGGGAGCCCTTGAACCAGAGTCTTGTCCGCGACTCATTTTCAACTGCTTTATTTCTGCTTCAGTTACTTCGAACAGTTTATTTCTCTACTACTCTATTTCTGTTCGACGGTCACCGAAGCGCGAGTGGTTTCCCAATCAAGCTGCAGAGTGCAGGACTTCCCGTTGGCATCGGCATAGTTGATGGCAAAGTTCTCGGCTGGTGCGGGCAGAGCTGAGACTTTCATATCGACGCGGGCTAAATCGTTTTCCGGGCCCGGGTATTGCGTGCCCCACTCGCCGGTCTTTTTGCTGATGACCAACTTCCACGAGTCTTTGGTGGGCAGGGTGAAGATGGTGTAGCTGCCCGCGGGAACGTTGACGCCGCCGACCTGAACATCGCTGTCGGTGACAAAGGTGGTGGCGTCGTTTGCGCCGGTGCGCCAGATCTCACCGAAGGGAACCAAGCCGCCGTAAATTTTGCGGCCCTTAGCACGCGGGCTGGAGTAGTCGGTCTTGACGGTCTTGCCGTTGGAAAACTTGCACTCCGCCGAAGCGGGAGGGCTGGGACGCTTGCTCTTGTCGCCCGCCTGGGCAAACGAGAGGGTGGTCACGATCAGCAACGTCAGCGAGAGGAAGGCAATGCGTTTGGTCATGAGGGAGTTCTCCTTGAAAGCGGTTCAACTACTGGTTGTCAGCGTTCGGTCTGCGCCATTCATCATTCATCCGGGTCACTAGCACCAGGATCGATGGCGGAGGCACGAAGGCCGACAACTCTTGGATTATCCGCTATTGCGGGGCCACGTTACAATCAAAACATGGCGGTATTCGACGAGAAGAGGGACGAACTTGAACGTTATGAAACCATGATGGGCGTCTCACGCGGGCGGCTAGCGGTGACGCTGGACTCCATCACTGACGCCATGGCCTTGGTGGGACAACACGGCGTCTATTGCCAGAGCCAGCGTTGGCCGGGCAAGCCAGTCATGGACATTCAGATCGTGATGAAGAGCCTGGACGATGCCAAAGTGCTGATCCAGAGCGTGATGGAAGAGTTGAAGCAGGCAGCGAAGTAATAGCCGTGGCTGCGATGCTGCTATAGGATTTCCTATCGCTTGCATTGCGCAAAGATGGTGTCGCTGGTTTGGGTTCGCGAGTACACTGATAAAGTCTCAACTAAATAAATTACAGGCCTCGGTCCGCGGCATTCCCGGACTTGGAATTGCTGAAAAGCAAGGGCGACGGCCTCTGCTCGAAGTCGAAGTCTGCCAACATCATTGAGGACAAACGTCATTTAGGAGGAACTTCATGGCAAATGAAAAGAGCAAGACTGGCAACGGTTCGAACGGTATTTCTACCCTTAAAACCCTGACCACAACCGCCGGTCGTCCGGTGGCGGACAATCAAAACTCAGTCACTGCTGGCCCTCGCGGCCCGGTATTGATTCAGGATTTCCAGCTCATCGAGAAGATGGCGCATTTCAACCGGGAACGGATTCCTGAGCGCGTGGTGCATGCGAAAGGCTCCGGCGCCCACGGCCACTTTGTGGTCACCCAGGACATCACCCGCTACACTTCGGCCAAACTGTTTTCCAGCGTGGGCAAGTCCACGGAGATGCTGGCGCGCTTCTCCACAGTTGGCGGCGAAAAGGGTTCCGCCGACACCGAACGCGATCCCCGCGGTTTCGCCCTGAAGTTCTACACCGAAGAGGGCAACTGGGACATGGTGGGCAACAACACGCCGGTGTTCTTCATTCGCGATCCGCTCAAGTTCGGCGATTTCATTCACACCCAGAAGCGGGATCCGCAAACCAACTTGAAGTCCCCGACCATGATGTGGGATTTCTGGTCACTCTCGCCTGAGTCGCTGCACCAGGTCACCATTTTGTTCTCCGACCGCGGCATTCCCGACGGTTACCGTCACATGCACGGTTTCAGCAGCCATACCTTCTCGCTCACCAACGCCCTGGGCGAGCTGTTCTATGTGAAATGGCACTTCCAGACTATGCAGGGAATCCAGAATCTGGCTGCTGACGTGGCCGTCCGGCTTAAGGGCGAGGACGCCGATTACTCGCAACGCGACCTCTTTGGTGCGATTCAAGACGGTAACTTCCCGAAGTGGCGGGCAAGTATCCAGGTCATGCCCGAAGCTGAGGCGCCGCACTACAAAGTAAATCCCTTTGACCTGACCAAGGTTTGGTCTCACAAAGATTATCCCCTGATTGAAGTGGGCGAGATGACGCTTGATCGCAATCCCGAGAACTACTTTGCGGAAATTGAACAGGCCGCATTTTCGCCAGTCAACATTGTGCCGGGCATGGGATATTCGCCGGACAAGATGTTGCAGGGCCGTCTGCTTTCCTATCCAGATGCGCACCGCTACCGTGTGGGCACGAACTATGAGTCGTTGCCGGTCAATCAACCGAAAGCGACCGAAGTGCATACGTACCATCGCGACGGTACCATGCGCTTCGATTCCAACGGAGGCAGCGCTCCGAATTACGAGCCGAACAGCTTCGGCGGTCCGAAACAGAACGCGCAATATCGCGAGGTTCCGGTCCAACTGTCGGGCCAGGCCGCGGATCGCTATGATCACCGCGAAGGCAACGACGATTACACGCAGGCCGGCGACCTCTTCCGGCTCATCGGCAAAGAAGCTCAGCAGCGCCTGATCAACAACATTGTCGGGAGCATGAAGGGCATTCCAGAACACATCCAACAGTTGCAGGTCAGCCATTTCTACAAAGCCGATCCACACTACGGCTTGGGCGTGGCTGCGGGACTGGGAATTGAAGTCGGAGAAGCGCTGGTGGCGGGCGACTAGTCCGTCAAGCTGCGTTCATGGCTGGATCAGGGCAAGAGTCCAAACCGGATTCTTGCCCTGGTTTTTGCAGCGGAGAATATTTCATTCGGCCCTGCCATTGCCGCTGTCTGCGCGACAGCTTGGCTGAAAATGATTATTCCTCACTAACGCAAATAGAGCGGAAGCGCAGGTTGTTCCCACGCTTCCGCTGCTGACACGGACTTCTACATCACGGTGAAGTTGTTAGCGCTAGTGGCAACGCCGCCCGTGGTGGTGATGGCGATCTTTCCGGTAGTGGCCCCGGTCGGAACGGTGGCCGTCACTTGGGTGTCAGAGTTCACGGTGAAGGTGGTCGCCGTGGTTCCGTTGAACGTGACTTTGGTGGTTTGGATGAGTCCGGTTCCGGTGATTATGACCGACGTACCAACTGAGCCGGAAGTGGGACTAAAGCTGAGGATGGTAGGGATCACGCTGAAGGTGCTGGCGCCGGTCGCCGAGCCACCTGAGGTAGTGACCACAACTTTACCGGTCTTGACCCCGGTGGGGGCGGTGGCGCTGACCTTCGAGTCAGAGTTGATGGTGAAGCTGGTGACATTCACTCCACCAACCGTGACTTTGGTACTTTGGGTGAGCCCAGTACCGTTAATGGTGATGACGGTGCCAGCGGCGCCAACCGTGGGAGCAATGCTACTGATGGTGGGAGTCACGCGGAACTGCCGGCTACTGGTGTAGATGCCACTGGGAGCGGTGACGGTGACGGTGCCGGTTTTGGCGCCGACGGGAACTGTGGCGGTCATATAGGTGTCAGACGAGACCGCGAACGTGGTCGCACTCACTCCGTTGAACTTCACCGAAGTGGTGCCGGTGAGCCCCTGGCCGAGGATCTCTAAACTGCTGCCCACTTTGCCGGAGGTGGTTACCAGTTTGGCGAATGGCGCCAGGCCTACATTTAGGCTGAAAAGCACGCCGCCGTTGGTCACCGCTCCACCCGATGCGGTAGTTCCGTAGATCAACCCGTTGGTGTGTTGGGTCAGGAAATTCTCGCCGTAGTCGCCCTGATTGCTGGCAAAGTTGTAGAGCACGGTGTAAGTACCGCTGGTCGTGACTTTAAAGATGGTTCCGATTGAATTGGTTGTGCCGCCAAACACTGCCTCGCCGTAGAGATTGCCATCAGTGGCTTGCAGTCCAACGCGGGCTTGCTGACCATCGGTGGTTCCGTTGAGGTTGTGCAGCACGGTGTAGGTGCCTCCGGTGGTGCTCTTGAAGACGACCCCGCTGTTGCCGGTGCCTCCAGATGCTGTGGCGCCGTAGAGGTTGCCATCGGTCCCTTGAATCAGGCCGGTGCACTGGCTGCCGTCGGTTCCCGTGAAGCTATGCAGCACAGTGATATGACCAGCGGTGGTGCTCTTGAAGATCGTTCCTGAGGACCCAGTGCCACCGCCATAGGAGCAACCGTACAGGTTCCCATCGGTGCCCTGAATGGGCGAGGCAATCACGTCGCCCGCATCGGTATTTCCTCCGGCGAAGGTGTGGAGAACGGTGAACACTCCGGTAGAGGTGACCTTGTAAAGTGTGCTCAGAACGATTCCGGCGCCGGAGGCGATGCCGTAATAGTTGCCGTCGCTTGCCTGAAGGGGGGGCGACTGGGGGTAGCCGCCGTCGGTTCCGTCGGCGAAATTGTGCAGCACTGTGAATGTTCCGGAAGGAGTGATTTTGAATACCGTTCCGGCGGCATTCGTGCCGGTGCCGCCGTCCAGGTTGGCTCCGTAGAGATTTCCATCGGTGCCCAGGGTCAAGCCGCTATAGGTGAACGCGGTAGTGGAGTCGAAGCTTTTCAGCACGGTGATAACTCCCGTGGTTGCTGCTTTATAAACGGTCCCCGTGTTGTTGCTTCCGCCATAGGTGGACGTGGAGTATAGAAAGCCATCCCGGCCCTGAGCCAGAATGGACCCAAATTCCGGGTTGACTGGATCTCCCGCACCGGCGCCAAAATTGTAAAGAACGGTGTAGGTCTGGGCATGGGCCACGGCGGGAAGCATGGCGACCGCCAGCGTGAGGGCCACAACTAAGGAAAACCATCTGCTGCGCTGTTGCTGAGGCATAAATCTCTCCTTGCGTGACCCCGAGGTCACGGTTCCGTGGGATTGAAGTCCCCCGGTTTGGCGGGTCGTCCTCTTCGGATCGGGACCTCAACCAATGGCGGAAACGACCGGTTCCGGATCCGGCGGGGGATGTCGACTGCCTAACGTTGGAAAACCGCGTAGTGCTGGCATATACTTTGGGGGGCTAAATCCCTCCCCGCAACAGGCGTAATCAGACAACATCAGGCATTTTCACAACTCTGTGACTCAGCCAGCCTCTAAAAGCCGCCGCTTGGACTCGTGGAAGGAAATTGCTGCCTTCTTTGACCGCGATGAGCGCACTGTCACGCGCTGGGAGAAGACGCTCGGTCTGCCTATCCACCGTCTGCCTGGAGCCAAGGGTCGGGTTTATGCTCACGCAGAAGAGTTGGAGGAGTGGTCGAAGCGGCCCAAGGCTGTCATCGCGTCGTCGGCGCAGGATAGGGCTGGAGAGAGCCAAGTTGAAAACGCGCCGTCCGCAACTGAATCCCTTGCTAAAGACGATGCCATTCTGGAGGGGCCGAACGCGAACCCGAGGCGGATGGGCACGGTAGTGGCGGCATTGAGCGTTCTGGTGATGGTAGGCGCAGCCGTGTTGTGGCTGGAATCGCGCCGCAGCGCATCCGCAAGTTCGGTACACGCCCCGGAGCCGGCTGCCGCAGTCCGCATGGCTGACCCGCAGGCGCGCGATCTTTATCTAAAGGGCCGCTACTACTGGAACAAACGGACTGCCGACGACCTGACCCAGGCGGTGGACTACTTTACACAGGCAATTGTGCGCGACCCCGGGTATGCCGAGGCTTATGTTGGACTGGCCGAGTGTTACAACCTGCTGCCCGAATACACTCGGATGCCGGCCAGCGAGGCGTTTCCAAGGGCGCTGGCGGCGGCGCAGAAGGCGGTTGAGTTAGACGACCGATCTTCCGAAGCGCATGCCTCCCTGGCATTCGCCCTGTTCTACGGCAAGTGGAACGTGACGGGAGCGGACCGCGAATTCCATCGCGCCGTGGAACTTGATCCCAACAATGCGGTGGCCCACCACTGGTACGCCACGTATTTGATGACGGTGCGCCGCTTTTCCGAATCGTTGGCGGAAATCGAGCAGGCACGAACGCTCGATCCTTCTTCCACTTCCGTCCTGGCGGACAAAGGCGGCATCCTCTTCATGGCCGGACGCGAGGAGCAAGCGATCACGTTGCTGAAACAGATGGAAGCGACCGAGCCGTCGTTCGTTTCGCCCCACCGCTACCTCACCATGGTTTACCTGGCGCGGCGGGATTACCCAAATTTTCTGGCTGAGTCGAAGCAAGAAGCGCTGCTCCTGCATGACCGAGTGGAGTTGGCCATCACCGCGGAGGCGGCGAAAGGCTTTGCCCAAGGGGAGCGCGGTTTACTGCAGAGCATGCTGCAAGCTCAAAAAAAGTTTTATGACCAAGGGCTGTTGCCGCCCAGCACTCTCGCCGGTACTTACGCTTTGCTGGACAACAAGGACGAGGCGTTCCGTTACTTGCGGATTGCCTGCGATCAGCACGACCGATGGTTGATCTACCTGGAGAATCTGGTGGCGTTCAAGGTCCTGCGCGATGATCCGAGATATAGGGAGCTTCTAGGGCGGATGGGCATCCCCGAGGCGAGCTGACCCGGGCACAGGCGTGCAGGATTGCTGAAAAACACCCGGCTCAGTTGCGAAATTCATGTGGGGAGTTTCGCAGCAAAATTGTGGAATGACTGAGTTCCCGCGCTATCCTTGGTGGCCGCGATTCCGCTGGTGAGATTGGCCTAATCAACAGAACTCAGGAGATCAAGATGGGCAAGTACGTGGGATGGGCTGTGCGGCTGGTTGCAATCGAGGCATTGGCGATTCTGCTTTTGCCCAACGCGGCGGCGCGCGCAATCGATCCGCCCAAGAAGCCCGCGCCCATGAGCCAGATTGCGCGCGAAGCTTGGCATGCAGCGGCCCGTCAAATGGCTCCCACCCTGCGCATGGGATCAGTCTCTTTGCAGAAGTGCCCGAACGCCCCAGCGTATTGTGGCAGCCTTCCGCGGGCGCTTGATGCGACCGGTGGAGTTTCCGGCACCATCGATATTGGCTTCGAAGTCTTCCCGCATAGCGATCGATCACTCCCGCCCCTTGAACCGATCGTCGCGCAAGAAGGCGGCCCGGGCTATCCCAGCACTGGCAGTGCTACCAGCTACTACGCGCTGTTCCTACCGCTGCTGGACCGTCGCGATCTGGTGCTGGTGGATGAGCGCGGCACTGGAATTGCACAGCCCATCGAGTGTCAACTGCTGCAGATGGAGCCGAACCCGCAGTTTCCGGGCATCACCGCTTGCGGAGCCTTGCTGGGGAACACATCGGACCTCTATGGCACCGGGCAGGGCGCCGACGATATGGCCGCAGTGCTCGATGCGCTTGGTGTTTCCGTCATCAATCTATATGGCGATTCTTACGGGACATTTTTCAGCCAGGCGTTTGCAGAGCGGCATCCAGAACATTTGCGGTCTTTGATTCTGGATAGCGCCTACCCAGTCATCGGCGAATCGCCATGATTTCCGGAGGCTGGCTTCACCGCGCGGACTGCGTTTGCTTATGCCTGCGCCCGTTCCAAGACCTGCCACCAACTTCCCGGCAAGACTCTGGCCCGCATCACCAAGCTGGTGGAGGCGGTGCGCGCGAATCCGTTCTCTGGGTTCGCAGCAAATGGCAACGGCGAGCAGGTGTACACGACGGCTGATCCGATCAGCCTTGCCTACCTTGTATTTGCGAATGCCACTACCTCGGTGGTGTACCGCGAGCTTGATGCTGCCGCGCGCGCCTATCTGGAGACCGGAGATGGTGGGCCGCTGTTGCGCTTGCTGGCCGAGAGCTACGCTGCGTCGCGCTCCGGGGGGCCAGGAAGTGCGCCAGCGTCTTACAGTGCGGGCGAATTTGTAGCGGTCAGCTGCTCCGACTATTCACAACTCTATGACATGACGTTACCGCCGTCGGCGCGGATTCCGCAGCGGAATGCGGCCTTTGCGGAAGAACAAGCCAAGTACCCGGGGACGTTCGCACCATTTACGATTTTTGAGTTTGCCGCATTTCCGCTGGACTCGAGCGTGTTGGATCTGTGCTTGACCTGGCCTTCTCCTTCGCCAGCCTACCCGCCCGGACAGCCCGTGCCTCCGGGCGCCGTGTTCACCTCCGCGCCAGTACTGGTGTTGTCGGGCGATCTGGATTCTCTCACCCCTGCAGCCCAGGGAGCGAAGGCCGCCGCGTTGTTTCCCTATGCGCAACAGGTCACCATTGAGAACAGCTTTCACGTGACTGCTGCAGGCGACGAAGACAAGTGCGCATCGGCGATTGCGGTGCGGTTCGTGCGCGATCTCGATGCTGGAGATACGTCATGCGCCAGGCACATCGCGGAAGTGCACCTGGTCCGGGCGTTCGTGAAGTCGGCGGCTCAATTGGCTCCGGCCACGGCAGCGGCAGGGAACCAGGGAACGAAGCGTGACCTGCAAGTGGCCGCAGCCGCGGCGTTCACGGCCGGCGATGTGCTGGCGCGTTGGTGGGTGAACCTGAGCGGCTCAGGCGTAGGCCTGCGCGGCGGCAATTTTTCCTACAACTCTCCCAGCGATCTTACCTATTTCTCGCTGCATGGCATGAAGTGGGTGGAAGATGTTGCGGTGAGCGGAACCATGCGCTGGGCTTACACCTATCCCGGGGATGCGGTTGCGACAGCGACGGTGAGCGGCGCGGAGACCGGCAGCCTTACTATTGCTTGGCAAAGCCGTGTACCTGGAGCGACGGCGACCATCACTGGGAGAATCGGCGGTCGCAAGATTGTGGCCACCATGTACGCGCCGTAATCGACCTGGCAGCGTGTTACGTGCTTTTCTTCAACTGCTGTTTCCATCCCTTGATGCGGGCCAGATTGCCTTCCGCTTCGGCCTCCGGGACCATGCCTTTTCGTTGATAGAGAATGGACAGGCTGGTGTGGGCCAGCACGTCGTCGGGGTCGAGTGCCACAATGCGCTTCGATGCCATGATCGCTTCATCGAAGCGGCCCAGGTCTTGCAGTGCGCGGCTCAGCCCATGCAGCGCGTCAGTGAAAGACGGGTCGGCGGCAAGAGACTTCTCATACTCGGCGATGGCCTGCTCGAAGTCTCCCTCAGAGACGTGGTCGAGAGCCGCATAGTAATGGTCTTCGGCAGCGGCAGGGTTGGAGGGTTGGTCGGACATTTGGCCTTTGCGAATTTTAGCATTGCGAAGAAGCCGGCAGTTTTACACCGGTCCGGCAGCCTCTAATGAGCCTTCAGTCGCCAGCCATCTGTGCGGTGGCTTCCTTTACTGTTCCAGCCGCATAAAATTCGCTCAGGTCGGCATGGCCGGCCAGGGTATCGCGAGTCTTGCCGTCGATCAGGATCTTGACACGTCGAATTCCTTCCACGTTTTCACTCAGGCTCTCAACCAGCGATAGCACCGAAAGCTCTTCTATCAAAACGCCCGAGCGATGTCCGTCTGCGAAGGCGGCGTTAAGATCAATCACCGCCGTATCGGGGCTGATCAAATAGACAGCGCGCAATTCGGACGCGACCGGAATCTTGTGCGCCGATGCCGATTCGCGGTAGAACGCCAGCAAGGCCGCGACCAGCAAGTTGGCGCGCTGCTGGCGTCCAGCAGAGAGTGAGATGGTTACCGAATAGGGCCGGATGGTTCCAGCCGCGTCGTCAGCGACATAAAGAGTGATCGGTTCGGTGGGGCCGGCGCCGGGCGGTTCGATAGGACGAGCGTCGCTCGCCGCCGCCGGCAGCTGAGCCGCTCGGTAGTGCATCCGCCCAACATAGATCCCCAGTACCAGCACCGCGACCAGAACAACGATCAGGCCTACTACCAAGTGTCGCGGCATTATCGGGCCGCTCCCGGGCGCGGCCGGGCCAGCCCTCTCGCGATGGCGGCAGCGACCTGTTGCTGATATTTAGACGAAGTGAGTTGCTCCAGATTCAACGAAGAGAGTTCCACCGCCACTGCGGCATGAGTCAGGTTGTTCAAGGGTCTAAGCGGCGCCGCCAGCGCGCGCACGGCGATATTTTGACTGCGGATCTCATCGGCCAGCACGGCAGCGAGCTCCCGGCTGTCGCTGAGCGCGCTGGATTGCGCACTCGCCCAGGCTCTGAAGATGCCCTTGTCCTCAAGCGCGGTTGGAAGCAATGCAGTGTACACTCGCACGCCGTCGCCGTCGGCCGAGACGTGCAGGCAGACATAGGCGGCCGCACGGGAAGAATTGGCCAGTCCAGCGCGTTGGTCCTGCGATAGGCTTGCGTCCGCATCCCGGAGCATGAGCACTGCCATGCCCCGATTTTGTAGTTCGTGGCGCAGGTGGCGTGCCAGCGCCAGAGTCACTTCTTTTTCGTTCAGCTTCGGCGCCAGCACGACGCCGCTGTCATCGCCGCCATGGGCGGCATCAATTATCACTAGAGTTTGCGTTACAACGGCTCCAAGGGAAGACTCCAACCCAGGCGGCCGCGTTCCAGACGACGGGTTGGCCGCATCCGGAGTGTTCGGAGCCGGCGGGGCAGTGGAGTTCTGAGCAGACTCCGGCGCGCTCTCGACCTGGGGAGCTGGCGCCAGCGTGATGGTGCGACCACCGTCGCTGAAGCTGGCTAGTAGGGGAACACTCCCGCTGATGTTCACTTCCACTGCGCCGTTGGTTTCTTGCGACGACACCTGCGACAGCACTTTTCCGTCGAGTTGTAGGTCGCGCGTTTCAATCGCTGCCAGAGGCTCGCGCGTGAATACCATGCGCAGGCGTCCCGGCTCGGTGGAAATGGCCGGATTCACCGGGGCCGAGCAATGCACCACCAAACCGGTAGGGACAGTCGCCGCCCGGCATTCCGTGAACACGCCGTTCACAAACAGTCGCCGCCCCGTGCTGTGGAACTCCACTGGATTCCCCAGAAAACGTGGCAGCAAAGTGGTGAGCGCCGTCAGCGGAACCAGCCCGCGCCCGTTCTGCAACAAAAAGTTGCCGGTGAGGTCGAAGTCCGCACCCCGGACCTTGGCCTTGGCTTGGCCCGGAGTAAACTCCGCCTCCTGATTATTGAAGCTCAGCTTCCAGCGGCGGCCGTCCTGGCGGGCAGATACCTTTCCCAGTGGTTCCAGCAGTTCCAGCAGACCTACATATTCGCGGTTCTCATTGTCTACCACCGTCAGCGAGTAGTTGGTATTGGGCGAGTAGATAGAGAGACGCTTCTCGTCGCTCGACGTCGCCACCGTAGCGAACGCGAGCATCAACGAGAGCGCCATCCCTCGGGTCGCCAGCCTCTTACTCCAGGGCATAAATGGCCAGACCGCTCAGCAATTTGGGAAAGAAGTCGGTCGATTTTTGGGGTAATA
>JBBQVN010000101.1:0-13094 GCA_038211475.1 Terriglobales bacterium | reverse complement strand
GCGCTGCTCCCAATCCGCGATCCAATTCAGAATGGGATCCATTAACTCGTACATGCGACGGATGGAGTTCATCTCCTCGCGGCCTTCACAGAACGCGGTGTGGACGTAAATCCCAGTGCACGAGATGCGCACCCACATGGAACCGAAATGTTCCAGCACTACGTGTGTATCGGTAGGCTCGCCAAGAATACACATGTCGGGGAGAATGCCGTGGTTCACCAGGTAATGCGTGCCGTAGCCGTAGCCGCGATACTCTTTGCCTTTGAACTCGCCCCACTGGGCCTTTTCAATTTCTCCTGCAACCGCGGCGACAATGAAATCGCCCTTCAGCCGGACGCCCGCCTTTTGCAGCGCCTTGAGCGCGTGCACATAGCAGGCAAGCGCGCCTTTCATGTTGTAGATGCCCAGGCCGTAGATGAATCCGTTCTGCACCACTGCGTGGCTCTTGTAGCCAATGCCGGTGAGGAAATCTTCGTCGCCTGAGTTGGAGGTATCCATGTGGCCGTTGAACATCAGATTGCGACCGCCGCCGGAGCCCGCCCAGCGGCCGATCACGTTGGCGCGGCCTTCTTCCACTTCCTGCCAGGTCACCTGCACCCCGAGTTGGCGCAGCGCGGCGTCCATGTAATGCGCCATCGCCAGTTCGCTTCCAGTTGGGCTGGGAATGTTGATCACGTCGCAGCACATAGCAATCAGCGACGGCTCATCTACCGCCGCGACGATGCGCGCAGCGAGTTGCGGGTCGAGATTGGTTTTTGTCGTCAAGGTCAGTTGCCGGTTGTCAGTTGCCCGTTGTCAGTCAGTTCTCAGTTGTCAGTGCCCGCCTTCTTACCCATGCTGCTCAAACCTACTTTCACTTGCCCGCCAAGCGGAAATCATCTGGATACGTACACATCTTTTCGCTGGGGGTGTCAGTGATCCAGAAATTGTCTTCCAACCGCAGGCCGCCGCCGCCCGGCCAGTAGATGCCGGGTTCGATCGCTAGCACCATCCCTTTGCGGATGGTGCCCGTCCCCGCCTGGTGCGCATACGGATATTCATGCGCCCGCGCTCCCACACCGTGACAAATCGGATGCGAAGGCTGGCCCGCATATCCGCCTTCGCCAATGCGGGCGCGAATCAGTTTGTCGAGTTCCGGAAAGCTGGCGCCGTCCCGCGCAAACGCCACGCCTTCATGGAACACCTTAAGCAGTAGGTCGAGCAGCTGGTTGTATTCAAGCGTCAACTCGCCGGGACACGCATTCTTGGTCAGGTCGGTCCAATAGCCATCGGCGCATACCCAGATTTCAAACAAGGTCGGCTCGTGCTCCTGAATGGGCCGGTCGCCGGTTGCAGTGAACGTGGCAATGCCTTTGCCCGACCACACCAGCGTGAACGCTCTCGCCATTTCAACTTTGCCCTGATAGCCGACGCCGAGCCCGTGCACGAACCCCTCATACATGGCGCCCACTTCACTTTCCTTCATGCCGGGCTTCATGTGCTCGCGGGTATAGTCCATGGCGAGCGCAGCCAGTTCGTTGGCAATCTTCATGCGCTCAATTTCCTGCGCCGTCTTGATGGCGCGAGCTTCATTGAGCAGGGGCGTACTGTCCACCACCTCACCGCAGACTTTGCGAAAGCTATCGAAGTAGTTCTGCGTAAATGTCGTCGGCTCGCCCACCATGCGGTCGCTGGACTGCGTGCCCATGTTCAACTCGACCGCCACTTTATCGGTCAGGCCGCGGGTCTTGAGCACATCGAGTGCAATGTCGAAGGCGCGGAACTGCGGTGGACGAGGATCGCTCGGATGGTATCCATCGAACAGCCGAATCTCGCGGGTCCACGAATTGCGCTCGGCATCCCTCTGCTGCGGCTCCAGCGTAATCAGCGTCGGCGCACCCTGCTGCGGAAACACCACCGCATCGTATCCCTTCATCCCCCAGTAGTTGGTCAGGTACACCACGTTGTCAGGGGCGCGGCACACCAGTGCGCTGATGTCCCGATCTTTCATCATGGCGCGCACGCGCTCCAACTTCGTGTTGTCAATAGGCCAAGACATTAAGATTTCCCTTTTGCTGCATGCCGCTACAAATGCACCGCCGCGTGCGCCAGCTTGTTGTCCTCCTGGTAACTCCAAGAGTCCTGCTTGCCTTTGATCAGGCGATACACCGCGGTGTGCAACGGCGCGGCCACCCCCAGGCGCTTGCCTTCGCGCGCGATCGCTCCGCTCAAAAAATCCACTTCCGTCGCCAACTGCCGCCGCACGTCGTACAGCATGGACGGCGGATGGTTCGTCATCGCTCCGATTTTGTTCATCGCCCACGGGTCTTCGTGCAACTCAATCCCCGCCGCCGCTGCGACCGCCTTGCCCTCATCCATCAACTCATGCAACAAGTGCCCTAGGTCCGAATACTTTTCGTCCGCAGCGAAATGCGGCGAGTGCGGAAGCCCGGTCAACGCCGAAACTCCATTCACCGACGCATTAAAAATCAGCTTCGCCCACTGCGCCGGCTTCGCATCTTCCAGCGCCTGCGCCTTCAACCCGCCCGCCACCATCAACTCCGCCATTTCTTCGACTAGCGCGAACGGCGTCCCGCTCGGTTCGAACGGCCCCATCCAGGTCGGCGTGTCTAGTTCATACTGCACGTGGGTATCGCTGTGACGCGTGCCGCTCATGAATGTGGTCCCGCGAATCACGAAGCCCCGCGTGTGCGCTGCAATAATTTCTTCGCTGCCAAGTCCGTTCTGCGCCGAGAGGATCGCGCCATGATCGAAGCGGTGTCCCACCCGCCGCATGGACTCCTCCACCTGCGTTGCCTTGGTCGCGATGATTCCCAGGTCGCACTCTGGCAATTCCGCGGGATCGGTCGTGGCTCGCAGCCTGACGGAAAACTCGTGCGTTCCGCTCACCCGCAATCCATCGCGATTAAGCGCGGCCGCGTGATCTTCGCGGCGCACCAATGTCCACACCTCCGCTACCCGTGCCAGATGCGCGGCGTACAGGCTGCCGATCGCTCCCACTCCGATGATGCAGACTTGTTTCATTTCCTTATTTCGTGAAGGCAGCCACTTACGCCCGTTTCTCCAGCTTCACCAACTTCGCCAACTGACCGCCCTCTTTTTTCGCCAGCGCTCGAAAAATGCTGTCTGCATTGTTAAACGAATCGTGGATGAACACTCCGCTGGCGTACAGCGCATCCTGCAACGCCGCGGAAATCGTATGGATCGGCGCCGCCCCGCCTTCGCCCATCCCCTTCGCCCCGCTGTAGCTGTGCGGCGACGGCGTGCACACGTGTCCGTACTTCACCTTCGGCATGTTGACCGCCGTAATCGGAATGTAATCGCTGAACGTGCTGGTCAGCATGTTGCCCACCTCGTCATACACGCAGCTTTCCATCAGCGCCGCTCCGATGCCATGCGCCGTCGCTCCATACACCTGCCCCTCCACAATCGGCGGATTAATCACCGTACCGCAGTCGTCCACCGCTACGTAGTCCAGAATCTTTGGGATAAACGTCTCGCGGTCCACTTCGATTACCGCGATGTGCAACTGCGACGCGTAGGTCAGCGTGAGCTGCCCATACTTCTTTTCCTTGTCGGGAACCTTGAACGGCGCGCGCCACACATACCGGCAATTCAGCGTCACGTCATACATCTCCTGCGGCAGCACCGCGCTATTCACGTTGACGATGTTGGCCAGTCCCCAATAGTTGATGGACTTGCCGGTGCTTTTCGCGCGCACTTCGGGTCCCTGCTCGCCCGCGCCAAATTCCAAATCGTCTTCCGTCGTTTCCAGCACATGCCCGGCCAGCCGCTTCATCTCCGCTTTCAACTTCTGCGCCGCGCCGTGCACTGCCGACAATCCCGACACCGCGAACTGGCTGGCATAGGTTCCTGAAAATCCCGTGTGTACATTGCGCTCGGTATCGAAACCGGTGCGCACCGTGATCTTGTCAGGATGAATGCCCAACACGTCCGCCACCACCTGTGCCGCCGTGGTCTCATGCCCCTGCCCCTGCGGACACGAACCCACCGCCACGACCACTTCGCCGTAAATATCGAGTTTGCAGTTGGCCCCCTGCGAGTTTCCGGAAAACGGCGCATAGGGATTCACAATCTGCGACTGCCCAAAATTGTTGGTGCCGGAGTCGAGCGTGGTGCCGATGCCAATGCCGATCAGCCGTCCCTCGGCGCGTGCCGCGGCCTGCTTCGCTTTCCAGTCGTCCCAGCCAATCAGCTGCTTGCCCACTTCCAGCATCTTGGGATAATTCCCGGAGTCATAAATGCATCCGTTGGGCGTGAGATAAGGAAATTCCTCGGGACGCACGTAGTTCTTCAGCCGCATCTCGTCCGCGGGAATACCAATCTCGTGGGCGCAAATATCCACCACGCGCTCCAGGAACCACAGATGCTGCATGCGCGAGTAGCCGCGATTGGGGCCCACTGGACACTTGTTGGTCACCGCCTGGGTGAAATCAATGCGCGCGTTCTTGAAGCGATAGACGCCGGGAAACACCTGCGACCAGATGACGCATCCCAGCGGTTCATAGCGAGGATATGCGCCGCAATCGTCAATGTGGTGCGAATCAATCGCGGTGATCACGCCATCACGGTCAAGCGCCACCCGGGTTTTACGAAACGTACGTTCGTTCCCGTGCGCGCTCGAAACCATGTGCTCGGAGCGCGACTCCACCCACTTCACCGGACGCCCGCCCGCCTTCTTCGATGCCAGCGCACAGACGGCCATCTGCGGATAGCTGGTGATCTTGATCCCGAAGCTGCCCCCAATGTCCGCCGTCTGCACGCGAATGCGGTCGATGGGCACGCCCAGATGCGAAGAGAGAAACTGCACAGCAAACGAAGGAAACGAATTGTTGCACTGGTAGTAAATGTGCTCATCCTTCGGATCCCACTGTGCGATGACGACGTTGTTTTCGAGCGGCGTGCTCGAAAAGCGATGGAAGTGCATGCGGTCGATGTTGACGACATACGCCGCATCGCGGAACGCCCGGTCCACATCGCCGAATTCCCACACCCCGTTCCACACCTGGTTGGTGGCAGCGCCTTCGTGCAGGATGCTCTTGTCGGTGAGCGCGTCCTCCACATCCATCACCGGATCGAGCGCTTCGTATTCCACCTGCACCAGTTCGGCGGCGTCGTCTGCCAGCGCGCCGGAATCGGCAACTACCGCAGCCACCGGTTCTCCCTGGTATCTCGCCCTGGTGACTGCCAGCGGATAATCCTTGATGTTTTGCGCCGGGCCGGGTCCGATTTCAATGAACGGTTGCGTCTGCGCCGCGATCTCCGCTCCGGTCAGCACGCACGCCACTCCGGGCAGCGCTTCGGCCGCCGATGTGTCCACGCTCACAATCCGTGCGTGCGCATACGGCGACCGCACGAAACGCAGATAAAGCATCTCGCGCAATTTAATGTCATCGGCAAATTTTCCCAGGCCGCGCAGCAGGCGCGATTCTTCCTTGCGCGGAAGCGATGCCCCCACCCAGCGCTTGCCGTCTTGTTTTTCGTCAGCCACAGTCTGCCATCTCCTTCGAACCCTTACGTCAATGCCGCTTGCAGCGCGTCAATCAACTTCTGCACTTGCTTCTTGCCCAGCGGTTCCAGCAATCCGCCTGCGACCGAAGCCAGCCGCCCAAAAATTTGCGCTTCGCCCTGCCAGTTCACTTTCGTGCCTTCCCCGTTGGGGGATAAATCAAAGCCCGCGATCATGGAAACGTTTCCGCCCGCCACGCTGCCCTGGCCTTTGTACTGCGCCCGCGTGGGACGTTCGGCCTGCGCCAGTTCCATCTTCACGTCGGCCGTGCCCTTGATGTGCGAAACTCCCACGTTCACTTTCACGTTGAAATGAGTGGCGTCGAGCACCGTCACTCCCTGGAACTCGGGCAGCAGCGGCGCGAATTTGTTGGGATCGGTCAGGAACTCGTACACCGCATCTGGAGTTTTTTTTATTTCAAACTCGCCCGACAACTTGATTGCCACGCCTAGGCTCCCTTCCGGTTATCTGCCGCCAGTTGGATGGCCTTGAAAATATTCTGGTATCCCGTGCAACGGCAGGTATTGCCCGCGATGGCTTTGCGAATGTCTTTTTCGCTCGGGCTGATGTTGTGCTCAAGCAACTGATACGTCGAAATCAACAGGCCCGGAGTGCAGTATCCGCACTGCAAACCGTAAGCATCGCCAAAAGCTTTCTGAATGGGATGGAGTTCCCCGTTCTGCGCCAGGCCTTCCACGGTGAGCAGTTCCGCCCCGTCCGCCTGAACCGCAAACGTAGTGCATGACTTTACCGATACGCCATTCATCAGCACCGTGCAGGCGCCGCAGTAGGTGGTGTCGCAGCCCACGTGGGTGCCAGTCAGGTCCAGTTCTTCGCGCAGAAATTCCACCAGCAACATGCGTGGCTCGACCAGGCGCTGGTATTCTTTCCCGTTCACTTTCAGCGTCACGCTGAATTTCTCAATAGTCTCAGGCATGGCGGTCTCAGGCATAAATGTGGCTGACCTCAACTTGTTCTCCGCGGGCGCGGCGGACGGCGACGGCGATGGCGCGCTTCACCAGCGCCCCTACCAACGCACGCTTGTAATCGGCAGACCCGCGCATATCGTCTTGCGGCTCGGCGGCGGCACTGGCGGCTTCGCCAGCCGCCGCGAGGGCTTTGTCGTTTAGAGTTTGTCCGCGCAGTGCGGCTTCCGCATCTTTGGCTTTGATCGCCGTCAAGCCGACACAGCCGAGAGCAATGGCGAGGTCCGTGCATATATCGCCCTCCATCGTCAGCTGCACCGCCGCGCTCGCGGTGGGATAGACCGGGGCAGAACGCTTGAACGCGATATAGGCTCCGCCCGAGCCCTTCGCAGGAATCTTCACCATCACTTCGCTGACCAGTTCATCGGGTTGCAGCGCGCTAGTGTAAGCGTCGAGAATAAATTCGCTGAGCGGAATCACGCGCTCCAGTGAACTTGCCACCAGGCAGCGGATTTCGGTGGAAAGAGTGGACAGCACGCAGGCCCAGTCGCCGCTGGGGTCCGCTTCTGCCAGCGACCCGCCAATGGTGCCGCGATTGCGAACCTGTACGTCGGCAATTCCCGCCGCGCAGTCGTGCAGGATGGGGACCGTAGCAGCCAATGCAGAGTTCTCAATTTCCGCATGCCGTGTAAGCGCGCCGAAACGCAGCACGCCGCCATCGCTCACGCTCCCCCGGCTTACCCCGCCCTGGTTCGCAGCCTCCTTGCTCACGCCCCCTTCGCGGCGGATGTAAGAAGTTCCGGCGATAAAATTCAGATCCACCAGGTGGGCAGGGTTGGCGAAGCGCAGCTTCATCAGCGGGATCAGACTCTGTCCGCCCGCGAGCAGCTTAGCCTGGTCGCCCAGTTGAGCGAGCATGGCAGCCGCTTCCTGCAGCGACCGAGCACGGTGATAGTGAAATGATCTTGGATACATCGTCGCCTTAAACCCTTTTAACTCTTGTCGTCCCGCTTTAGCTCTTGTCGTCCTATTTTATTCTTGTCATCCCGAGCGCAGCGAGGGATCTGCATCACCCCAACTTTGCAGATCATTCACCCTTGAACTTTTTGCAATTTCTTTATTCTTTGTCATCCGAGCGCAGCGAAGGACCTGCTTCATCCCACTCGCATAAAACTCGCCGAGCCCCCACGCGCCTCCCAGCTTACCATCCATCATTCCCGCCTCGACCAAAGCCCCACGCGGTCATTGCCAGCGCGCCCGTCACCAGCACCGAACCAGCAATCGCCAGCGCCGAACCCAGTCCGCGGGCGCCCGCCACCGTTTGCGAAATCACGCCCAGCGGAAACGCCACGGAGCCAATGAGCATCGCCAACGCAATCTTGAACCGCGCCGGTTCGCCGAAGCGAACGCGTTCAAACGCAGCGCCCAGCACAATCATCAACATAGCCAACCCAATCCAGTGCGAGTGGACGTCCACTTGGCGAACATAGATGTACTTGGTGGAAGCGTAGGCATCGAGCGCGGCGTTCGACTGCGGTACTTTGTCAGCCGCGGCATAAGCGAAAGCCTCGGCCAGGGATCCCCCCAGGTGGTCGAGCGTCTGGTGTTCGCGAAACAGCGCGAAGTGCAGCCCATACAACATGCCGCAAACGGCCAGCGCCATCCCACCCAACAACAGCAGCTTGCGGGACCCGCTCATGCCGCCGCTCCCGTCGCGTCGAGGTTACCGGTATAGCGCAGGATGCCGGCGAGCATTCCCAGCAGCGCCACGATGACTGCCGCGCCGCCGAGGTCGGCAATGCCGCCCGCAAGTAGCCCGAAGTGCAATTCCAGCGCGACGAAGACCGGCAACACCACCGACCCGCCCAGCAGCGTCATCACCCAGCGCCGCCGCCACCTCTCGCTCAGCAGCACATAGGGCTGGACAAACGACAGCAGCATGGCCAGCAGGCCAAACTCGATGAAGTGCGAGTGCGCCGCGATGCTTACCGCATGGGCGCCCGCCAGGTTGCCGAAGTTCGTCACTTCCGCCGACGCGCCGGAAACATTATCAGTCGCGGCCGCGGAAATCATCCTGTGCAGAATGCTCAACTCCATCGCCTCGTGCTTGTAGAGATCCGCTCCGGCGTACCAGGCTCCGTACAGAAAACCCGCCAGAACCAAAATCGTTCCGCCGCTTAACAAAGCCCGCGCCGCCCAACTTGTATCATGGGGCAGCCTCGCCTCCTGCCGGTGCGGCGCCTGCAAATATTTCCAGTACCCCCAGACTTCCGCCACCAACACAATAATCAGCAATGCTCCCGCGGCATCGGCGAGCACGCTGGCCCATCCCAGGACCGCAAACGGGCGGTAAGCCAAGCCAACATAGTGGATCAGAAAAATTCCCAGCGGCAGCGCTGCACTGCCAATCAAAAACCACGCGGCCAGCGCCTTTTTGCGCGACGCGGAGAAGGCGATGAAGGGCTGGACCAGCGCCAGCAGCAAAGCCAGGTATCCGGCGTCAATCATGTGAACATGGGCGTCCACTTTGGTGCCGCGGTCCTCGAGAACACCGCCGAGCCCGGTGAAGATGCCATTGATCGCAGCAGGATTTTTGGTGGCAACGGCGTGCACAGCCGCCAGCAACGCTTCGCCCTGTCGTCCGGCGTTCGGGTGCAAGATGAAAACTGCAAAGATGTCGCCGAACAACATGCCCGTGGCGACCAAGGCAATTCCGCCGAACACCAGCAAGCGGCGCGCGCTCATGGGAGCGAAGACGTTGGTCACCGGGTTGGCTGCAATCGTTGCCATGGCGTCAGCGGTGCGAAATTTCCTCGCTTCTATTCTGTCTCCCCAATGGTGCGGTATTTCCCCCGAAAATAGAGCAGCGGGTCGCCTTCGCGGACCACCACTTCTTCCACTTCCGCAATAAAAATCGTATGGTCCCCCGCCACCTGCTCAGTGTGCAAGCGGCATTCCAGGTAGGCGAGCGCGTCGTGCAACACCGGCGTGCCGAGTGTAGTGCGGTCAAACCTGGCGCCAGCCGCTTCGGCATGTTGATGGACCTCGGAAGACTTCGCATAATATTCCGCAATGGCGCGCTGCCGGCTCGAGAGCACGTTCACTCCAAAACGTTTTCGCGCTTGCAAGTGGGCGTGAGTGCGGGCCCGGTGGTCCACGCAAACCAGCACCAGCATGGGATCGAGCGAAACCGAAGTGAACGCGTTGGCCGTCATACCGTGGATCTCCAGGTCCTGATCCACCGTAATCACCGTCACCCCGGTGGCAAACGCGCCCATGGCTTTGCGAAAATCCGCGGCTGTCAGTTTCATCGAGCGAAGCTTATCCCGTCGGCGGGAAGTTGTGCAAAACGAGCGGCGAAAATCTCCCCCCGCTCGCGAATGAGTTAGAACGTCAAACGCAGCGCAGCCTGGATCTGCCGCGGATTGAAGATGGCGCGCGGGGTTCCATAGTTCGGGTTCGGCGAACCTTCCCGGAACGTCCCCGGCGTTCCCACTGGCAGGAAATCAGGCGCGGTGTAGGTGGTGTTGTAGAAGCGGATGTTGACCGTGTTCAGGGTATTGAAAGATTCGGCCAGTGCCTGCAGGCTGAAGCGGTCGCCTAGTTTGAAGGTGCGCGAGACGCGCAAATCCACGCTCTGATAGCTGTCGCCCCGGAAAGTGTTGCGCGGCTCAATGCCCACCCGGTCGTTGTTGGTGAAGCCGTCGCCGTTGGTGTCGAGCCCGGCAAACTTGGTGAAGTGGTGGGGCGACTCAAACGTCATGATGGTGGAGAACTGCCAGTTGTTCAGCAGCGCGTTGATGTTAGTGGGGCCCGCGAAGGTGGCGTTGGCCACAAAGCGATGCCTCACGTCGTCGGCCGACAGCGCTTTCTCCGCGCGGAAGTCGAAAGTGTTTTGCGGGATCAGCACGAAACTGGGATTGGGGCCATTGTCCAAAGCCTTCGACCAGGTGTAGCTGATGCCATAGCCGAAGTGATGCGAGAGGCGCTTGTTGAAATCCACCAGCAGCCCATCGAATTCGGAGTACCAGCGCGAGTCCGCTTCGAAGAATACGAAGTTGGCGCTGGCGGGAACGAACTGCGCCTTGCAGCCGGTGTTGCCCCGGGTATCGCGCAAGTCGCAAATTTGTGGAGTGACGGGATTTGGCGCCTGGTTGATGTTGTAGAAACTGCCAAGGTGTACGCCGTGCGTGCGTAAGTAGCTAACGCTCAGGACGTGGTCGGGCGCGGGCTGGAATTCGATCGAGAGGCTGTGCTGGATGCCGTAGGGCAGACGATGGTTTTGCGTGAAGCGCGCGATGGTCGCGGGTCCGGTGAAGCCGGGAATCCCGGCGGAGTCAGGATAAGTTCCGGAGGCGATCAACGTGTTGAAAGCGGTTTGCAGTGGGCCGCCCGGGCCCACGCCGCTGGCGAAACCAAACAGTTGCGAAACCGAATTCAGCTTGTTTTCCTCCGGACGGAATTGCGTCTGTCCTCCGCAGGAGGGTTTCTGACAGGCCAGCAGATTGGCGGGAATGATGCCGTGAAACAATCCGATGCCGGCGCGTATCACAACGTTTTTGCTGCCCCCGACGTTGTAGGCAATGCCAAGGCGCGGATCGTATCCCCGCTGCGTGTTGATGACGCCCGAGGGCCAGGTTTCCCAGTCAGTGCGCACTCCCGCGTTGATGGTCAACTTTTGGGTGGCGCGCCAGTTGTCTTGCACAAACAAGCCGCTGTAGGTGTGGTCGAGCGTTCCCACCGCGCCGTTGCGCACTGCATCGGGATAGTGGTTGAGCTGGTAAACCGATGTGTCGAAATGGGTCTCGTCGAAATTCGGCTTCTGAAAACGTTCAAAGAAAATCACCACCGGATCGTGATCCAACAAGTTGGAGAAGTTGCACACCGAATTCGGGTTGTTAGGATCGGGAGCGATGCAAAGGAACGTGGTTTCAAATGGATAGAACAGTGGGAACGACTCAGTGGTGCGCACGAAGTTGTAGTCGCCGCCGAAGCTGAGAGTGTGCTTGCCAACGTTTTTGGTGATGTTGTCCACCAACTCGAAGCGCTTTTCCTTGTAATAGTCTGGATTGCCACGGTTTACACCAATGGCAAACTGATTGGCGACTTCCAGATGGGGCTGCGAACTGGTGGTGGGAAAATCATAGTTGCGGTCAGCGTACTGCACGCGTAACTCATTGACCAGCGAGGCACTGAGCGTGGTGGAGAGGTTGCCGACCAGCGAGTGGTCCTGGCTGGAATTGTTCTTGAAACCCGAGGGCAAATCGAAGCCGTCGTTGAGCGGGGAGTAGTTTTTCAATCCGCCGTTGTTGAAGAAGTAGCGAACAAACAAGTTGTTCTTGTCGTTGATGGTGTGGTCGAGCCGCAGCAGCAGATTGTCATAGTCAGTGTTGCGGGTGACGTTTAAATTCTCAAGTGGGAATCCGATGCCTGCCTTGAACTGGTTGATGGTGGTGATGTTGTTGAGAATGATCGAGTTATAGTACGGCGACTCGCGGCGGCGTTGACCCTCATAGTTGCCGAAGAGGAAGGTGCGGTTCTTGATGAGCGGGCCGCCGAGGGTGAAACCGTACTGGTTCTGTCGCAGCTTGTTAAGTTTTTTGCAGCCGCCGGAGGTCAAGTCACCGGGAACGGTGCAGGACGCGGGGTCGGAGGAAGCCAGCAGGCTGCCGGCGTCGAGCTTGTCGTTGCGGAAATATTCATAGGCGGAGCCGTGAAGCGTATTGGTACCGCTTTTGGTGATGATGTTGACGATTCCGCCGACGGCACGTCCGAACTCAGTGCTGTAACTGCTGTTGATGACGCGGAATTCGCGGACCGCTTCCTGCGACGGGGTGTACTTTTGCACGCCTGAGGCAGTGGAGATGTTGTCCGCGCCATCGACGGCGATGAAGTTGTAGTGGATGTTCTGTCCGGCGAAGGAGAGCTTAGTGACCGGCTCGATGATGACGTCGGTGCCGCCCGAGGTGGTGTCGCCGATCTTGACGCCGGGAGCGAGCAGGGCGAAGTCAATGAATTGACGGCCATTGACGGGCAAGTCCTGGATTTTCTGCTGGTCAATGACGGAACTGACCATGGTGCGGGTGGGCTCGGCAACCGCGCCGACGTCCTGCACTTCGACTTCCTGGGTCACCTGGCCGACGGGGAGGCTGAAATCGAGATGGCCGGCCGCGCCGACCTCAAGCTGAATCTTCTTGACGCTTTTCTTGAAGCCGCTATGCTCGGCGCTCACCGTGTATTCGCCGGGAGGCAGGGCGGAGAGCTGGTATTCGCCATTGGCGGTGGCGGTCACGGTGTGACTGGCGCCAGTGGCAGTGTTCAGCGCCGTGACCGTGGCCTGGGAGAGGACCGCGCCGGTGGAGTCGAAGACGCGGCCCTCGATCGAAGTGTTGACCTGCGCGGCCAACGGGCTGAGCAGGAGCGCGAGAAGAGCGAGGGAGAGGGCGGAGCCAAATGTCCGAGACATGCTTGCCTTCGTCGATGCGGAAATCATGAGATTCCTCCGTTTCAACTACTCACTGCAACTAACCAGCCCGGGATTTCTTCCGGCCGAACTCATTGCGTTCCTCGGAAGCGGCCGCGGTCATGACTTGAGTGAGGCGGGCCTCCGAGTCTTGCAGGTGCTGCGCCAGCAGGGC
>JBBQVN010000100.1:0-13099 GCA_038211475.1 Terriglobales bacterium | reverse complement strand
AATCGCGCCGGTAGACTGATCGAGAATCGCGCCAGTGGACTGATCGAGAATCGCGCCGGTGGATTGATCCAGGATCGCACCCGTCGATTGGTCGAGAATCGCACCGGTAGATTGATCGAGGATCGCGCCCGTGGATTGATTAGGTTGGACGCCGCCCGCGGCCCCGATTGGTTTTGGGGTAGCGCCGTCGAGAATCGCACCGGTGGACTGATCCAAGATCGCACCCGTCGATTGGTCCAGAATCGCGCCAGTGGACTGATCGAGAATCGCGCCGGTGGACTGGTCGAGAATCGCCCCTGTCGACTGCGCGACTTCAGGAAGGGTAGCCTTCTGCTCGAGTTCAACGCCGAGAATCCGCCCATCGCCCTTGAATTCGCTCCGGATTTCCGCGGCGGACTTGGAGGCGACGACGACGTATACGTGGTTGGAGTTGCTAATGGGATGGATGACTGTGAGGCCGTAGGTCTGGGCGACTTCACTGATGGAGGACTGCGGTGACAGTCGCAGGATCAGGCGGGTTTGCGCCGCTGCGGGCAAGCTAACGAACAACAGCGAGAGTAGCAACCACGAGAACCAATTCCGATTCCGGCTCATTGGTAGACCTCCACCTTCTGGAAGAAGATTGTGAACAGCACTAGACTGGATTGGAGCGAAAGGTATAGCGCTCGGCGAGAAATGCAAGAATTCAAACCGGCTGGTCCGAGCGCCGCGGTTAGCACTTTACGGCGAGCCACTCTTTCAAGTGCACCTCGATCTGTTCGCCCGTTTTTTCCATGGGCACGCAGACGCGCAAGGGGTTCTTGGCGCGAAATTCCATCTGAAATTCGCCAAAGCCGTTGGTGGCGGTACGGCTGACAATCTGCCGTCCCGACATCAGCACCACCGGCAGGTAGGCCATCGCGCGGCCAGGATCGGTGCGGCTGGCAACCTGGCCAACCAAAACCGGGGAAATCGAGCCGCGTTCCTGCTCCATGCGCAAATCAACGCTGTAGTCCCCGGCGTCGTAGAGAGCCTGGCGAGTGATGTTTCCATACGAACGCATGCCGGCGGGAACCGGCTGTTGGAAACTATCGAAGATCAGCTTGGCCAACACTCGGCGTAATGGCGGAAGGGGCTTTCGGCTATACTGGGCGAAAATCGCAGTCGCCAGGTGTTCCACCGCTTCGGGAACTTCGCTGGCGGCCTCGCTTTGAGCTGTGGCATACATTTTTTCAAAAAGGCGCGCAGTTGAGCCACAGGGTTTGCACTCCGACCGCAAGTGGTTTTGTAGAGCGGCTCGTTCCGCCTCGGGCATTACTCCGCGCACGTAGTCAAGCCACCGGATATCTTCAAAATGTGTCAAGACGAACTCCTTTCGACTGGCCTTGTCTAAGTGCCAGCTTGAGTCTGGGCGGCCCGTTCTTTGCTGCTTCCTCGAAAAGGCCACGGGAAGTATAAACCTGGGTGTTGCAAAGCTCGGTTTTGCTATTTGGCCTGCGTATTACTCCTGGCGCCGTTGCGTGGAGTTAGTGCAAGCTGATCGCACTCGACTCGAATCCCTTCGCGCCCGGCTGTGCCGGCACATTCGGAACCAGTTCTGGCCGAATCCCATATTTCTTCAGTTTGTAAGCCAGAACACTTCGCGACACTCCCATCCTCCGCGCTGCCTCAGCTTGCGCCCCGCTGGTAGAAGCCAGAGTCGAAGCGATTAATTTCGCCTCCAGCTTTTCCAGATATTGCGGAAGGTTGAAACTCGCTACGCTGCCAGAGTGGCCCGCCACCGCTGCATTCGAAGGGTTCTCATGCTCCGCCGCGGACTTGTCCGCCGAATGGTTGAACAAAGGGAAGCACTCGGGCCCGATTTCCAAGTCGCTTGACAGCAGAAAGGCACGTTCAATCAGATTGCGTAATTCACGGACATTTCCCGGAAAGCTGTATTCCTGCAATACCTTCACCGCACCGGGACTGAGCCGGCGCCGAGTTAGGCTCAGGTCGTCGGCGATGAGCCGGCAAAACAGATTGCACAGGTCCGGAATATCCTCGCGTCGATCCCGCAAAGGAGCGAGGTACAGCGGTACGACTGCCAGGCGGTAGTAAAGATCTTCGCGAAAAGAGCCTCTCTTCACCAATTGGGCCAGATTGTTGTGCGTCGAGGCGATCACCCGCACATCCACCAAGCGCGCCTTGGATGACCCCAATCGAAACACTTGGCCTTCGGTTAACACGCTCAGCAACTTGCTCTGTACGGTGGCGGAAATCTCGCCTAGTTCATCCAGGAACAACGTACCCAGGTGGGCGGTCTCAATGCGGCCCGGGCGGCCCTGATCGGCCCCGGGAAATGAATTTCTCTCGTAGCCAAACAATTCTCTTTCCAGCAGATCCGCCGGCAACGAGGCACAATTCACCGGGACGAAGGGCAGGTTGGCTCGCTGGCTGTTTTCGTGGATGGCGCGGGCTGCCCGTTCTTTGCCAGTCCCAGCTTCGCCGCTAATCAATACCGTCGCTGAGGTCGAAGCCACGCGTGCGATGCCTTGCCGGATGGTTTGCATGGCCATGCTCTTGCCACACAAATCGGAAGTGTTGCCGTTGCGCTCCACGGTGCCTTTCAGAAAGTTATTTTCCCGCAGCAATCGCGTTCGCTCGGCTGCACGTTCAGCTGCCACTCGCACCAAGCCCGGCTGAAAAGGCTTCGCCAGTGAATCGAAAGCCCCTTGTCTCAGGCTGGCAGTAGCCCTTTCCGGGTTGCCATTCGCAGTTAGAAAAATTACGGAAATTGTTGTATCGATATTGCGAGTAGCGGCAAGTACCTGCAGCCCGCTCCCGTCAGGAAAGTCCTGGGCGGTAAAGACTACGTCAAATGTGCTGGCAGCGAGAATGCGATGAGCCTCCGCTACCCCGCGAGCTTCATGAACCTCATGCCGAACCTGGGTCAGGTTGCCAACCAGGGTCCGACTCAGATGAGGCTCGTTCTCTACAACCAAAATCCTACTCATTCCGCTTTCCCCCTAAGGAATTACTTTTGATCCTCCGCTCGGGCGTCGGCTGTGGCTCGCTTATAAAGCTCTGCTCACAGTTCGTATCGCACGGGGGAGGGCTGCGGACGGCAGCCATTTGGCCGTCCATCCGCAGCTACAATCTAGTAGGGCTGAGTGAAGCGGAAAAAATATAGGGTGGGTGCGATTTATTTTTGGGGGGCCGAATCATACTTGCCGATCAGTACGAATGGCGCCCAGTAGTAAGGCAGCGGATTGCTCTCCCGTACCGATTTCATGGCTTTTCGCAGGGCCAGAGCTTTATTGGGCTCGGTGGAAAGGCAGCGATAAAACGCCTGCATGAATTCACTAGTGCTGGCATCGTTCACTTCCCATAGCGTCACCATCAGGGCCTGAGTTCCGGCGTAGAGCAGGCCGCGAACCAAGCCCAGCAGTTCATCTCCGCCCACCACCACATTGAGCCCCGTACCACAGCCGCTCAAGGTGATCAGTTCTGAGGAGAGCCGCAGCCGGTAGAGGTCAAAAAGATTCAATTCCGATCCCCCCAGGCGGATTGAGGAAAACATCGGGTTGTCCTGCCGGAACAGCCCGTGGGTGGCGATGTGCACAAAGCGGCTGCGGGGCGCGAACTCCCACAGCACCTCGCGCGTGGCTCCCTCGCCCAGACAAACCCGGGCGTTAGGCAGAATGTCCCCCACTGCACGGGCCTCATCGCTGATGTACGGGGCGAAGCGGTCTGGGATGCCCAACACCAGCGATTGCCGGTACGGCGAAGCGGGACGCAGCGCACACAGCGCATACACGCTGGCGCTGGGCGCGTAACTGAGCGAAAAGTCATCAATCAGGTAGCGGCCCTCGTGCTGCAAGGCATGGAACGGCAGGTAGTGCAGGAAACCATGCGGAACCACGATGAGATGACTGGTGCGAAGCTGCTGCCGGATGGGCGTCACCAATCGCCGGTGCAACTCCTGCAAGTGGTCGTCGGTGGCGTCGCGAATCGTGTTCTGGAAACGGTCCAGGTAACTTTGGCCCAAACGAAATTTTGAGAGTTGAAACTGAAGGAAGCGAAAAATTTCGCGCACTGGGGCAGCCGGCCCCAGTGGCACAACCTCCAGGCTGGTGCGGGTCAGCAGGCAGACGTAGAGAATGCCTCGCGCCTGGTAATACTCCAAGAGCATGGAATCATGTGGGATGGTGGAGCGAATCGTTTCCAGGGAGACGGTGCCCGCATTTACCAGAGCGGTATACTCGCGTTCGCTGGTGCCCAGGCGAGTGAAGACCCGATCGAACTTGGTTTGGTAGGCGCGGGACTTGGCGCGCAGTTTGATGGCTCGCTCTGCCCCTCCGCTCTCGCCCTTCATTTCTTCTTGCTGAGCGTGACGGTAAGCCAGGCTCAATTGTTCGCGCAGTTCTTTCACCTGATCGGCCATGCCCTGGCTGCGTTCTGACTTGGGAAGCACCGCATGCAGACTGGAACTAATCAGGTCGGCCAGGCTTCGCGATTTCGCGCGCTCAATGAAATCGAAGGCTAATTCTGGACCGCGCTGCCCGACCTGCGGTCGTAACGACAAGCACACCAGATTTTCATAGACCTTCAGCTTGTCTTTGAGAAAGGCGATCTTGAAGTCTTCGCCCACCAAGTGGCTGCGCAGCCCCTCCAGATAGCGGTGGGCATTCAGATAAGACAAATAGGCGGCGTCTTCCAGACCAAGGGCTTCCTGCACCGAGCCCAGCATGAAATTTGCCTGGAATTCGATGGCGGGGGCTTCGGCGCCGGCCAGCAGGTCCAAGGCACGGTTGCAGTGGTCGAGAGCATTCTGCAAGCTGCCTGCCTGCAGATCCAGTTTGGCCAGCAACAGTTCGCAAACTGCGGTACGGGTGACTAGCGGGGAATTGCTGAAGTATGTCCGCGCGGATTCGCAGAGTTGCCGGGCTTTGCGATAGTCTTCCGCCTCAATCAAGACCGCTGCGCAGCAGATATCGATCACCGCAGGCCAGACTTCATTCGATTCCTGCTTGAACATCGACCGCGCCCGGCGGAACATCTCCAGCGCTCGTTTGGTCTCGCGCTGCTGGCTGAGGGCAAGGGCCTCAAAAGTGACCGCCTTAGCGGCTTCGTACCCCATTCCCAATTTCTCAAATCCCTCGCAGGCTTTTCGGGCCAGTACTTGCCCTTCCTCACTCAGGTTGAGTTCCACATAAAGTTCCGACTGGTCTAAATCACACAGTGCACAGTGGTAAGGATCAGAAAGCCCTTCGCATAGGGCGCGCGTGATGCCATATAGTTCCAGGGCTTTTGTGTATTCACCGCGAATGTAGTGCAGGTACGCGATGTTGTAATCGCACTCGGCGGTTAGCAGCGCTAGACCGTGCCGTTCACAATGGTCGCGGGCTTCCCGATAGGTTTCCAGTGCCTGGTCGAAACGGTTGAGGCTGATGTAACACACCGCCATGTTGCGCAATACGATGGCGACATCCTGAGTATCGCCGCGTTCGACGAGGACCTTGTAGGCGCGGCGATAGAGTTCGAGCGCCCGGGCGAAGCGGTCCTGGCGGTAAAGAATGTTGCCCATGTTGGTGTCTAGCCGGGCCAGCCGAACTTCGTCTCCCAGTCGATGAAAAATAGCCCGCGCCTTTTCCGCCAAATCCAGAGCTGGCTTGTACTCCCCCAGGTAAATCAAGGGCTGCAGTTGATTCATCATGGCTCGAGCGGAGTCCAGTTCAATCCCCATCGACTGGAACAGTGTAAGGGCAGCCTGGTGGTGTCCCACCGATTCACGGTAATTGCCGGACAGATAGGAAATGTGACCTTGCGCTCGCAGACTTTGCGCGTTGCCGTAATTTTCTTGCAGATCCGCTGCCAGCCATTGCAACGCTTGCGCCACGCGACTGGCCCGGCGCAGGTCCATGCGAGCCAGACGCACGACTTCGGAGTAGAGGCGGTCGACGTTTCCATTGCCGCCGCGAACTGCATGCCGCTGTAGTAGCCGACGGCGCGTCTTTTCGTTGTCACTCAGGGATATCTGCTCGATCCAATCGGTGCGGCTCCCCGTTTTTACAGCCGACATCGCTTCAAAATCCCATCTTGGTCAGAATATTTTGCAGGCTCTTAAGGCAACGGTTGCGGATGAAGCCGATGGAACCGGTGGCGATTCCCAAGCGCTCTGCGACTTGCGCGTAGGGCAAAGGGGGTTGTTCATAAAATAGCAGCTTCACTAGTTCCACACAGCGCGGGCGCAATTTCCTCAAGGCTTCTCGAAGGGTTTGCTCCCGTTCCACTTCTTCCAGAACTTGCGGCGGCAGGATCTCCGAGGCCTTCAACGTCAGCGGCACGTCCTGTTCGTTGGGAGCGTCCAACTCTACATCGCCCGGCCGCTGCCGATGCTTCCAACGTAAGGACTGATGGGCGGCCACGGTGATGAGCCACGACTTTAACGAATCCACTTTGCGTAATTTGGAGAGTTGCGAAAACATCTCCAGACAGACCGACTGGAAGATGTCGGCGGCATCTTCAGGGCTGGCGCCATATTTCACCGGAACGGAATAGATGAGCCGCTTATAACGCTGAATCAAGGCAGCCCAGGCGCGATCGTTTCCGGTCAGGCACTCGCGCACCAAATGCGCATCCGCCCAGTGCAACTCTGGCGCTTCCCGATCTCCACTTCCAAGATCCCGCACCATGGGTCCTCGCGCCGCTACTCTTCCCAGAATAGCTCTTCGACATTGTGCAGCGTATAGGGCCCCAGGATCGCTGGCTCGAAATTCTTCAGCTTCAACTTGCTTCCGACCAGAATATGCGGGCTCGCAATGACCACGATCGGCAATTCCTCCGCCACGATCTGCTGCACCCTGTCGTAGAGTTTCTTGCGCGCCTTCTGATCGCGTGTAGTCAGCTGTTTCTCCATCAGGCCATCGATCTCGGCCTCCCAGTCGGTGGCCGGCTTCTTTTGGCCAAGGTTCCAGAAATGGTTGAACCCGCTCGACAGCCAGAAATTTATCTCGCCGTTGGGATCCGTATCACCACTGGCGAAGCCCATCACCGCGGTTTCGTAGTTGTGGGTCTCCAACACCCGTTGCACGAAGCTCCGAAATTCCAGCGGAACCACAGTCACTTGCATTCCCAGCTTTGTGAGATCCTGCTGAATCAAATTGGCGATGACAGTGCGCTGCTGGTTGTTGGAACTCACCAGGATGGAAAACTTTACCATTTGATCAGCGCGGTCGTGCAGCAAGCCTTCAGAATTCCATCCATACCCGGCCGACGCCAACAACTTTCGGGCTTGCTCCGGTGAGGCAGGACGGGGCTGCAAGCGAGAATCCATCCATGCTGGGTTTCCCGGCGTCACGTGGGATGCCAATGCCGTGCCCCGGCCACGGTACACCAAATTGACTGCCCCTTGCCGATCCACCGCTTGCGATACCGCTTTGCGAAACGCGAGATCTTTGAACCACTTTTGCTCGCGTTCAATTGCAGGAAGCCGACCTGCTACATCGTCATTCAAGTTGAACACGAGAAAGTTGTATTCCAATCCCGGCCCAGCATCCTGCAGGCGGTATTTCTGGCTCGCGTCCTTGCCCAAGTCTTCAAACAGTTTTACGCCGACCTGACTGATAATGTCGGTATCCCCCGCCTGGAATCGCGGGGATTCCGCATTCTCGGTCGGCAGCACCAGGAACACCAGGTCATCAAGATAGGGCAGGCGATTGCCTTTGGAATCTGCTTTCCAATAATGCGGATTGCGCTCGAGAGCGATCTGCTGCCCGGGAGTGTATTGCTTCAGCCGGAAGGGGCCAAGCCCGGCGATTTGCGCTGGCGTCGCCGTCAATGGCCATGCCTGCCCGAGCTTACCTTCACGATAGCCCTGCTCCAGCAGATGCCGCGGCAGCATGGCGATCCCATCAAATAGTCGGTCTCCGGCGGCGTAAGGCTGCGGCAGAGTCACGCGCACCGCATAAGGGCCCAGCGCTGCCACTTCAATCGGCTTGCCCCCGATCATCAGAAGGTCGCGCTGCGAGGAATTTGATTTTTTGTCCAGATAGACCTGGAAAGAAAACGTCACATCCTGAGAGTCGAAGGGCTCACCGTCAGAAAAACGGATTCCCCGCCGGAGCTGCAACGTGTACTGCTTGCCGTCGCGCGAAACCTTCCACGATTTCGCTAATGCCGATTCGGTTCGGTGAGTCAGGCGGTTGATGTGGATGAGGTCCGCATTCAGCATTCCCAACACTTCCCGGGAAGGGCGGTCCACTGCCAGCACCGGGTTCAAAGTCTTCGCTTCCGCATGCTGCGATACCACCAGCCGCCCGCCCCGGCGTCCGACTGGGTTGTGGGTGGTGAGCAGATCTTCAGGCGTGGCATGATCTTTCGGAGGCGAGGCGAACCCGTACGCCGCTGCTCCGGCCAGTACGTACAGCAGGACAATCAGACGAAGTTTTCTCATTGCTGGTTGAACTGCGCTCTTTCGCAGCTGCGCCGTCGGCCTATGCGGAGGATTTTACTGGCTCATGCAGCGCTGCGGCAAGACGATCATAAACGTACATCACTGGAATGATCACCATCACCGGCGCCAGCATCCACCAGTAGCTCGTCAGAATCGAGTATTGCTGGACTGATCCCGCCATATTTCCCCAGCTCGGTGTGGGCTCGGGAACGCCGATGCCCAGAAACGACAACGTAACTTCGGCGAGCAGGTATTGCGGAATCAAGATTGCGGCCTGGGTCACCACCACTCCCCAAGTCTGCGGGAGGATGTGCTGACGGAGAATCGATCCGGAGCTGGCGCCCGCGGCCCGTGCCGACAACACAAAATCCTGCTGGCGTGTCGTCAGCACCACGCTGCGGATCAAGCGCGCGGGACGAGCCCAACCGACGGTTCCGATTAAGGTGACCAGCAGCAAGAAAGCGCCCACCGGGGAAATACTCAAAGGCAGCGCGGCGCGTACCGCGAACAGAAGATACAGCCAGGGAATCGCCAGAAAGAGTTCGGCGATTCGCATGATTACCTCATCCACCCACCCGCCCCAAAAGCCGGCCATAGCGCCAAGAGTCACCCCCATCCCGAGCGAGATGACGGTTGCCACCAGCGGCGTAACCAGAGAAATCTGGCTGCCAAACCATAGCCGCGAAAATTGGTCGCGGCCGTAGGCGTCCGTCCCTAAAAGAAAAACTTTGCCGGGTGCGTCCACACCGAAAAGATGCAGGTTGCTCTTCCACCAACCTGCCAACGAATAGCCCTCACCGCGAACCAGGAAACGCAGGGAGTGGACGTTCGCGGAATCTGCTGTGTAGATTTGGCGGTCGCCGCTCGATTGCTCCATGCCGTACACGAACGGTCGCAGATGGAAGTGGCCGCTGGCATCCACAAAATGGATGCGCGTCGGCGCCGCATAGGGAAACTCCCGATTTTGCGCAGTGGGTGAATACGGCGCGAGGAATCCGGCCAGCAATGCCGCTAGATGCAGCAGCAGCAAGAAACCCACCAGCCACCGGATTGTTCTTTTATGGCGCATCAAATATGGCGCATCCAGTTGGCGATCAATATGGCGCATCAAGGCCGGACTCGAGTTCGCGGGTCCACCACGTAAAGCAGCGCGTCCGCGGTGAGATTTCCTAAGGTCAGCAACACGGTCGAAAACATGACCGCTCCGATCACCACATAGAAGTCGCGGCCCAGGATGGCTTCCAACAGCATCGGCCCCAGCCCCGGCCAGCTCATGATCACTTCCACCAGCAGGGAACTGCTGAGTAGCGTCGCAATGGAGAGGCCTCCGAGGGTGATGATCGGATTGGCTGCAAGTCGAAGCGTGTGCCGCAAGAGGATGCCGTTCTTGCGGATGCCATAGGCGCGCGCGGTAAGCAGCGATGGAGTAGCCATGGCATCGAGTACGCTGGCGCGTACGTGGCGAACCAGCACGGGAAGCGTGGTGAGCGCTAGCGCAATGACGGGCAAGGCGGCATGCGAGACCAGGTCATGCAACTTTCCGGCTGCGGAGAGATCTGAATAGTCGAGCGAGGTCATGCCGCCCACAGGAAATCGTCCGCTACGCACCGCGAAAATCAATAGCACCAACGGCAAAAGTAGATCGGGAGTGGACAACAAAGTGGACGTGCCCATCCCGAGAACCCAGTCGTACCAGCCGCCCCTCTGTTCCGCCGCTAACACGCCAAGAGGCAGCGCCAACAGCCAGGCCAGCACAGCGGCCGAGATGGTCAGAAACAGTGTGTTGCGCGCGCGCGCCCCGAGCAGAGACGCAACCGGCAAGTTGTAAGCGAAGGAATATCCCAGATCGCCGTGGGCTACGGCTTTGACCCAATCAAAATAGCGCACCGGCAGCGGGCGGTCCAGTCCGTATTGCGTCCGCATGGCCGCGATCGTCTGGGGCGAGACCTGAGGGTTCAGCAGCATCTCGCTGACGTAGTCGCCCGGCGCGAGTTGCAGGAAAAGAAACGACAGCATGGAGACGCCCATCAGCAGGAACAGCGTATGCAGTAGTCGTCGAACCAGATAGGCCATGATGGGGAGCGTCGCCGATAATGCCAAACCATACTACTGCGAGCGTCAAATCCGGCTGGCGTGTTACGGGGACAATTGGCTGAGGACAGGAGATGCTAAGCGTGCTGAATGTTTTTGCCAAAACGCCCACTGGGAGAGTGAAATCGTTATTCCAAAAGCTATGTGTCCTAACCGTGTAAAATATGCACTGCTTTTTGGATTTGGCGTTTAAATGCGTTCTGAGCCTCTAGAATAGTCCAGATGACCACAACTGCCACCTGAAGCTCTCTCGTCGCGCCACGGGCTCCAGAATCAACCTGCAGGGGCTTGTACGCGACGATCGTGATGCCGATTTCGGGGTTGGGAAACGAGTTCCAATCCATTGAGGCAGAGTAAGCCTCGTAAGTGTCCCATAATCAGCGTGTTGCAAATAATGTGCAATATAGTTGCGTAGCTGTACAGCTTTTTGGACGTGCGCGGCAATTTCGGCACCACGCTTCAATAGGAAACTGGACACCTGCTCCTAAGAAACCCTCAAGTTTGGTATTTCTCGATACTAGAACGCGTCGATTCCGGTCACGCTCTGCCCGATGATGAGCGAGTGGATGTCGTGGGTGCCTTCGTAGGTCTTCACCGACTCCAGGTTCATCATGTGGCGCATGATGGGGTAATCGTCGGCTACGCCGTTCGCGCCCAGAATGTCGCGGGAGAGGCGGGCGCACTCCAAGGCCATCCACACATTGTTGCGCTTGGCCATGGAGATGTGGTGCGGCTTGACCTTGCCCGCATCCTTCAGCTTGCCCACTTGCAACGCCAACAGTTGCGCTTTAGTGATCTCGCTGATCATCCAGGTGAGTTTGTCTTGCACCAATTGGTGCGAGGCGATGGGCTGGTCGCGCCACTGTTTGCGCAGTAGCGCGTATTGAAGAGCGCAATCGTAGCAGGCCATGGCAGCGCCGACTGCTCCCCAGGCAATGCCGTAGCGCGCCTGGTTTAAGCACATCAGCGGAGACTTCAGGCCGCCGGAGCCGGGCAGCAGGTTCGATTCGGGGATGCGCACATCCTGCAGCGAAAGGCCCGAGGTGACCGAAGCGCGCAGCGACCACTTGCCGTGAATGTCGTCGGCCTTGAAGCCGGGGCGGTCGGTCTCGACGAGGAATCCGCGGATCTTGTCGCCTTCGTCGTCCAACTTGGCCCAGATGATGGCGACATCGGCTATGGAGCCGGAGGTGATCCACATTTTTTCGCCGTTGAGTATGTATTCGTTGCCGGATTTACGGGCGCGAGTGCGCATGCCGCCGGGGTTGGAGCCGAAATCCGGTTCGGTCAGGCCGAAGCATCCCAGTTTTTCGCCTTTGGCCATGGCGGGGAGCCAGGTATTTTTCTGTTCGTCGCTGCCGAAGGTGTAGATGGGATACATCACCAGCGCCGACTGCACGCTGACGAAGCTGCGCACACCGGAGTCGCCGCGCTCGAGTTCCTGCGTGACCAGGCCGTACTCAACATTGTTCATGCCGGCGCAGCCGTAGCCCTTGAGGGACGCGCCGAAGAAGCCAAGTTGTCCCATGGGCTTGACCAGTTCGCGTGGAAAACGCCCGGCGCGGTTGCATTCTTCGATGATGGGGATGAGGTTGTCTTCAATGAATTGGCGCGCGGTGGAGCGGACCAGGCGCTCGTCGTCAGTGAGCAAAGAATCGAACTCGATAAAATCAACGCCCTTAAACTTGATGGCCGGCATGAAAGTGTCCCCTTGGGTGAGCGGAGGGCTCACGCGAAAACTCTAAAGTTTAGCAGATGGGGAGGGTGAGGAGGTCGCCAGGTTGGCCGCCGAAAGTGTCGACGGCACTAGTTGGGCCGTGCAGCGGTGTTAATTGGCGCGGGGCACTTCTGCGCTGCTAGACTAAATGGTTTGGTTGGGGCGCGGGATCCGGTCTGGTTCCGGGTCGCGAGTTTTCGTTGATGCAAAATTCCCAGTTCATTTTTGATAAGGAAATCATGCTTAAGCCTCAGGATATTGCCATCGTAAGCGGCGCACGAACGCCGTTTGGACGCTATTGCGGGAAGCTCAAAAACTTTACGGCGCAGGAACTCGGCGCAATCGCGGCGAAGGAGGCCATCACGCGCGCCGGGCTCGAACCTGGTGATTTTGATCACGTGGTGTTTGGCAACGCACAGCAGACCTCCGGCGACGCGATTTACGGGGCGCGCCATGTGGGGCTGAAGGCGGGGCTGCCGATTGAGACGCCGGCGCTTACGGTGAACCGGTTGTGCGGCAGCGGGATGCAGTCGATCGTCAACGCGGCGCAGATGATTCAGCTTGGCGAGGCCAACATAGTGCTGGCTGGCGGGATGGAAGCAATGTCGCAGGCTCCGTTCACGATTCGCGGTCGCGACGGATTTACGCTGGCGGCGGGCGGCAAGCTGGAAGATTCTCTGATGGTGGCGCTGCTAGACAGCCAGTGCGGGCTGTACATGGCCAATACCGCCGAGCTCTACGGCGAGCAGCAGGGAATTACACGGCAGGCGCAGGATGAATTCGCCATCCGCTCGCAGCAAGCCGCCGATGAAGCGTATAAGGCGGGACGAATCCAGGAAGAGCTGGTGCCGGTGGATTTGCGCAATGCAAAAGGCGAG
>JBBQVN010000099.1:0-13199 GCA_038211475.1 Terriglobales bacterium | reverse complement strand
GCGGCGCGCCAGCGCTTTGATTTGCCGCTGGCGGCCTATCAGGTGTCAGGCGAGTACGCCATGATCGAAGCGGCGGCGGCCAATGGCTGGATTGAGCGGGAGCGAGTGATGATGGAGTCGCTGCTCTCGATCCGGCGGGCGGGGGCGAGCGTTATCCTGACCTACTACGCGAAGGAAGCGGCCAAGCTGCTGGGATAGACGGCGGTTCGCAGGCGGTGTGCAGCAAGTCGAGCAGAAAACGAAGGCCAGCTATGCCAGCCGGCCTTTTTCCATTGAGCGGAAGTGTCTGAAACTATTTGGCCTTGGGGGGCGCGATCGCATCTTTGGCGGCTTTGGCGACGCGGAACTTCACGACGGTCTTGGCCTTGATCTGGATCGGTTCGCCAGTTTGCGGGTTGCGTCCCATGCGGGCCTTGCGCTGCGCCTTCACCAGACGGCCCAAGCCGGGAACGACAAACACGCCGTTCTTTTTAGTTTCCTTCACAGCGACGTCGGCCAGTTGTTCCAGGAACGATGCCACCGTCTTGTTAGGGAGTTCGAGCTTTTCAGCCAGGTGACGAGTGAGTTGAGTTTTGGTCATGCCAGAAGCCATGAATCCTCCTCTTGAAATGGAATTGCTTGATTTGTGCCCTATCGACGCATCTTATACCCCTATCCTGTGGAAAAAACATAATAATCACCGCATTTTTAGCGGTTATCCAGAAGGTACATGGTTGGACATACCCGTAAACAGCATGGTTGAGCGAGGTCGTCGGTTGAAAAGCTTGGTATTGCCCGTGTTTTTCGGTTTCCGCGGGGCAGAGCGGACATGATCGGCCGGTTTCGGAGTGGGTGAGTGACCGGTCCCCGCGTCACTACCAGTTTGTTTGCGAAATGCAACTGCGCTCGGGATGACAAAAGCAGTTTCGAGTTTCGAGTTTCAAGTTTCAAGACCGGCACAGGTCGCAATAGGGCAAAGGCTTTTACCACTACAGGGGGCATAGGGTTTAAAGCAGGTCCTTCGCTGCGCTCAGGATGACAAATTTGTGCAAGAATTGCAGGTCCCTCTAATGCAGGTTCTCCTTCGGCAAATCAAGGCAATGATTAAAAAGCATTGTTGCGAAAGCAGTGATCGACAAAGCAGTGATGCCGACAGTGATCACCAAGCGGGTGATCGACAAAGCAGTGATGCCAAGGTCTCAGGAGTGTGTGCGTGAGTTGTGCGATTTGCAATGAGCGGAAAGAAAAGCGGTTTTGCCCCGCCATCCACGGGCGTATGTGCCCGCAGTGTTGCGGCGAGCAGCGCGAGGTGACTCTGGATTGCCCGTCGGACTGCGTGTATTTGCAGCAAGCCAGAGCGCACGAGAAGCCGCGGCGGGCCGAGGAGTACGATGCCAAAGAATTTTTTTGGCAGGTGGAATTGGATGATGCGTTCTCGCGTCGGCACGAACATTTAATTACAGGATTGGCGTATGCGCTGGTCAAGAGCGTGCGGCAGGATCGCGCGCTGGTGGACCGCGACCTGACTGACTCGCTGATATCCCTGGCGGAGCGCTACCGGACCCTGGTGAATTCCAGCCTGTACTACGAAACCCCGACGACGAATATCGCTCACCAGCGAATCACCCAGGAAATCGGCAGGATGGTGGACGAGTTCCGTCAGGCGGAGCAGCAGCAACTGGGCGCGGCGCGACTCCGCGACGAGGACGTTTTGAAGACGGTGGTGTTCCTGCTGCGGACCGCGCTGGTGAGGAGCAACGGCAGGCCCAAGTCCAGAGCTTTCGTGGACTTTCTGTTGCAGCAGTTTCCGGAGAAGAGCGGAGTGCAGGCGTCCGGGCAGGACGGCGGCAGCCGGCTCATCGTCCCCTGAGTCTTCATTTTTGGCTTGTGAGAAATGAATTCCAGATCATAACCATCTCTCAGCAACTCCAGTGCAATGAGGTTTGCCGTTTAATACTCTGGAATCCGAGAATGACGGATTTAGGGTGCGGATGGCCTCGTTGCGAGACCTTCGGCATCGATCCTTTACTAAACCGCCTCGGTCAACCAATGCACCGGGTTAAACGGCTAGAGCCGAGCCCTTTTGTCACAGGATATCGTGCTGAACATCACCGACAAAACGAGCGGTCACGCCTAGAATCCTCGTATTTAACTCAAGTGAAAAGAGGAATGTTTATGAATTGGAGAAAGTCTTTAAGAGCGGCGAGCGCGGCTCTGGTCGTTGTTGGGACTACTCTGATGCTGGTTTCCGCTGCGGCAGGCATCAGTAGTGAGAAGGTTCTTTATTCATTCACGGGCGGGGTCGATGGTTCCCAGCCACGCGAGGGCTTGCTGCTTGACCAGGCAGGCACTATGTACGGCACTACTCTCCTAGGCGGGACGTTCGACCAGGGTGTCGTCTTCAAGCTGAGCCCGAACGCCGACGGAAGCTGGACCCAGGCTGTGATTTACAACTTCACTGGTGGGAACGATGGGGGCGGACCCAATTGGGGCTCCCTCGCTTTCGACGCGGCAGGCAATATTTATGGGCACACTTATCAGGGCGGCACTTATAACTGGGGTGTACTTTTCAAGTTAACTCCCGATTCAAGCGGGGGCTGGACGCAGAGCGTGATCCATAGTTTTACCGCGGGACGCGATGGACAGGGTCCCTACACCACACCGTACTTCGATGCGAAAGGCAATTTGTACGGGAACTCTTCGGGCGGGGCGTACCATGAATGCGGGTCGCTATTTAAAATGACGCCAGGGTCTGCTAACAAGTGGACCTTCTCTGTGATTTACTCCTTCACGGGCAAACCGGCATGCGCCTCGTGGTCGGGCTTGATCCCAGACGATGCAGGGAACTTCTACGGGACTACACGAAATCACGTGCCCGGATATTGTGATCCAGTGGGAATTTGCGGAATTGTCTTCAAGCTGATACCCAGCGCGGATGGCAAGTGGACATTGAAAGTCATCCACAGGTTCGACGGTGGCATTGGCGGATCGGATCCTGCCGTCATAGGATTGATTTTCGACGACCGCGGCAATTTGTTCGGAGCGACCGAGAGCGGAGGAGTCGACAACTCCGGCGTTGTCTTTGAACTGACACCCGGTCCGAGCGATACCTGGAGCTACCGGGTGTTGCATCAGTTCAGGGTCAATAGAGACGGAGGCATGCCGGCCAGCCAACTGGTGCGCGATACAGCTGGCAACCTTTATGGCACCACTTCTATCGGCGGCACTTATGGACTAGGAACCGTTTATAAGCTGATTCCGAACCCGGATGGAAGCTGGACGTTCAGTGTGGAACACGCTTTTGCAGGCAGCGACGGAGCCAACCCTTGGGGCACCCCCTTTCTGGACGGGGCCGGCCACCTGTTCGGAGTCACGGGCGCAGGCGGCGCGTTTGGAGCCGGCACGGTTTTTGAGATTACGCCGTAGCCGGCGGCAAGCTGAAACTAGAGACGGGCGGCGCGCCGGATAGAATAAGGCGTGCCCTAGGTCAAAATCTGCGCGGTAACGAACCTGAGTGTGCCGCGGAGAGGCTGCACCGGGCACGCCCCCCCGAACGGCAAGGCGCGCTTCCGCCTCCAGAATGCAGTCTGGCTTCGATACAATCATCCCGCATGAAGCCAGTCAGCCTGCGTTCATTCGCCAAAATCAATCTAGGCCTGTGCATCGGACCCTTGCGGCGGGATGGATTTCACGAATTGCGCACGGTGTACCAAACCATTGCGCTGCACGATGTGGTGCACATAACGCTGGAACGTGGCCGGGGGATTGAACTGCGGTGCTCGGACCCGCGAGTCCCGCGCGACCAGAGCAACACCTGCTGGCGGATGGCCGAGAAGGTGCTACAGGCCCTCAAGCTGAAAACCAAGGTCGTCATCGAGATTGAGAAACGACTGCCGGTGCAAGGGGGATTGGGGGGAGCATCAGGCAATGCCGCCGCGACGCTCTTGGGCTTGGAGCGGGCGAGCGGAAAGCAGTTGCGTCACGAAGACAGGCTGGCGATTGCAGCCGAGGTGGGATCGGATGTGCCCTTGTTCCTAATCGGGGGTACGGTGATGGGGGTGGGCAGGGGCGAGAATGTTTATGCGCTGCCGGACTTGCCAGCCATCCCGATGGTCGTGGTGACGCCGGAAATTGGTGTGGCGACGCCACATGCTTTTGCGGAGTGGGATCGATGGGCTGCAAAAGAATACGGGGAATTGACGGCGGAGCAGGCATCCGATAGACTTAAAAGGTTCGCCGGCAGAGTGAGTACACTGTCGAGTGTTGGATCTACGCTATCCGGTGCTCCTGCAAGTGGTGGGAGCCGGGTTGGGAGCCTGCTTCTCGACCTTGTCCGTACCGGGATCGAAAACGACTTCGAAAGAGTCGTCTTTCCTGAGTATCCCGAATTACGAGACTTGAAACAGGCCTTGCGGCGTGCAGGTTCTGTCTATGCATCTTTGTCGGGCTCCGGCTCGACGCTGTATGGCTTATTCCGAACCAGGGAAGACGCCACGAGTGCAGCAGCCAGAATCGTAAGCAGTGGCACACCGGCGCAAGCCACCGTGACGCTGAGCCGAGGACAGTTGCGCAAGAAGACTTTTTTGGCCGGCTGAAGAATTAGGGTCGGGGCAACGTCCCGGAGGTCGGCAAAGTTTACTGGGCCGTCGACTAATGGTAGGTCAAGTGCCTTTGGAGCACTTTGTCTAGGTTCGAATCCTAGCGGCCCAGCCAAAATTTGTTTGGTGGAACAGGAATCAGAGAGTGGGCCGCAAGAAGCTCCCCTGATTTGGTTAAGCAGGGCTGAGTCGTTGACTCCCGGTTTGAGGTAGCAAACGATGTCCACCACGATTGCGACAGCCACGGAAAAACTGCCAGGCGTTGACGCGAAAACGGAACGCAAGCCGCAGCGCGCCCGGATGGACGACCGGTTGAAGATTTTTTGCGGTACGGCGAACGAGCCGTTATGCGAAGAGGTTTGCCAGTTTCTGGGCATGACCCGCGGCCAGGCGCTGGTGACGCGTTTCAAAGATGGCGAAGCGTACGTGCAGATACAGGAGAACGTGCGCGGTTTCGATGTTTTCCTGATGCAGCCCACTTGTCATCCGGTGGACATGCACCTGATGGAACTGCTGTTAATGATGGACGCATTGAAGCGGGCGTCGGCGCGGCGGATTACGGCAGTGATTCCGTATTACGGCTATGCCAGGCAGGACCGGAAAGACAAGCCGCGAGTGCCCATCTCGTCAAAGCTGGTGGCTGACCTGCTGACGACCGCGGGGGCCGACCGGGCGTTGGTGGTGGATTTACATGCGCCGCAGTTGCAAGGATTTTTTAATATCCCGGTGGACCATTTGTTTGCGTCGCCGGTGTTGGTGGACCATTTTAAGAAGTTGAATTTGCCGAACTTGACGGTAGTTTCGCCGGATGCGGGAGGCGTGGAGCGGGCGCGCTTTTTCGCCAAGAAGATGGATTCCGCTCTGGCCATTGTGGATAAGCGGCGGGTGGAGATGAACGTGGCCGAAGTGATGCACGTGATCGGCGACGTTCGCGACCGCACTTGTCTGGTGATTGACGATCTGATTGACACGGCGGGAACGCTGGCAAAGACGGCGGAAGCCTTGATGAGCAACGGCGCCAGTTCGGTGTATGCCTGCGCCTCGCATCCGGTGCTGTCGGGGCCGGCGGTAGAGAACATTATGAATTCGGCCATCACGGAAGTGGTGGTGACCAATACCATCCCGCTGTCACAAGCGGCCAAAGACTTAACCAAGATCAAAGTGCTATCGATCGCGGGCTTAATTGGACGGGCCATCCAGTCCATCCACGAAGAGACCTCGGTCAGCAAACTATTTTTGTAAGGACAACGACTTATGGCGACAGCAACGGACAGCAAGCAAACCGACAAGCAAAAAGAAAACAAGCAGTTGGAAGCAACCGTGCGCGAAGCGGGCAACAAGAACGCGGCGCGGCGGGTGCGCATGGCGGGACAAATCCCGGCAATCGTGTATGGCGCGGGTAAAGAGTCCGTGTCGCTGAGCGTGGATCCACGCCATGTGCTCAAGATTCTGTATTCGGAGACCGGCCACAACACGATTTTCGACTTGTCTGTAGCAGGCGAACAGACCAAGGTGATGATCGTGGACTGGCAGTTTGAGCCGATTAAAAGCAAGCTGCTGCACATCGACCTGCAGCGCATCGCCATGGACAAGAAGCTGACCGTCACGGTCCCGATCGTGCTACAGGGCGAAGCCGAGGGGGTGAAGTTGCAGGGGGGATTGATGGAGCAAGTGTTGCGCGAAGTCGAGATCAAGTGCTTGCCGGCGGATATTCCGGGACACATCGATGCTGACGTTTCGCAACTGGTGTTTGGGACGGTGCTGCGCGTTTCCGATCTTCCCAAGAGCGACAAGATCGAGTACTTGACCGATGCCGACCAGACTGTAGCCCACATCGTCACCGTCAAGGAAGAAGTGGTGGCGGCGCCAGAAGTGGAAGCGGCGGCAGCAGCAGCTACGACGGGCGAACCGGAAGTCATCAAGAAGGGCAAGCAGGAAACTGAGGGCGAAGACGCCGGCGAAAAGGACAAGGACAAGAAGGAAAAGAAAGATAAGAAGTAGTTTTTGCCGCACGGGACACAGGCGTGAAACTGATCGTAGGACTGGGAAATCCGGGAATCGAATATCAGTTCACGCCCCACAACCTGGGTTTTCTGGCGATCGACCGCATCGCCGGCGACTGCGGAGTGGAAGTCAGAAACCGGCAGTGCCGGGCGCTGACGGCCCGGGCAAAGTTTGCAGGCGAACCTGTCCTGCTGGCCAAGCCGGAAACGTTCATGAATTTGAGCGGGCTGGCGGTACGGGAACTGGTGGCGCAATACGAAGTGGACGTGGCCACTGAGTTGATTGTGATTTATGACGAGTTGGACTTGCCGCTGGGCACGATTCGAGTTCGCCAGAGGGGAAGTTCGGCGGGTCATAACGGCATGGAGTCGGTGATTGGAGCGTTGGGCACGCAGGAGTTTTTGCGGGTCCGGCTGGGCACCATGCCGGAACGCAAGATTGGGGATGGAGTGCGCTATGTATTGGCTCCCTTCCCCCGGTCCAAGCTCAAGTTGGTGGACGAAATGCTGGAAGCGGCGGTGCAAGCCGCGCAGGTGATGGTGCAAGAAGGTCCGGCGGTGGCGATGAACCGCTTCAACCGGAAAACGGAAGAACCGGAATAAGAATTTGGCTGCGGATCGCGAAGAAAGAAATTTCGCGCGAATCGCGGCAGGAGATAACGAATGAATCGCACTTATGAATTGATGTTCATAGTCAGGCCGGATATGGCTGACGAGGATTTGGACAAACTGGTTTCAATGCTGGAAACCCAAACTACGACCTCCGGCGGCTCGGTAAAGAGCATTGACCGCATGGGCAAGAGGCGGCTGGCTTATATGGTGCGCGGGTTCAACGACGGGATGTACATTTTACTCACGCTGGAAGGCGATGGGCCGATGATCCACGAGTTGGAGCGTCGTCTGCGAGTGACCGAACCGGTGATCAAGTTCCTGACCGTTCGCATTGATGAGGAGCAGAAGCGTCTGGACAAGATCAAAGCCATTCGCGAGTCGCGGAAGAAGGCCAGTGCGGCCCCGGCTGTGGCCGTCCCGACGCCTGCAGCGGCCCCGGTCGAGGCGCCTGCTGCTGTAACCCCTGCCCCGGCCGAGGGTGACACGCCGGCAGTAGTCACGGCTTAAACGCGCGCGAAGTTTGTGCGGGGACGATACCGTCCTAACCATCTTGAAGGAGCACTATGACTGACGAAGTGAAAGCAACCGCACCAGTGGCAGACAGCCCGCGACCCTCGGAGGGATACCGTCCTGGCCCGCGAGCTCCTCGTCCCGCAGGTGCGGGAGGACAGCGTGAAGGCGGACGAAAGTTTTTCCGGCGCAAGAAGGTATGCAAGTTCTGCGTTGAAAAGATCGAGTCCATCAACTACAAAGATTACCGGCTGCTCGGACAGTTTGTGGCGGAAAGCGGCAAGATCGTGCCGCGCCGTTTGACCGGGGTATGCACGCCGCACCAACGACGGCTGTCGGCCGCAATCAAACAGGCGCGCAACATCGCGCTGCTGCCCTTTGCCGGGCGGGCGTCCTAACACCAGCGACCGCCGGCCTGTCAGGACGTAGAGCGTCAGGGCCGTAGTGCTATCGCATCTGCAACCGTGGCTAAGCGTTGCCACAGATTTCAAGATAGAAACGGAGTCATTCGATGGAAGTCATTCTGAAAGAAGACGTGCCCAAGCTGGGTTCGCGGGGCGATGTGGTAAAGGTCGCGGAGGGGTATGGCCGGAATTTTCTGCTGCCCAAAAAGCTGGCCATCGTCGCCAACTCGGCCAACAAGGCAGTGGTGGTGCAGATGAAGGCCGCGTCCATCCGACGGTCGGCCAAAGAGAAGTCGTCGGCTGAGGAATTGGCCAAGCAGTTCGAGGGCGTGGAGATCACGTTCCATCGCAAGTCTGGCGAGCACGATCAGTTGTTCGGATCTGTAACCACGGGCGACATTGCGGACGCGCTGGAGAAGAAGGGGCTTACCATTGATCGCCGCAAGATCCAGATTCATGAACCCATCAAGACGCTAGGTGAGTTCACAATTCCGCTGAAACTGCACCGCGACGTGACCGCCCACTTAAAAGTGATCATCGAGAAGGATGCGACAGAGTAGGTTCGAGTTTTCGAAGCGGAGAGAGTCAAGAAGGGGCGGCCAGAAGCCGCCCCTTTCCTATTGGAGCCGAGAACGCGAAGAGGCTACGGGTGGTGAGGGAGCGCCGGTTCGGCCCGGGGGAGGCGCGCTAGACTCGTGAGTGGCAAACAGGGCTGGCAGGGCCGCGTGGGAGCAAAATCGGCGCGTTAAGGTTTCGTTTAGGAAGCGTTTCGTATGATTCGGGGAGGGAGCAACCGATGCGAAGAGCAGCGTTGCGTGCGGCAGTGGGGTTATTGATGGGATGCCAGGCGATTTTGGCGCAGACGCCAGCGACTGTTCCCACAACGCCCATCACGCTTCAAGACGCCCTGCGGCGGGCAAGGACGTTGCAGGTGGGCTATCTGAGTGCAGTGACCAGCAGCAACCTGGCGCACCAAGACGTGGTGCAGGCCCGGGCCGCGCTGTTGCCGAGCGTGAGCTATAACAACCAGTTCCTGTACACGCAGGGCAACGGAACCGGATTCGGCCGCTACATCGCAAACAATGGCGTGCATGAATACGTAAGCCAGGGCAACGCCCACCAGACGGTCAACCTGGGTGTAGGAGAGTTTGCCGACTACCGACGCACCCGGGTTGCTGAAACGTTGGCGCGCGCTCGGCAAGAGATCGCGCTGCGCGGGCTGCAAGTGACGGTGGTCAATAGCTACTATCGGCTGTTGGCCGCACAGCACAAGCAGGACAGCGTGCAAAAGGCGTTCGACGAAGCTAACCACTTTCTGGATCTCAGCCGCAAATTGGAGAACGGAGGCGAGGTGGCCCACTCTGACGTGATCAAAGCGCAACTACAGGCGAGCGACCGGCAGCGCGACCTGCGGGAAGCACAATTGGCGATGGAGACGGAGCGTCTGACACTGGCAGTGCTGTTATTCCCCACTTTCAACGAAAACTTTGCACTGGTCGACGACCTGCATGAGCCCACCGAACTCGCAGCTTTTTCGCAGATGCAAGAACGAGCCGCTAAGAATAACGCGGATGTGCGCGCGGCGGTGGCGGCCCTGAAAGCCGCCGGAAATCAGATCAGCGTGGCGCGCGGCGCGCATTTTCCGACGTTGACCCTGGATTACTTTTACGGGATTGACGCTTCGCAATTTGCAACCCGGACTAACGGACTGCGCAACTTGGGCTACGCGGCGACTGCCTCGCTGAATATTCCTATCTGGAACTGGGGCGCCATTCAGAGCAAAGTCAAGCAGGCCGAATTGCAGCAGCACCAGGCGCAAGTGGAGCTATCGGCGGCGCAACGCGAAGCGCTGGCTCACCTGAAGGCGTTTTATGCGGAGGCCGACACGGCGCACCAGCAATTGGAGACGCTGCAGGCGTCGCAAGACCTGGCGGCCGAGAGCTTGCGGTTGACCACCCTGCGTTACCAGAACGGAGAAGCCACGGCGCTGGAAGTTGTGGATGCCCAGAACACTCTGGTGCAGTCCCGCAACGCGTACGATGACGGAGCAGTGCGGTATCGGGTTGCACTGGCGAGTCTGCAAACTCTTACCGGGAACTTCTAGACCCATGACAATTCTCAAGAATCGAATCCTTATCACGGCGTGTGCCGCGGCTCTTCTGGTCGCGCAAAGCGCGTGTACCAAGCCGAGTAGCGAAGCCGACCCCGAAGTTGAAGTGCAGGCCGCGACCGCCAAAGCAAGAGAGATCGAGCAGATTGTCTCCGCTGAGGCAATCCTGTTCCCGCTGCACCAAGCCGCGCTTACTCCCAAAGTGACAGCGCCGGTGAAGAAGTTCTATGTCAATCGCGGTAGCCGTGTGAAAGCCGGCCAGCTGTTGGCAGAATTGGAGAATCGCGACTTGTCCGCGGCGGCAGCGGAAAACAAGGGCAACTATGAGCAGGCCCAGGCCGCCTACAAGACGGCGACCGCTGGCACTGTGCCGCAAGACATGCAGAAAGCATCCCTCGAGGCCCAGGCTGCGAAAGAGACCTTCGCCGCGCAACAAAAAGTGCTGGACAGCCGGCAGGAACTTTATAAGCAGGGGGCCCTTCCCCGGAAAGACCTGGACCAGGCGAGCGTCGCGCTGGTGCAGGCGCGGGCGCAATACGAAATCGCGCAGAAGCATCTGGAAGCGATGCAGTCGTTCGGCCAAACAGAGGCATTGAAATCCGCATCCGGGCAATTGACTTCCGCGAAAGGCAAATATCAAGGAGCGTCTGCGATGCTCGGTTACTCTGAGATTCGCAGTCCGATCGATGGGGTGGTGACCGATCGCCCGTTGTATGCAGGAGAAACCGCGGCGGCGGGAACGCCGCTTCTTACCGTGATGGACACTTCGCAGGTGGTGGCCCGGGCGCATATCCCGCAGGAGCAAGCTGCCTTGATCAAGTCGGGCGATGCCGCCAGAGTTAACGCCCCGGAAGCCGGGGACGTTTCGGGAAAAGTAGTATTGGTCAGTCCCGCACTTGATCCCAACAGCACAACGGTTGAGGTGTGGATTCAGGCGCCGAACACAGAGGGCAAACTGCGGCCCGGGAGCACAGTGCAGGTTTCCATGGTGGCCAAGACGGTGAAGGATGCGATTGTGATTCCCACGTCAGCGCTGCTCACCAGTAGCGACGGCACCACTACAGTCATGCTCGCTGGTTCTGACGGTCGGGCTCACCAGCAAGCAGTGAAGGCGGGAATCCGCAATGGCGACGAGGTGCAAATCGTTGAGGGGTTGAAGGATGGCGACCGTGTGGTCAGCAGCGGCGTGTACGGGTTGCCGGAGAAGACCAGGATCAAGATTGTAGAAGCGGCTCAAAAAGACAAACCTGAGGCCGGCGCGGCAACTCCTGCTGAGAAAGACTAGGGGCCCACGATGACCTTGCGATCCTTCGCCCAACGCCTGAAGCCTAACCTCGGAAACGGCAAAGCCAATTCCAAGTTCTGGTTTGCGCGCCAATCGCAGCCGGTGATTTTTCTCATCATCACTCTTGCGCTGGTCGGTGGATACCTCGCACTCTCCATTCCTGTCGCGGTATTTCCAGCTACGAATTTTCCCCGCATCGTGATCGGCGTGGACAATGGCGTGATGCCGATTGACCAGATGATGGTCACGGTGACGCGACCGTTGGAGGAAGCAGTCAATTCGGTGCCCGGATTGCACGAAGTCCGCTCCATCACCAGCCGCGGCTCGGCAGAGATTGATTTGTTTTTCGACTGGAACGTCGACATGTTCCAGACGCTGCAGTTGGTGGATTCCGCAGTCTCGCGCATCCAGGCCACTCTGCCCTCCACCGCGCAGATTCAGAGCCATCGCCTGACCTTTGCCAGCTTCCCCATTCTCGGATATAGCCTGACCTCGGCCACGGTTCCGCAAAGCCAGCTATGGGAAATCGCGACCTATGAGATCAAGCCGCGGCTGAACCGGCTCGATGGAGTGGCAACGGTGGTGGTGCAGGGTGGACAAGAGCCGGAATTCCATGTGGTTCCCGACCCCGCGAAACTGTTGGAAGCCAGCGTCACCGTGCAAGACTTACTGGACGCAGTGCGGCGCACCAACCTGATCGACTCGCCCGGACTGCTGGAGCAGGACCATCAGCTTTTTCTCGGGTTAATCACGGGGCAAGTTCGCGACCCGGCACAGATTTCGCAGATCGTCATCAAGAATACTGCCACGGGGATCCCGGTGAGGGTCGGTGACGTCGCAAGGGTCGAGCCTTCTTTCAAGCCGGTGTACACACGCGTCACCGCTAATGGCGCGCCCGCCGTCCTGCTCAACATCAATCGCCAGCCTGAGAGCAATACCATCAATGTTGCCAGCGAAGTCCACAGCGAGATCGACCGAGTCCGAAAGAACCTGCCCGCTGGAATTGAACTGCACCCGTTTTATGACCAGTCAGAGATCGTGCATGACTCCATCAAGAGCGTTCGCGACGCCATTTTGATTGGGCTGGTTCTGGCCTCTATCATCATGGTGCTGTTTTTGCGCGACTGGGGAACTTCGATTGTCGCCGGATTGGTCATCCCAGTCACCGTGGCCCTGACCTTCATTGTGCTGCGGCTGATTGGCCAAAGCTTCAACCTGATGACGCTGGGCGGACTGGCGGCGGCCGTCGGTCTGGTGATTGACGATGCCATCGTGGTGGTGGAGAACATCGTGTTACACCGCGATGCAGGCCAAGGCCGTCTCTACGCAATTCAAAGCGCTCTCAAAGAGATCACCGTCCCCCTGATCGGCTCGACCATCACCCCCATCGTGGTTTTTCTCCCTCTCATTTCCATTACCGGCGTGACCGGAACTTTTTTCCGCGCCCTGGCCGTCACCGTCGGGGCATCGCTGCTGGCGTCGCTGCTCCTGGCGCTTACCTGGACCCCGGCTCTGAGCCAGTATTTCATTCGCAGCGCGGAGGGCCGGGAAGGCCAGGAGGAATTCAGCGAAGAAAAATTGGCGGAAGCGGAAGAAAGGCAGACTGGCCGGTTCGGCAAAGTAGTGCAGTTTTACCAATACTGGTTGCGGCTCGCGCTGCACCGCCCACGGGTGGTCGCGATCTTTAGCGTGGTGCTG
>JBBQVN010000098.1:0-13255 GCA_038211475.1 Terriglobales bacterium | reverse complement strand
GAATTCGGACTGAAATGTGACATGGTGTAGAGAAGGCCATCGCGGCCCTGAGAGATGTAGTCGTTGTCCAGATATTGCGGGTCGCCGCTGGCGTTGTAGTCGTGAAGATTGGTGTAGGTTTGGGCCACAGTTGAGGTCTGTCCCAATACCACAACGATCGCGAGAACTGCCGTCATCCCGATCCGCTGGCTGAGACTGCGTATTGTTGTCATAAAATATTTCTCCTGAGGCTGCAAGAACTGGAATCGTATGGGTACTGGATTGGATCGCACAATCATGTCCGGCGGACGTCACGGGAAAGCCGCCGAACCAGGAACTGTACAGACCCTTGCAGCGTTGTCGAACCGCCGAAGGGCGGGTCCAGTTCCGGCTTGCAATGGACTATGAGGCCACTGGGGAGAGAAGTCAAAACACGCGTGGTCTACTTCTGGTTCACGCAGTAAAGTACTATTTGTCAATGGCTTAGCAGCATCGTTCACGCGGGGTTCGGCACGCCGGACGTGCCCGCTCCAACAAGACGGAGTGCGAACCGTATGGTATCCTCTTGCGTAGGCCCCACTCCGCACGGTGTTGACGTTCGTTGGTTTTGTTCACGAGTTGTGTTGATGGAACCTGCCTCCATTCCGTCTCCAGTAGTGCGCTTCGGCATATTCGAGGCCGACCTGCGCACGCTTGAACTGCGCCGCAATGGCGTGCGCATCAAGATGCAGGACCTACCCTTCCGGGCGCTCCGCCTGTTTTTGAGCCGCCCGGGTGAGGTGGTGAGCCGCGAGGATCTGCGCCGCGCCCTGTGGCCGGAAGACGTATACGTGGATTTTGACCGGGGCATCTCGAGCGCTGTCAATCGTCTGCGGGAAACGCTGGGCGATACCGCCGCCAACCCAGTCTTCCTGGAAACGGTGGAGCGGCGCGGTTACCGCTGGATCGCACCCACCCACCCTCCGAGCGACAGCGCAGACAAGACCTCGGCCTCAGTCGGGGCAAATGACGTAGCTCTACCGACTTCCGCGCCCCCACCGCGACCAGGCACCGTGGTACCCATTTCTGGCAACGGACACCCCGCGAATTTAATTGAGCCTGCACAGGCTTCCAGCTTACGCATTTGGGCCGGGCTCCTGCTCGCCCTGCTGGTCGCTGCCGGCGGCGTGCTGTGGGTGACGCATCGGGGAACGCCGCCGCCGAAACCCAACCAGGCTGGACCGCGCCCGTCGGCCGACGCGCAGGCGGAAGATCTGTACCTGAAGGGCCGCTACTATTGGAACAAACGCACGCCGGACGATCTGAACAAAGCGGTGGGCTTCTTTAATCTTGCGTTGGCGCGCGACCCGAATTATGCCGATGCCTACGTTGGGCTTGCCGACTGCTACAACCTACTACGAGAATTCAGCTCGATGCCGCCCGATGTGGCATTTCCGCGCGCGCTGGCTTCGGCCAAGAAAGCAGTCGAACTTGACCCGACCAATGCGGAGGCACACACCTCCCTCGGCTTCGCCACCTTCTACTGGAATTGGGATCGCGCCGGTGCCGAACGCGAATTTTTTCAAGCACTCGCGCTCGACCCCGCCAATGCCCGCACCCACCACTGGTGGGCGACGACTCTGATTGCGATGAATCGCTTTCCGGAAGCAATGCAGCAGATCGAGCTTGCGCAGAAGCTAGATCCCTCGTCCGCTTCTACCCTCGCCGACAAAGCCCTCCTTCTCAGCGTGCTGGGCCGCCGTCCGGAGGCCTACTCTCTGCTGCATCAGGTAGTCGAAGCCGACACCACGCTGGCGTCCGCCCACAGCTATCTCGCAGGCTTGTATTGGGGTGACAACGACTATGCCAACTATTTCGCTGAGTCGGGGAAAGCAGCGGAGTTACAGCACAACCAAACCGCCATCGCGCAGATCACAGCCGCACGAAAAGCATTCTCCTCTGGCGGACTGCCCGCCATGTATGCAGCGGTGCTACCCCTTCAACTTGCCGCCTATCAGCAGGGCCGCGGCCAGGCCTTCTCTTTAGCGGAAACCTACTCACACTTAGGCCAGCGCAATGATGCCCTCCGCATGCTCCGCGAAGCCTACGAACGACGCGAACAGCCCGTGCTTTTTCTGGCAACCAACCCTGAGTTCGCCGAACTCAAAGGTAATCCCGAATACGAAGACATTGTGAAGAAGGCTCGGCAGCCGAGAGGCTAAGCGCCGGTGTTATCCTGCCGACATCCGGCTAGGTCATTGTGTAGGCAATTTGTCGTCTGATCGTGTCGCCGCCATGGCCGAAGACTTCAATGGCGACGGACTCAACCGGGGCTCCGGTGGACGCTTTTTCGCCGCTTCGCGGGATCAGGCTGGGGCTTGCAAACCAGACCGCCGAAGGAGATCCTTCAACTACTCCGCTTATACAACTGATTTCCTCGAAGCTTTGGCCGTGCAATTGCTCACTCTGGCCTCTGCGGGGGCGCGGGTGTGGTGTATTTTCGATAGCACGGCATATGGAAGCGCAATAACAAATGCTGTTGATTTGGCAGATAAGCTGGCGGGCTCCCTAGTCGGGACCGTCTGCGAAAACATTCTGAGGTTACAGGATTCTCGCAGTCAGTCAGGAGACGGGTGACGACCGTTTCCTGACGCCTTGTAAAGCGAGAAACCTGTCCTGAGGACGTCACCCGGTGGGCTTTCCAGGTCCACGCGCACCTACGGGACATTAAGGCTTAGAATTCTATGGAGTACAGGGTCGGCTGGATGTTGCGGTCTGGTTAGAATTTGTATCCTCCCTCTCGAAGGCAGGGGGTGAACTTTGAACGCGAGGAAGGGCCACGGGGGGCTATAAAGCCGTGCCTTTCCAGTACAAGCCGAGCCTTCCACTAGACGAGTTCCGACCAAACTTTTGGAAGATCGTTGATGGATCAGATGACAACGCTTCTAAGAGTCAGAAATAAGTGGGTCTGATAGGTCGTTTGATGAGTAATGACACACTTCAGCGAGGTTAAGACAAATGAAAAACGGCGTATTGTTCTCCGTTCTTGCTTTCGCAGCGCTCTCCCCGAACGCGGTGCTTGCCAATAGCCCGACGCTGGACCAGGACACCCGGCAGCCCGGGACGGTCAGCCCAAAAGGCTCCGATCGCATTGCAAGAGAAGTCCGACACGAATTGGTGATGCTGCCTTTCTACGGCGTCTTTGACAATTTGGCCTACAAGGTGGAGTCGGACGGAACCGTCACCCTAGCCGGCCAAGTTGCGCGTCCCACTCTAAAATCCGATGCGGAGAATGCGGTCAAACACATTGAAGGAGTGGAGAAGGTCGTCAACGATATCGAGGTCCTACCCGCCTCTATTGGCGATGATCGAATCCGTCGCGCCGCATACCGCGCCATCTACTCTAACACCGTCCTCAGCCAGTACCAGCTTCGCGCCGTTCCCCCAATTCACATTATTGTGAAAAACGGGCACATCACCCTGGAGGGCGCGGTGGCTCGACAAATGGATAAGCAGATTGCGGGTATGCAGGCGAATCAGGTGCCCGGTGCTTTCTCGGTAACCAACAACTTACAAGTGGACGAACCAGCTAATAACACCGGCAAAAAGCAAGACAAGGCGGACAATGCAGACAACAAAACAGACAAGAAAAAGTGAGCTGACAGCGGTGGCCGGAAAAGCGCGGACTTTTTCTACCGGGCTCCGGCCTTCTGCATAAAGTCCACCAGATCCTTCTTCATTTTCGCGTGCTCGTCACGGTCGATGTACACCATGTGGCCCGAAGCGTATCTCGAGTAGGAAACGTTAGCGCGATACTTAGCGTCGAGGTCCAAGTGGTCCATGGTCCAGTTGGCCGCAAAAAACGGTGTGGCCAGGTCGTAATACCCTTCCATCACCAGAATCTTCATGTATGGATTCTTGACCATGGCGCCGCGCAATGCCGTGGCTGTGCTGGGAAACCCTCGCTCGGCAGAACCCCATTCCCACTTTGCAAATCCCGGCTCGTCGTAAGCAAATACTTTGTAGCGCATGTCTGTCTTGTAACCCAGTTCATCGCGCACATAGTGATTAAACACCGCGGTATAGGGAGGCACAATCGCAGAACTGGTGGGATCGTAATAAAAAGTATCCAGGAGTCCTTCGGGATCGGGCCCGGTGAAGCGGCCATCTAAACGACCGACTCGCACTTTTTGGTCAATCAGCAAGCTGTGAGTAAATTGACCAACATCGATCCGCAGGTTCGCCTGGTCAATGACCTGTTTGCTCAGGCCGGTGTAGCGGGCCAGTTGGTCAATCGTCCGCTGCCGCTCCTCCGGGGTCAGGGTATCGCCCTTGGCCAGCGCCAGGCTATAGTCGGTCGCCGCCCACTGCATGGCTGCTTCGCGGGTCTTGTCGATGTCCTGCAGCAGATCGGCGGGTAATTTTTTGTGATAGGCCGCGATCATGGTGTAACTCGGAAGCAGCAGAACATAGGGAAGGTCGTTCGACTTATTCCATTCCAGGGTCTGGAAGTCAACCGCCATAGAAAGCAAAGTGATGCCATTGAAGGCAATGCCCTGGTCGGCGAGGTACCCCGAAACCCCTGCCGCGCGGGTGGTTCCATAGCTTTCGCCGAGCAAGAACAGCGGCGAAGTCCAGCGGTCATAGCGAGTCAGGTAGAGACGAATGAACTCGCCAAAGCCTTCGATGTCTCCGCGCACGCCCAAGAATTTCTTAGTCAACTCGGCGTTGGCGGCGCGGCTGAATCCAGTGCCCATCGCATCGACCATTACCAGGTCGCTGCGGTCAAGCAAGCTGTTGGAATTGTCCTCCATGCGAAAAGGCGGAGCCGGCATGAAGCCGTTGGGTTGCATGACCACGCGTTTGGGCCCCAGCGCTCCCATGTGCAGCCAGACTGACGCCGACCCCGGACCGCCGTTGAAGGCGAAGGTTAGCGGACGCGGTCCGGGCTCCTGCCCATCCAGCGTGTATGCTACGAAAAACATCTCCGCCTCGATCTTGCCATCGCCGCGCTTGATGGGTAGGCGTCCCGCCGTAGCGGTATAGCTGAGGGTCTTTCCGGCTAAGTTCACTTGATGATGAGTCACGACCGGCGGCACTTCGGTCATGTCGAAATGCTCTTCTTTTTCGGTGGAGGCGTCTTTGCCGGCATCCGGTTTCACATCGGGCGAAACGGGCGGAAGTTCCGTCTTGCTCTCCGGTGCGGAGTCTGGCTTCGCGGTCGCAGCCGGCTTCTTTGCTTTCGACCTGGGAGCAGCTGGTTCGGAGCTTGTTTGGGCCGCCATGCCGGCACTGAGCAGACACGCTACCACCAACTTGACGATTCCTCGCTTAAGGTTCCCAGCTGACATTTCTTGTCTCCGTTTAAGCCCGTCCCGAACATCGTTCGCGCGAGCCCGCTGATTATAAACTGGATTTGCCGCCACCAAAAGAAAAGGCTCCGGTGCAACCCGGAACCAAGACTCGCTATGCGTTACCAGACCCGAGGCGAGACGCTGTTATAGTTCGTGGGATAAGGGGAACTAATGCCTTGGCCTACCTGCATGATGCCGCCGGGCTGGCGGTTGGGCAGAGTCGGGACATAGTTGGCCAGACGGTTCTGAATTAGAACCGAGAGGCGCAAGTGGTTCCGCATACGAGCGAAACATCACAGCTACGGTTTGCCTACGCGCGAACCAGTACACTTAACTTTTATGCCGCGCGAATATCCATCGGCGCCTTTGATTGGCGTGGGAGCAGTCATTGTCGAAGACGGGCGCGTCTTGTTGGTGTGCCGTGCATTCCCTCCCTTGCAGGGTCAGTGGTCCATCCCGGGCGGAGTGCTCGAACTAGGCGAGACTGTTCACGAAGCCGCAGTTCGCGAAGCCCGCGAAGAAACCGGCCTGGTCATCGAACCTGGCGAACTGCTGGGCTTCTATGACCGCATCCTTTGCGATTCCGAAGGCCGCGTGCAATACCACTACGTCTTGCTCGACTTCCTTTGCCGTCGCTTGGCCGGAGATTTGTTGGCCTCTTCCGACGCGGCGGAAGTTGGTTGGTTCCTTCCCGCTGACGTCGCTTCCCTAAATCTCGCGGCTGACACCATCGAGGTTGTACAGAACGCATTCCTTCGCAATCGAACCTAGCACCCGTAGCGTACCCTCTGACTTCCCCTCAGCGAGCTAAGGCCACAAGCAAGCCGCAAGCCCACTGTTGTGACGCAGTTCAAGACGCTGGTCCGATTTTCTGCTATAAAACGCGGATGCCTTCCCACAACCCCGAGCAGGGACTCCGCCCCCAACTCAGCGCCGGACAAATGGCCATGGTGGCGGTGGGAGGGTCCATCGGCACCGGGCTGCTGTTGGGCGCCTCTTCCGCCCTGTCCCAAGCCGGACCAGCGGTTCTCCTCAGTTTTCTTCTGGCGGCTTGCATCAACTTTACGGTTTCGATGGCCATGGGCGAGTTGGCCTGCGTGCACCCCGCCGCGGGATCGTTCGGCGTGTATGGCGACCTCTATCTCAACCAGTGGGCGGGGTTTGTTTCCCGCGCCGGATACTGGGCGGCCATCGCGGTCTCCATCGGCGCGGAATTGGTCGCTTCCTCCACTTACATGGCATTTTGGTTCCCCACTGTGCCTGCCTTAGTCTGGGGAGTCCTGTTCGCCCTCCTGCTTTATTTGGTCAACCTGGGCAGCGTCGGATCTTACGGCCGCTTCGAGTTTTGGTTTGCCATGATCAAGCTGGCCACGCTCACCGTTTTCATTGTGGCCGGCGCCGCCTTGCTGCTGGCAGGACGCGTTCCCGCACAGTACACCGCCCACGGCGGCTTCTTTCCCCGCGGGCTGCTGGCGCCGCTGCTGGGCATGACCGTGGCACTCTACTCTTTCGGAGGAGTCGAGATGGTGGCCGTCACCACCGGCGAAGCGCGTTCCATTCGCGAAGTTCCGCGCGCTGTGCTGCTCACTTTTCTTACCCTTACCCTGGTGTACCTGGGCGCCATGGCTGTGCTGGCCGGCATCATTCCCTGGGACCAGGCCGGATCCAGCGAAAGCCCGTTCGTCACCGTGTTCCGCGTGCTGCACATTCCCGCCGCGTCGCACCTGATGAATTTCGTGGTGCTGACGGCCGCGCTTTCCGGCGCCAACGCCGCCCTCTACATTGCCTCGCGCATGTTGTTTTCCCTGGCCCGCACCGGATGGGCCCCGGCCGGGTTGGGCCAACTCAACCCGGCTGGCTCTCCTCGCCGCGCTCTGCTGGTTTCATCGTTTGGAATCTTGCTCGCCGTGGTGCTGCAGAAATCGGCTCCGCAGGCCGCATTTCTGTGGATCCTGCAAGGCGCTCTATTCGGATTGCTGCTCTCGTGGCTGGTATCGCTGCTGGCCCATGTAGTGTTTCGCCTGCGCCTTTCTCCCGACCAGGTGCGCCGCTTGCCCTTGCGTTCGCCATTGGGACTATGGGGCTCGGTCTTTGGCTTCCTCACGGTCGGCGCGGTCATCCTACGTACTTGGGTTGACTCGCCGGTGGCGCTGGTTAGCGGCTTGGGGGGCTTGGCGGTTCTCTCCGTCGCCTATCACCTGATTCGTCGCCGTCGTACAATATCGGAATAGCGCTCGGTTCCTGTTCGCGCTACGGTTTATCCCTATGCCCGACTCTCTGCTCGCCTTCCGCCCCCAATTCCCGATTCTCTCCACCACCACTTACATGATTTCCAACTCGCTGGGCGCCATGCCGGTGGGCGTGTTTGACGCCATGAAGGGATATGCCGAGACCTGGGCCACGCGCGGGGTTCGCGCCTGGGAGGAGCGCTGGTGGATGCTCGCTTCCGAAGTGGGCGATGAGATTGGGCACTTGATGAATGCTGCGCACAGCTCGGTTTCTACCCACCAAAACGTTACTACCTGCCAGCAGATTGTCGCCTCCTGCCTGGACTTCAGCGGCAAGCGCAACAAGGTCGTGTACAGCGACATGAACTTTCCCTCGGTCATGTATTTCTGGGAAGCGCAGCAATCGAGCGGGGCGCGAGTACACATGGTAAAGACGGACGACGGCACCACCGTCCCCTTGCAACGCCTGCTCCACGCCATTGACGAGGAAACTTTGGTGGTCCCGGTTTCCCATGTGATTTTTCGCAGCGCCTACATCCAGGATGCGAAGGCCATTATTGAAAAGGCCCACCAGGTCGGCGCCTATGTGTTGCTCGATACCTTTCAATCGCTGGGAACGGTGCCTGTGGACGTCACCGCTCTCAACGTGGACTTCGCATGTGGCGGAGTTCTCAAGTGGCTGTGTGGGGGACCCGGCGTCGGCTATCTTTATGTTCGGCCCGACCTCGGCGAACGCCTGAAGCCCCGCTTTACGGGATGGACCGCGCACCGGCAGCCTTTCAATTTCGAGACTGGGCCCATCCGCTACACCGATCCGCCCTACAAATTTATGAATGGAACGCCGCACATCCCGGCGCTGGAGGCTTGCCGCCCCGGGCTGCGCATCGTCGCAGAAGCGGGCATCGCGAACATCCGCGAAAAATCCAAACGTCAGACCGCCCGGCTCATTGAGTTGGCCGATCGACACCAGTGGCGCATCAACACCTCGCGCGATGCTGAACGTCGCGGGGGTACCGTGTCTATTGATATGCCCGATTCGCAGGAAGTATGCCGCGAATTACTCAAGCGCGATGTGCTGGTGGACTGGCGTCCAAAAGCGGGCGTCCGCTTCTCGCCGCACTTTTACAATACCGACGAAGAAGTCGAAACCGCAATCGCAACGGTGGAAGAAATCTTGCAACAGAGGACAGTGGGCACACGCTAGGCGAACCCGGATACGGCAATCGCAGGCGGGTCTCCGTGGTCGTCCACACTGCGCACTTCACAGAAACGTTATCCCGCGGGGAAGGCATCACTCAGCGCGGTTGTTCACGACTTGTCATCCTGAGCAACGCGAAGGACCTGTTGTTCCTTTGCGGCCCCGCCTCCTTGTTGGTGATCGCCTCTAGTTGATCATGTAGCCCGCCACGCCACTCTCCCACCTACGATGGTCGCCATCACCTTCCCGGTCAGCGCCCATCCGTCGAACGGCGTGTTCTTCGAAAGCGAAAGCGACTTTCCAGCTTCGAACGTCCACTTCTTTTTCGGGTCGAAGATCGTCACATCCGCAACGCTTCCGCGCGCCAGCGTCCCCCGTCCTCGCAGGTTAAACACCCGGGCCGGGCCGGCCGTGAACAACTCCACTATGCGCGCGATTGGAATCCCATGTTGCTTGTGCAGTCGCGTAATCGCCAGCCCCAGCGCCGTTTCCAGACCGGTGATCCCGAACGCTGCCCGATCAAATTCCATTTCTTTCTCGTGCAGCGCGTGCGGTGCGTGATCGGTCGCAATTGCATCCACCGTACCGTCGGCCAGCGCCACCAGCAGCGCCTCGCGATCCGACGCCGAACGCAACGGCGGGTTCATCTTGTAATTCGCGTCATAATCGCGGATGTCCTCGTCCGTCAGCGCAAAATGGTGCGGCGTCACTTCGCAGGTCACCCGCACCCGGTTCTTCTTTCCCCGCCGCACTGCTTTCAGCGAATCGGATGTCGACAGATGGGCCACATGCAAACGCGCGTTGGGGAACGGTTGCGCCAGGTGGACGTCCCGCTCCACAATCGAAGCCTCCGCCGCCGCCGTCTGTCCGCGCAATCCCAGCCGGAATGAATTCCCCCCTTCCTGCATGGGACGCCCTTCGGTCATTCGCGTGTCTTCCGCATGCTGCACCACGGGAAGATTCAATTCACCGCCTACCCGCAGCGCTTCTCGCATGATGTTGTCATCGAGTATGGGCTTGCCGTCGTCAGTCACCGCCACGGCGCCGGCACTCTGCAAGCCGCGGAAATCGCTCAGTTGCACACCCTGGCTGCCCCGTGTAGCAGCCGCCACTGGAAACACATTCACGATCGCGCCCCGCTCCGGGGATTTCAGCCACACCACCCACTCCACGCTATCCACCGCGGGCATTGTGTTGGGCATGGTGCAGACTGATGTGAATCCTCCCGCGGCGGCGGCGGCGGTTCCGCTCGCAATGGTTTCTTTGTAACTCTGCCCAGGTTCGCGCAGATGCACGTGCAGATCGATGAACCCCGGCGCCACCATCAGGCCCCGAGCGTCGAACTTCTCGTCCGCGCCCCCTTTGATCTTTCCCGAGGCCGCTACTTCCGCCACCAGTCCATCCCGCAGCAGTACATCCATCAGCGCATCCACGCCCGCCGCCGGATCGACCAGATGTCCCCCCTTGATCAGCAGAGACCCCGACTTTGATTTCAGGTCAGTCATTCTTGACTTCGCTATTTCCCCAACGCACGCGCCAACACCGCCATCCGCACCGGCACGCCATTGCGAACCTGCTCGATAATGCGCGCCTGTGGACAATCCGCCACATCGCCCGCGAGCTCCAGCCCGCGATTTATCGGGCCGGGATGCATCACGATCGCCTCCCGCCGCGCCAGCTTCAGCCGCGCCAGCGTCATCTGGTAGCGGACAATATATTGATTGAGGTCGATCTTCAATCCCGCCAGCCGCTCTTTCTGCACCCGCAGCAGCATCACCACATCGGTGCCGCGCAACGCATCTTCCAGGTGTCTGGTGACCCGCACTCCCGGCGCGATGGTCGCAGCCAGGTCTGGCGCCAGTTCCGCCGGACCGCACAGCACCACCTTCGCTCCCAGCTTGCTCAGCAGATGGCAATCCGACCGCGCCACCCGGCTGTGCAGAATGTCGCCAATGATCGCCACCTGCACACCCTTCAGACTTTTCTTGTGTTGCAGGATGGTGTAGGCGTCCAGCAGCGCTTGGGTAGGGTGCTCGTGCATGCCGTCGCCCGCGTTGATGACCGGAATATCCATATGCGCCGCCATGACCCGGGCCGCTCCGCTACTGGGATGCCGAATCACAATGACGTCGGCGCCCACCGCGCACAGGGTGTGGCCGGTATCAACCAACGACTCGCCCTTCTCAATGCTCGATCCGCTGGCCTGCACCAGCACGGTATGCGCGCCCAACGACTTCGCCGCAATCTCAAATGAGCTTCGGGTCCGCGTGGATGCCTCGTAAAACAGCAGCATCACCCGCTTGCCACGCAGCAGGGGCCGCGGCCGCAGCGGATTCATCCGTCGCGCGCTTCGCAACAGCTTTAGCAATTCCGCCGCTTCCAGGCTTTCAATGTCGAGAAGGGAACCGCTTGCAGCCTCTTCCATGAATTCGCTTCACCGAACTACTCTACCGGGTCACTCGCCGGTGTTTTCCATCAGTAAGACTTTTTCCGCCTCATCGATTTCTTGCAGCTTCACTTCAATGATCTCGCGGTCGGATGTTTGCACCAAGCGTCCCACGAACCCCGCTTCAATCGGCAGCTCGCGATGACCACGGTCGATCAGTACGCACAGTTGCACCTTGCGCGGCCGCCCTTCCTTGAACAGCGCTTCCATGGCCGCCCGAATGGTGCGTCCCGTGTAAAGCACATCATCCACCAGAATGACGGTCATGCCTTCTATGGGAAAATCGATTTCCGTCTTGTGCACCACCGGCTTCGGTCCCAGGGTGGAGAGATCGTCGCGATAAAGCGTGATGTCCAAGGTGCCCACCGCCAGTTTCTTTTTTTCTTTGCGCTCGATGATCTGCGCCAGCCTCTGCGCCAGGGGCACTCCGCGCCGCCGGATTCCCACCAGTGCCAAATGGTCGCTGCCGTTGTTTTTTTCTATGATTTCGTGAGCCAGCCGGACGATCGTTCGTTCGATCTCCGATGCCGACATGAGCTGTGCCTTCTGCTGGATCGTCATATTCGTAAACGCTGCATCATACGCGCGCCGGTGTCGTGCGAGCAAGACGTTCTATTGGCGTGAAGACCCCTGGTTACGGTTGCGCATCAGAGTGCCGGCCAAAGCCCCTCCCGCACTGCAACACCCTACAAAAACCACCAGAAGTACCAGTAACCCCAATGCCATCATCAAGGTAAGGCCGTCCGGAGTCTTCAGCCAAGCCACGACAGCCTGCGCCTGCGGATCGGGGTTGCGCACCGCGGTCTGCTCCACCGCCTTCATCATCTCCTCGCGCAGTTGGCTGCCTGAGTGAAACACCGCCACTTGGACCGCCGTCGCCAGCGCAAATAGCGCAAATCCGATGGACCCTACAGCGGCCCCCACCCGAGCGCCTACGCCCGCGGTCGCGGCGATGCCCGGCATGCGTCGCTGGTACAGATACAGGCCGAGCGCCCCGGCCGCCGCCAGACCCAATCCGAACAGTCCCAGCAACACCATCATCAGCAGGGCGGCAACAACTCCCCCGCTGACTGCCGCCGGCAGCGCTTCCGACCAGCGAACCTTTCCAGGCGCCAGCGAGGCCAGCGCCTCCGGCCCCACCGACGACTCTCCCTCGACTGGCCAGGCCGGCGGGTGCTCGCTTTCGGCAGGCTCCTGGTCGGGAATGCGAATTTGCGGCGCTCCACAGGAACCGCAAAACGGCATTCCATCTTCGACAGCAATGCCGCAGCGATGACATGTATGTTGCACTTAGTCCACGTTAACCCACCGCGATGCGAACAGCAAGACGCTCGCCTCGATTGCCGCCGCTTCAGCAGAAAAAAAGCCCGGAGCCTCTCGGCCTCGGGCTGGGATTCCGCTTAAGACGACAGCCTAGAAGCGGTTCCACAAATACTGGTTGTACACGTCGTGGTGGTACTGCACCTCGGGTGCTTTGACGAACGTCCCCAGCAGTCGCGGACAGCGGTCTGCCGAAGCCTGCTTGAGGTCGGCGTAGCGAGCTTTCACATCTTCCCCAAGGATGGCCGTCGTCCATTTCGCAGCACGGAAGTTTTCCAGCGCGGTGTAGATGTTGTCGGGCAAGTAGCGTTCGGCCTGCCGCAAGTTCTTGATCTTCGAAGTCTCGCCATCCAATCCGGTCTTGAATACTGAGTACATCACCATGTAGGGGTTCGCGTCGGGACTCACCGAACGCACCTCCACTCGCATGCTCTTCTCGTTCCCAATCGGAATGCGCACCATGGAGCCACGATCGATGGCCGAGGCCTTGATCTGGTTGGGAGCTTCGAAGTGCGGATCCAGCCGCCGGTACGCGTTCACGCTCGCGTTCAACATCAGGCACAGATCGTTGCCGTGGGTGAGGATGCGATCTACGAATGCCCAACCCACGTTGCTCAGTTTCTCTTCGCCCTTGGCGTCCCAGAATAAGTTGCTGCCGTTCTTGCTCACCGACACGTTGGTATGCATTCCGCTGCCGTTCACTCCTACCACCGGCTTGGGCAAGAACGACGCAGTCAACCCCATGTGCGTA
>JBBQVN010000097.1:0-13329 GCA_038211475.1 Terriglobales bacterium | reverse complement strand
CTTCACCCCGGCCTCGTGCTGCTTCAACATCCCGATGATCTGCTCTTCCGTGTACCGGCTCTTCTTCATCCTGCGCCCTCCCGTTCAGATTACGAGAGAACTCCAGCTTCATGTGGTCGAGTTTTCCGGGGGCAGGTCACGGTGGTACCCCATCATGTCGAGCCGGGCGGGATTTGCCTGGCACAATGAGTTTTCCTGGGTTCGACAGCGGGGAGTTGCGCCAGTATCAGCGACCGACCTCTCCAGCAACAGCATCATGACCGGCTTTGACTTTGACTTTTAGCGGGGAGATTTATGCGGACGAAAATATTTCATGGGATGTTTCTAGCGATCGGAGTGACGTTGCTGGCAGTGTCCAGTCTGTGCGGCGCTCAGGAAATGGAAAGCCACATCGGAAGCTTGACTGGCCACTCGAATGACGGCAAGAAGCTTTACAAACGTTATTGTTTCTACTGCCACGGACAGTATGGGGACGGAGCTGGAGAAAATGCTGCGTGGATTGAGCCCAAGCCCAGAGACTTCACCTCCGCTACGTTTAAATGCCGGTCCACTGCGACTGGGTCTCTGCCGACGGATGAAGACCTGTACAAATCCATCGAGCGTGGTTTTTCAAATTCGAACATGCCGCAGTGGGCGCCACTAAGCAACCAAAATCGAGCCGATTTGGTGGCCTATATTAAGACCTTCTCGCTTCGGTGGAAGACCGAAAAGCCGGCAGAAGTGCTTGTGGTCCCACCCGAACCACCGGTCAACATTGAAAGCATCGGCCACGGTCACGAATTGTTCGAGAAGTTAGAATGCTGGAAGTGTCATGGGCAGGCGGGCCGCGGCGATGGACCGTCGGCTTCTACTCTGACCGACAGCAAGGACCAGCCGATTCGTCCCTACAATTTTGCCGGGGGAGGGAACGATTCGCGGTTCAAGTGCGGCTCGGAGAATGCGGACATCTACAAGATTTTCATGACTGGTGTGGATGGAACGCCCATGCCATCGTTTGCGGACGTCATCAAACCGAACGACGCGTGGGACCTGGTGCACTTCCTGCGCACGTTGCAAGTGAATCGCAAGAGCAAAGAGAACGAAGTGCTGAAGGCGGCAGGCGGAAAATTCCTGCCGGAGAAGCCGGTTCCGCCCGCAGTAAATTCACCAGCAAACAGCACCGACAACAAAACGCCGGGGCGATGATATATTGCCAGCCGCGACCGCAAAGGTGCGCTGCCAGATACACGACCCATTGAGGCAAAACGCTGACCCGATCTTTGCTCTGCGAGCCGCTGGAAATGCGGGGCGAGAGAGCCTTTTTTCAATGTCGTGCGTCTTCGATAATAAGAATGCTTTCCATCGTATGAAGCAACGGCTGTACCGTCCACTCTCCCCAGTCCTGGGGTCCGGGTGCACGGCTGGCCCTACAAAATACCAAATGATGGTCGCCGGAACGCCTTTGGAATCGCAATAGTGACACTGCTGACCATTTTTTACGTGCCGGCGATCTGGCCTTTGAACACAAAATCAACCTTCCGGACTTTCTCCCAGCCCGACGTGCACTTGCTGAGTCAAGCTGCCCAGCTTTTCGTGCCAGGCTGTGATGGTATAGTCACCGGGCGGCAGACTGGCCAGATCGAACGCCCCGCCTTTTCCGGTCACTTGGTAGTAAGGATGCTGGAACACCGCGACATACGCCCGCATCCACGGATGGATATTGCAGCGCACCGGAATCGCAATCTCCTCGCGCGGGAAACTTTCCTCCACTAGCGCTCCAGGAGGTTGGGCGCGGTTCCACTCACGGTTGTTGGCCGGAAACGGATGGATGTTGTGCGATGTGGTATCGCTATTAACTACCCGCAGTTTCTGGTTAACCCGTAAGGCGACCACATGCGGCTCGTACATGCAGCCCTTTTGTTCGATGACCATCGGGCTGCTGCTGGGAGGGGCAAAAGTCTTCCCTTCCAGGCCTTTGGAAACAAATACGATGACATTGCTCAGCTGACCATTGCTGCCTTCGACCACGTCCTCCGGGGGCATTACTCCGGGATGTTGTTTCGCGCACGCTGGATCTGCAGCCATGCTCATCCCCTTGCTCCGCGGTGCGGCGCCTACCAACTTCACCGTCCCCCCAACCGAGGCGGCTGTAACCAAGGCGTCCCCCATCATTTCCTTCGCCGGCCCCAGGGAAAGCCAGCTAACCATTAGCAATCCAACCAATCCTGTCGTTCTCTTGGCATTCATGAATTCCTCCTTGGGATCGACGCCTGAAAATACTGTGTCCGCGCCGGTCCCATAACGTTCCAGGCAGAGCGTACGATTGATCTCGGTCTGAAATGTCACGCTGCGGTCGGAGCCAAGTAAAGATTTTGTTGAGAGACGTTCATGGCGCGCGGGGGGCAAAGTCGCGCCGCACACCTGCGCGCCAAACAGACACTCCTCGATGGACAGTGTGCCACGGCAGTCCCATCCATTTCGATGTCTGGTTTAGAGTGATACTCCGTTACCAAAGTGAGTAGGTGGCCTTTTTTCGGAGGCTCACCATGAGTACGCAGTGGTCATAAACGAGGACCAAATGCGAGTTCGGCCCTGTTGTCGATGAATAAGGGCCATCTCTCACAAATCGTGGGTTAGCACCACGGAGTTCTTACCTTTGTACATCCAGACTAAGGTCGGGGCGGCCTGCTAATGAGCTGTCCGCCGTCCTCGAGCCGCGCTGCTGGTTGCGTTCGAGTAGTTCCATCGCGCTTAGGACAGCGGGAACGTAATTGCGGGTCTCGTCCGGGAGAGCATGGTCGATTTGCGAAAAATACCTGTGCCCGGTCCGAGCAACCACCCGCTCGACTGTTTGCTCTCCGGCGTTGTAGGCAGCGAACGCCAACTGCCAATCACCGAATCTCTGATATAAATCACGCAAATAGCGCGCAGCGGCACGGGTAGAGATGACAGCCTCGAGCCGCTCATCATGGTCGGCTGTCACCGTCAGACCATAACGACGCGCCGTATCCGGCATAAATTGCCAGATGCCGCGGGCGCCTTTGGGGGAGAGCGCTGTGCTGCGGCCACCGCTTTCCACTAAGACAAGGGCTGCCGCATCGATGGAAACACCTTCTTCTAAGAAAATGGCGTCTAACATCGGCCTGAGTTGGGTCACTCTCTCCACCGCGAGGCGCACGTTGTGCTCGTCGCCATTCCAATACCGCTTCGCAAACCGGCGCAGCATGGTGGCGTCCAGCTGTATCGTGCTGTCAACGGTAATCCCAGATGGATGTGGACCGGTCTCGGTACTCTGCAGCGCATTCGCTAAAACTGTATCCGCCGCATGTTGTAAGACTTGGTGGTAAGCAGAAAAGTCATCTGCGACCGAGGCAGCCGGGATCGTATAGTTTGTCGTCTGCGAGAATGCAGAGGTTGCAAGTGCGACGAGCACGGCCAAGCTTCCGAGTTGTCGATTCCAACTATGCATGTACCGGCTCTTCTCTGTTGAGGGATTCAAGCTGCTTCGAACCTGGCGTTGTCAGTTTCGGTTTCACCTCAAAGTTCCACTTCCAGATGGCGAAGACGGGCGGGTAAATAATCAGTTCCATCAGGAACGAAGTAATGATCCCACCGATCATAGGAGCGGCAATGCGCTTCATGACGTCGCCGCCAGATCCCACCGACCACATGATCGGCAGCAGACCGAATAGCATGCAGGCTACCGTCATCACCTTCGGGCGGAGACGTTTGACCGCCCCCACCACGATCGCTTCCCGAAGATCGTCCCAGGTGTTCATTCGGTCCTTGTTGATGGCATCCCGGTAAGCGAGATCGAGGTACAGCAGCATGAAGACTGCCGTCTCGGCATCTACCCCGAGCAACGCGATGAGCCCCACCCATACTGCAATACTCATGTTGTAGTTCAGGATGTAGAGGAACCAGATAGCGCCAATGGCGGAAAACGGCACGGCAAGAAGAATGATGAAAGTCTTCACCGCGGATTTGGTGTTGAGGTACAGCAGCAGAAACACGACGAAAAGCGTGATCGGCACCACGAGCTTAAGACGCTCCTTCACGCGCTGCATCGATTCGTACTGGCCGCTCCAGACCAATTGATAGCCAGCGGGCACGCTAACCTTTTCCGCTACTACCTTCTTCGCGTCGGTGACATAGCTGCCAATGTCGCGTCCCGAGACATCGACATACACATATCCGCTGAGCCGGCCATTTTCATCGCGGATCATACCCGGGCCGGTCTTGAGCGAGATGCCGGCAATCTGCCCCAACGGGATCTGTGCACCGGAGGGAGTATTGACCAGCACGCGCTGCAAAGAGTCCAAGTCGCTGCGGTAGTCGCGTAAGTAGCGGACATTCACCGAATACCGCTCCCGACCTTCAATCGTCGTGGTTACAGGCTCGCCGCCGACGGCGGACATGAGTACATCATTCGCATCGTCCACTGTAAGTCCGAACCGTGCGAACTGGTCGCGTTTAAGGTCGAAGTCCAAAAAATACCCGCCGGTCGTCCGCTCGGCGAACACGCTAGTGGTGCCGGGGATGTCCTTCAGGGCCATCTCGATTTGCCCGCCCACCTTCTCAATCTCGCTCAGGTCGGAACCTAGCACCTTAATGCCTAACGGCGTACGCACACCGGTGGTGAGCATGTCGATACGGGCCTTGATCGGCATCGTCCAGGCGTTCGAGATCCCTGGCATAGTCAGCGACTCATTGAGTCCTCCCTGGCCATAGATCAGCTCCTGGGTCGTCTTGTGGTTCGGCCAGAAGCGACCGAGTGTGCCCTGTAACCAGCCGGGCGCCCAATTGGAATACCAGCGTTTGCGCTTTGGCCATTCCAGGTGGGGTTTCAGAACAATCACTGTTTCCATCATCGAGTAGGGCGCTGGATCGGTGGCACTCTCCACACGCCCCGCCTTGCCGAACACGCGGTACACCTCGGGGAAACTCTTGATGATCTTGTCTTGAATGTGAAGCAGCCGAGACGCTTCGGTTACGGACATGCCGGGTAAAGTAGTGGGCATGTACAGCAACGTACCCTCATCGAGCGGCGGCATAAACTCGGAGCCCAGTTTGAAGAACACTGGCACCGTCAGAACCATCGCGATGACAGCAGCGGCAATCGTCTTCCACCGGTGCTCCAAAACGAACTCGACGACCGGATGGTAGAGCTTCATCAGCGGACGGCTAATGGGGTGGTTGTCTTCGCTGTGAATTTTGCCAACCAGCAACGTATTGACAATCTTCGCCAGCCCACGTGGACGAAACTTAAAATCGTCCATCCGGGTGAACAATAACCGCATGGCCGGATCGAGCGTAATGGCCAGCACTCCCGCGATCGCCATCGCGAAAGTTTTGGTGAATGCCAGCGGCTTGAACAGGCGACCTTCTTGAGCCTCCAGGGTGAACACTGGCAGGAAGGCGACGGCAATGACGAGCAGTGCGAAGAAGCTGGGCCCGCCGACTTCTTTCACGGCCGAGATCACCACTTGGTGATAGTCGCCAGGCCGCCCTTCGGAATTCCAGTGCTCAAGCTTCTTGTGCGTCTGCTCGACCACTACGACTGCGGCGTCAATCATGGCTCCGATGGCGATGGCAATTCCACCCAGCGACATGATGTTGGCCGACATGCCGCTCAACTGGATAGGAATAAATGCCAGAATCACGGTGACCGGAATGGTGACGATGGGAATGACGGCACTCGGGAAATGCCACAAGAAGATCATGATCACCAGGCTGACAATGATCAGTTCTTCAATTAGCGTGTGCTTCAGGTTATCGACTGAGCGGTCGATCAGATCCGATCGGTCATAGGTGTTGACGATCTTTAAACCCTTGGGAAGGGTAGGTTCGATGTCCTTGATTTTTTGCTTTACCCGCTCGATTACCTTCTGCGCGTCTTCGCCGAACCGCATGATGACAACACCGCCGACCGCTTCTCCTTGGCCATCCAGTTCCCCGACCCCACGCCTGATGTCAGGGCCAAAGGTGACAGTGGCAACGTCACTCACCAGCACCGGCGTGCCACTTTGTGGGTTCGACATCACGACAATTTTGCCGATATCGTCGAGCGACTTGATGTAACCGCGCCCTCGTACCATATATTCGCGGCCCGACATCTCCACCAATCGCGCACCGACATCATTGTTGCTCTTCTGAATGGAGGCCACGACCATATTGATTGGGATCTTGTATCCCAGTAGCTTGTTGGGATCGATGTTGACCTGATACTGCCTAACAAAGCCGCCCAGGGGTGCAACTTCAGCGACGCCGGGCACGGACTGTAGCGCATAGCGCAAGTACCAGTCCTGGAAGCTTCGTGTCTTCTCAAGGCTGTATTGCCCAGTGGTATCAACCAAAGCGTACTGATATACCCAGCCGACCGCAGTCGCATCCTTTGCCAACTCAACGCTGACGCCTTTCGGCAGGCGTGGTACGACGGAGTTCAGATACTCAAGCGTGCGCGAGCGCGCCCAGTAAATGTCCGTGCCTTCCTCAAAAATGATGTAAACGTAGGAATACCCGAAATCCGAGAAGCCGCGGATGTCCTTCACCTTGGGCAGACCCAATAACGCGGAGGTGATCGGGTACGTCACTTGATCTTCCATGATGTCGGGACTGCGATCCCACTTGGAGTACACAATCACTTGGGTATCCGAAAGATCGGGGATTGCATCCAGCTTCGTGTTCTTCATCGAGTGCCAGCCAATCAGGACTGCAACGCCGGCGAAGAGCAAGACCAGGTATTTGTTGTTCGCACAAAAGTCGATGATTCGATCGATCATTGCTACTGGGCCTCCGCCAGCACTTCCGGCAGGCTCCGCAAAATACCGCCGTTTTGTTCGACGAAAGCCTCCGCCGCTTTTCGGTCGGCGAACGCGAGCGTTCCCGGCGAGCAACGATCGAACGCCAACCGTTCCACGTGCTTGGATTCATCCATCTTGGCCATGTCGCGTTCGCACACGGTCTCGCGACTCTCCTCAACAAACCAAGTCCCCTCAGGTTGCCTCATTCTTCCGGTGGAATAATCGGTCACTGCGATCAGTCGAAGTGGTTTCTTTTCCTGTCGTGCCTCGGTCACCGCACAGTGTGCACAGCAGGCGTCACGTCGCTGCCCGCCCACTTCAGCGATGACATGGGCTCTCGGACTAATGTGTCGTTGGCAGAATCCGCATTCCGTCTGCGCACGGTGGTTCATTAGCAGGTAGCCACCTGCAAACAGGCCCGCAACTGCGGTCAGAACGATTGCTGAATAGAGCGATGCTTTCTTTGCCATAACCATCCTCAATGCTGCATTCCGCCCATCGCGCTCTTCAGACGGCTCTCCGAATCAACGAGAAAGTTTCCCGAAGTCACGATGGTTTCTCCAACCGTCAGGCCAGCCAGAACGACCACGTTACCTTCGAGCTTCGCTCCCATCTGGATAACGCGTGGCTCGAATACGCCGCCCTCGTGCACCACAAACACGTACTGCTTGTCGCCCGAATCAAGAACCGCTTCCTGAGGGATCGCAATCTGGTTGCCATAGTCGACCTTCAACTGAACGTCCGCGAACATTTGCGGCTTCAAGTCGAAATGTGGATTCGGGACTTCGATGCGTACCTTCACGGTTCGCGACACGGGATCGACGGTGGGATAGATGTAGGTAATTTTCCCGGTGAAGGTCTTCCCCGCGTAGTAGCTGAGTTGCATGTCCGCCGTCTGGCCCACCTTCACAAACGGCACTTCGTACTCAAATACATCCGCGTTTACCCAGATCGTGGATAGATCGCTGATTACATACAAATCCATGTCTGGAGTGACGGCGGTTTGCGGAAACGCCTTGCGCTCGGTAACGAAGCCACTGGCAGGAGAATAGAAAGTTAAAGTCTTGGTGACCACCCCGGATTCGTCAAGCGTTTTGATTTGCTGGTCGCTGATGTCCCACAGCTTGAGTCGCCCCCGCGCCGAACGCAGCAGGGACTGCGAACCCTGCGAGACTTCGGGAAATTGGGAAGAGCCCATCTCCTTCGCGCCGCGCTTTGCGATCAAGTACTCCTCTTGGGTAGCCACAAGATCCGGACTGTAGAGAGTAAATAGCGGCTGCCCTTTCTTTACGAGTTGCCCGACGTAGTCGACATAACCCTTATCGATGTATCCACTGACCTTGACGTGAACATGTTCGAGCTTGGTCTCATCGCTGGTAATCTGCCCGGTTGTGCGCACGGTTCGGACCAGGGACTGGCGCTCGACAGTCGCGGTTCTCACGCCAATCAGCAGCTGCTTGTCGGGTGTGATCTTGAAGCTGCCGGCAGCCATCGGGGCCGGCGGATTGCCATTCGAAGATGTGTTGTCTTCTGCATATTGAGGTACGAGGTCCATTCCGTCAGGCGCTTTCCCGGCCTGGTTATAGTGGCGCTGCGGATTCATCGAATCAAACCAATAAAGAGGCTTGCCGGCGCTTCCCTTTGCAGTTTCCTGCGACGCGACCTCGTGCCGCTGGAAGAAAGCTGAAACCTTTCCACTGAAAGTGCTTCCAACCGCCAAGGCGATTGCAGCCCCGAGTGCCAACACTTTTAGAACTTTATGAGACATCGTGTTACTCCCCCTTCGGCGGGTGCTGATCGTGCGGCTGCGCGACGGTCGAAGTTAGATCCACCCCGACCATGCTCTCCATACGTGCAAGAGCAGATTGGTAGTTCGCCAGTTCGCGGTAGTAATCGATTTCGTAATTGAGAACCGTCGAAAAATTTCCCAGAACGCTGAGGAAATCAACGGTGCCCACCTGATAGGCAGACATCGAGGATTCCAATGCCAACGACGACTGTGGCACCACCCCTTGCGAGAACAAGCGCAGCAGTTCGTCAGAGGCTTGTGCACTTAAATATTGCTGCTTCAGCTCAAAGTTCAGCTCATTCTGGCGATTATCGCGGCTGCTCGCGGCTGACATCCGCTCTGCCGTGGCCTGCTTCACTTCCTCGCGCTGCCGGGTTTTGTAGAAGACAGGGACGTTGATGGTGAATGTCATGGCGTGCATATCTGGCAGCCCCGGACGCTCTTGATACATGTATCCGACGTTCAGATCCGGGTAGTAGTCCTTCTTCGCTAAATTCACCGAGAGTTGACTGCGGTCAACCATTTGCTTTTCGCGACGAAGCCCGGGATCGTTCTGGCGCGCTAGCGTATAAAGGTCGTCAAGTGAATATTCCAGATGCGCCTGTTCGATATTTTCGGGCGGCGGAAGTTGCGCTTCAGGACTGCGCGCCAGCAGGGTGTTGAGTCGCGCCTCCGAAATATTTCGTTGCCGTTGAAGCACCGTGAGCCTCTGCAGCAATAATGAAATCTCGACTTGCGATCTCAGAACGTCCTGCTGAACGCCTTTGCCAACCCGATAACGGGCTTCGGTGATCTGGGACAGCTTGGTCAGCAGATCCTTATCCTTCGTGGTAGTCTGAATCGCTTTATCGTAAAACCAGTATTCGAAATAGGCTGTCTTCACCGCCTCGGTGATGCGCCTGCGAATGCCGTCGTAGTCGGAGGTTGCGGCATCAGCGTCTTTCGAAGCAATCTCACCGCGTAGCTTTAGCTTGCCCGGGTAAAGCAGTTGCTGGCTGGCAGTAACGGCACGAAAGCTGGAAGGGTCTCCCACCTGCACGCTGAAAGGCGTGATGTTTCCCGCCCATCCGATTCCGACCATAGGATCGGGTAGAGTCTTCACTTGCGGCACTCGTCGCCGCTGCGCTTCCGCGGTGTGCAAAGCGCTCTGAATCGCTGGGTTCTTTTGCAGCGCTTCGCGAACCAGGTCTGCGAGGCCCACGGGGATTTGTTGGGAAGCGTTTGCAGGGATGCCAGACTCAGGCGATTGAATTGTGACCGGCACGCTAGCCTGGCCGTTCAGGAGTGCTGGGGAGAGACCCAATGCGATCACAACAAGCACTTTCCTAATCATAAGAATGTTCCTTCTTGCACGAACGACAATGAATAAGGGATATCGTGAAGCTTAGGCGCTGTCGCCTAAAAACGATGAGCAAAAAAGGACACTACTAGATTAAGAAAGTGCAGAAGACAGATTGGAGGGAATGATTCGACGCTCGAGCGAGCGGATGAGGCGGTATGGCTTCTGTTTGAATCGTCGGGAAATCGAGAGTCGAGACGGCGAGCGCGGGAGCTAGCCGAGTGCCCTGATCGTTAGGAGTCTGAGGCACAGAAGCTGGTATCGGCCGCGCGGCGGAGACTTGGCAGCAAGGGGCAGTCGCCGGTGCTTGGTGAACGCTCTTCGACCCCGCCAACCCGTTCATCATCGAGCAATCAGGCCTGCAACGCTGGGCCGGCGCCATGTGCAACCAGCACGAAGCCACCCCCGACCCTGGCATCGCTAATATCACTACGACGAGTGCCGATGCCACGAATTTGAATTGCCACTGCATTCTTATACCTAACGATACTACGATCGGCTGCCGCGGGGGCGGTGATGCGCGTCACAGCCACTTGTAATCATGCTCACAATCCAATTTCTAGCTTGTAAGCACGCTACAGCGTGCTAGTGTTTCTTAGTCAGGACCCCATGGCCTAGCATAGTGGCACGACAGTCACATCATCTTCAACTCCTGCTTGCCGTCTTTGGTCCACTGCTCCGCCGTACTGAAATGCGTCCTTTTTCTGCGCTCGCCCTACCCACGGCGCGGCTCCCACTACTCGCAGCTTTCTCCCGGCCCGTTGGCTGCTCAACTGGCAATGTAGCTGGGATGGCTTCGCCGGGGTCGTCTGGGTGCGACGCGGGTAGGGATCGCTTTTATTCTTCCCTCGTTCCTAATGGTGCTGGTGTTGGCCGCTCCCGACGTCCACTTTGGGCAGTTGCACTGGATTCAAGGAATTGTCTACGGCATAGGTGCGGCTGTGATCGGGATTATTGTGCGCAAGCTTGTGCGGACCACCGTGGGAACGGATTGCCTGCTATGGGTGATTTTCGCCGCGCTGGCAGTGACCACCGCTTGGACCGAGTTAGAAATAGTGTGGCTCTTCGTACCCCTGCTGGTGAAAGCTCCCCCACGTTTGACAGGAAGGACGTCAACGATGGCATTGTTTGGGGGATTCGGGAGGTTGTTAACGGGCGTTCACGGGCTGGCATCGTTGGGAACGCTGCGTTTGCTCTCCTTTTTTTCCTGAAGGCGGCCGCCTTTGTCTTCGGCAGTGGCTTGGCGATCGTGCCATTAATATAGGGGCCTGCGGTGAGGTTGGAGTCTACGAACGCCGCCACTCGACGAATTCCGCCGCCCTCGCCTATCATTAAACAGTCATTATTAAATTGTCGTCATCAACTTGTCGTCAACAACCTGTCATCATCAAATTGCCAGCATTAAATTGTCGGCATCAAATTGTCATCATCCTGAAATGGAGGCATCATGACCGAACCGTCTTACGACGAACTCAAGGCAAAACTTGCAGAACTGGAAAAGCAAGTGGGCACGGGCAAGCGCGCAGGCGCCATGGAATTTCGCGTCGGTGAAAAGGGCGGGGTCAGCGTGTATGGCCTGGGACGCTTCCCCGTCACTCTTTACTACGAGCAGTGGATCCGGCTGCTCGATGCCGCCCCCGATTTGAAACAGTTCATGGAAGACAACAAATCCAAACTGAAACTGAAAGAGTAGCCGCCACCATCCATGTCGGACTCCATCCTCAGCCGAGCTGCCCCACCGGCAGACTTTCGCATCGCTTATGGCGCAGACCCGAACCAGTTCGCCGATGTCCGCCTGCCCAAGTCGAAAGGTCCGTTCCCGGTCCTCATCAACATCCACGGCGGATACTGGCGCGCCAAATACGATCTGGCTCACGCCGGGCACCTCTGCGCCGCACTCGGCGGCCTGGGAATTGCGACTTTCAACCTGGAATACCGTCGCGTAGGGAACGAAGGCGGCTGCTGGCCTGGCACTTTTGCCGACATTCGCTCCGCCTACCAAGTCATTCGCCGCAGTGCCGCGCAACACGCTCTCGACACAACTCGCTTGGTGGTCATGGGACACTCTGCCGGAGGCCAACTCGCGTTGTGCCTGGGCGCCCACGAGCCCACGCTGCGCCATGTCATTTCGCTCGCCGGAGTGGTCAACTTGCAGCGCGCCTTTGAACTCCACCTGAGCGATGACGCGGTTGCGGAATTCCTGCAAGGCAAGCCCAGCGAGGTCCCCGACCACTACCGTGAGGCCGACCCCTCGCAACTCTCAATCCAAGCCGAGCAGTGGCTCATCCACGGCGATGACGATGACGTGGTTCCGCCAGCCTTCAGCCGCGATTACGTGCAGGCGAAACAGAAGCGCGCGGAGAACGTCCACATGGTGGCCGTGGCTAACGCCGGACACTTCGACCTGATCGACCCTCGCTCCCCAGCCTGGAAATCCGTCGAGACCACCATCGTGAAGGTTTCGGCCTAGTCGCTGATTCCGGCTTCCTTTGACGGTGCAGCCGACGCCTCCCTTTAGTTGCGACCAGAAAATGTCGCACTCACTGCAACCAGACTGTGTTGCCCCGGAGGAAGCGACAGGGATTGAGTCAGACTGGTGATGCCCGAGCGCAGACGGTTTGTCACATCATCCTTTGACCCCGTGCACAGACAGAGGTGTTGGAGTATGATGACCTGAATCCCACAGTCGCTGGCACGACTCCCCCCCGGGTTCGGACGACCATTCCTAAGACCAACGGTCTTGGGTCCCCATGGAAAGCACCATGTTCGCAAGCAAGGCTTGCGGAAAGAAGGATGACAATGAAACTCGGACGCGCAATTCTCTTGGTGTTGACGGCTCTACCGATCACAGCCTTGCTGTTGGAGAACCGGCCACCGGTTCTCGCGCACAGCATGCCGCCGGTCGCAGCGCCCATCTTTAGTGGCAACAATCTGTTTCAGACGCATGTGGACTATGGGACAGGATCTGCGCCCTACTCGGTGGCGGTGGGGGACTTTAATGGGGACGGCAAGGCCGACCTGGTGAATGCGAACTATATCGACAACACAGTGAGCGTGCTGCTGGGCAACGGGGATGGCACGTTTCAGACGCATGTGGACTACGGGACAGGATCTGGTCCCCACTCGGTGGCAGTGGGGGACTTCAATGGGGACGGCAAGGCCGACCTGGCGACCGCGAACGGTAACGGCAACACAGTGAGCGTGCTGCTGGGCAACGGGGATGGCACGTTTCAGACGCATGTGGACTATGGGACAGGATCTGCTCCCATCTCGGTGGCGGTGGGGGACTTCAATGGGGACGGCAAGGCCGACCTGGTGACCGCTAACTATAACGGCAACACAGTGAGCGTGCTGCTGGGCAACGGGGATGGTACGCTCCAGACGCATGTGGACTATGGGACATCAACTGGTCCCATATC
>JBBQVN010000096.1:0-14372 GCA_038211475.1 Terriglobales bacterium | reverse complement strand
TTCACTCCATCTGCCATACCACCTCCTGAAAGAGCGCAATGCAGGGATGGGCGTCCGCACACGCGTCGGCCGGCTACCCCCCGGCAGCAATTGTCAACGCCGTTTTCCGGCGACCATAAACAAAAAAGAAAAACGCCGCCATCCCGATGAACAATACCGTCCCGCCCACCATCCAAATCTCATACGACCACAGCGAAGTAATCTGTTGCGCTGGGAAAAACACCAATGCGATACCCAGAGTGGTCGTCACCAGACCGCTGGCGCCCGCCGCGAACAGGGTTCCCCGACTGTAACGGCCGAGGGAGACAGGTTCGTTCCATGCGATCTTCAATAGCGCTCCAAACATATAGAGGAACGGCACCAACTGCAGCACCACAGCCAGCGAGAGCAATTTCTGAAACGTTTCCTGTACTCCGCCGCCGCCCAGCGCATTCAATACCACCAGCAGCGCCGACATCACCATCTGGACGATGAGCGCAGCATAGGGCGTCGCATAGCGCGGATGTATTTTTCCCAGCCACGCGGGCATGTAGGAATCCAGACCGGCCACGAACGGAATCCTCGCGGAGCCTCCCATCCACGCCGACCCAATGCCGGCGATGGACAAACTCAGCAGAAGCGCAAACGGCGCAACGATCCACAACACTCCGACCTCGCCCGCCATGTGACTCACTGCCTGCACAATGCCCTGCAGCACGCTGATGTCCTTCTTCCCCACCGCTACGAGCAGGGTCACTGTCGCGCCCACATAAAGCACGCCTGAGATTACTCCGCCCCAGGCCACTGCTCCCGGTAAAATTCGTCTCGGCTCCTGAATTTCATCGCCCATAATGGACGCAAGTTCCAGCCCCACTAACCCAAAGCAAATTACACCAAATGAATTCAACACAAAACGAGGGTCCGCCGGAATATGAAACTCGGCAGCGGATAAGGTCGTGCCAAAACGTAACCAATCCACTATCCCTAGCCCAATCAGGACTGCAGAGGCGATGAAAGTCCCGACCGCTCCCAGGTTATTGATCCACTTGCCCACCCCGAGCCCCACAATATTGACCACGGTCAATAAAGCCAGCAGGACGAGAGCCGTGCCCATCGTGAATACTTTATTGTCCGCTAGCGCCTGATGCCCAGGGCCGAACACGAACACCGACACGCCGGCGAAGTAGAGCATCACGGTTGGCACGTACAGCATGTTATTGGTCCAATAGCACCAGCCGGAAAGAAATCCATGAAAGTCGCCGAACACCTCCTTGGCCCACAGATAGACGCCCCCTTCCCCCGGATAGCGATGGGCCAGTTCAATCACGGCAATTCCTTGCGGCCAGAAAAACAGAAGAAGCGAGATGATCCACAGCCACACCGTCACGCCGCCGTTGGCCGCAATGGAGGGCACGACATTCAGGTTGAACACCGCCACCACAAATAGCAGCACCAGATCGCGGCGTCCAAGGACGCGCTTCAAGTGCCGCCGGCTTGAATCGGAAGCTGACAAGAAATGCTCCTACGGAAGCTTTTCGACACTTCCATCGTGCAGCGGATCGGAGCGCCAATATCCAGTTATGCGCTGTCATCCGGGTAGCAGGACGTTTCTGCTACTGCGCGACCGCCATACGCTCCTGCTGCGCGGCGGCCAAGGATGCTGCGATGTCGTCAAACGCTGCCAGATGCTTGTCGATGTCCGCCTCGCTGTGCTGCACCGAGATGGTCCATTGCTCATCCCACCAGTAGGGTTGCGGCATCACTCCCCGATTGACCATCGCAAACCAGTAGTGCCGCCACAAATCTATGTCGATGGTGGTCCAGTCGCGATAGTTCACGATTTCCCTGGGATAGAACATGAGAGCGCCATTCGCCCCCGCGCTGGCGACATACGCCTGCAAGCCAGCCTTCGCTACTGTTTTGCGGTATCCCTCAATGAGTTTTTTACTGAGCTTGTCTACATGGGCGTAGTTCTCACGGGTCAGCACTTCCCGGAAGGTTGCCAGGCCCGCCGCCATCGAAACCGGATTCGTGTTGTAAGTTCCGCCGTGGAAGACCTTGTGTTGCGAGATCAAGTCCATCACTGCCCGGCTGGTTCCGAAGGCCGCCAGCGGCAGCCCACCGCCAATCGACTTTGCCAGGCAAATCATGTCGGGCTTGATGTTGAAGTATTCTGAAGCTCCGCCCCATCCGAGTTTTGCGCCCGTCTTCACCTCGTCAAAAATCAACAGCGCGCCATTCCTGGTACAAATATCGCGCAGCCCTTGCAGAAAGCCCGGCTGCGGCATGAGCAAGCCCACGTTCATCATGATTGGTTCCAGAATGATCGCCGCAATTTGCCCGGGATTCTGCTGGAATCGCAACTCTACGCTTGCCAAGTGATTGAAACTCGCGATCACCACGTTGTCGAGGCTCGCTTTCGGCACGCCCAGCCCGCCGGGGACCGCCGTCGGCGCGTTCACATCTCCAAAATCAGGCTCGTGGGGCTTCACGCTGACCAGAGCGGCATCATGCAATCCGTGATAACCGCCCTCAAATTTTAGGATCTTGTCCCGCCCGGTCGCTGCTCGCGCCAGACGAATGGCATGCATGGTGGCTTCGGTCCCACTGTTGCCAAACCGCACCATTTCCACAGGGAAGCGGGCGCAGATTTCTTCTGCCAGTTCCCACTCCATATTGTGTGGCATGCCAAACATCGTGCCCAGGCTTAGCCGCTTCTCGACCGCCTTCATCACCGCGGGATGGCAGTGCCCTGCCATGACGGCGCCGAAGCAAAGGTTGTGATCAATGTATTCGTTGCCATCGAGGTCACGAAACTTGCTGCCCTGCGCGTCCTGGACAAAGATCGGATACGGATCGTAAGCGCGGTAATTGCTGGCCACGCCTAAGGGAATACGCTTCAGGTTTTTCTTGTGCGCCTCCGCCGACTTCGGCGTGCGCCTGGTAAACTCGGCGATTTCTTTGTCTAATTCCGGGTACATCGAGACTCTCCAAATTGCTCAAGCCGCAAGCGGCCATTAGGATGTTCCCCGGCGGACGCAGCCGCCCGGGACGTGTAGCGTTTCTAAAACGCGAACTTCAAAGCGAATTGAATATTGCGTGGTTCACGAGTGTGTTTGACGCGACCAAAATCGGCTCCATCGCTAATGTTACCGTCTGGGTTAAGAAACTGCGTATGGTTGAAGATATTGAAGAACTCTGCCCGAAACTCGAAATGCTTGGTCTCACCCCAAGGCATTATCTTTTGCACTGAAAAATCAAAATTTGATATTCCAGGCCCGCAGCAGATAGTACGGGGCGAATTGCCCAGCAACTGCAGCGGTGTTGAAGTTGATGATTGCGTGGGCAACGCGAACGAGTTCGGATCAAATGCGTAAAGGTCGTGCGATCGAGGGTCGAGCTTGTGGAAGGGCGCGATCAGGTCGGGCTTGCCCGGCAACTCAAAATCAAAACTGTTTTGGAGTTCCGAATCGTTGCTCGATTTGATGCTGATTGGAAACCCGCTTTGGAGACTTGTAATGCCCGAAACGGCCCATCCATTCAGCACTCTCCCTTTGGCTCCCTGGTATTGAGGTACGGGCAGTGTCCACAAGTAGCTGATGACCAACCGCTGGCGCGCGTCGAACAGAGAAAGCGATCGATTGCAGCGTTTGCAGATCGGTCTCAGACTATTCTCGAAGCTGGAGGAGTCGTCAATGGACTTGCTGAACGTATACGCTAACTCAAACTGCAGGCCATGGCTCATCCTCTTTTCCAGGGACGCCTGCAATGAGTTGTAGTTGGAATTCCCGATAGTGTCTTGGGCGAAAATACTGGAGAAGACTGGAACTCCGTCGGAAGGGCAGCCAACCCCTGTAGAGGGCTCGCATCTCGGGGAACTGTATGGACGCAAGCCGACCAGAGTGATGGGAGTGGCGTTGGGCCCGGTCACTGTTGCCTGCGAGCCGTAGGGCAGATGCAATGTCACCCCGGCAGGAATTTCCCCTGCGGCGATACTGAAAGCGCTGTCTGACGCAAACGGGCCACAACTAAGGGCCGTATCCCCGGTCAGATCCGAGATGTTTTGCAGGTCAAGGCAGGTTTGCGCATTCCCGTAGTTCAAGTCATGGGTAGCCAGCAACCGGTGGCCCTGGGAGCCCACATACCCCACTGATAGCACCATGTCTTTGGAGATCTCGCGCTGGATTCCGAAGTTGTACTGGTTGGTAGTTTGCGCCCGCAACTTCGGCTGCAACTCTCCGAACAACAAAATGGGTCGAAAAATGGACCAGTCAATTGGCGATCCGCGAAGAGTATTACGAATCCCGCCCGGAACTCCCGCAAACGGGTTGGGACTGATTCCTCCATCTTGGCTAACGAACGGAGTATTAAATAAACCCTCAGAAAGTAGTGAGCTCCCACCGAACGGAGGTTCACCTTGGAACTGCTCCAACACGAGCTGCTCGATGGGGTTGTAGAACACCCCGAAACCTGCCCGGATCGTCGTCTTTCCATCTTTCCAAGGATCCCACGCAATTCCGATGCGGGGGGCCCAAGCGTTGTAGTAACTCTTTGTCAGTCCTCGGGGGACTCCGGTGTCTCCAGGCACGACTAGACCGACGGGAAAGACCGCTGCGGAGTCCGAGGTCGGATCGCTGCAATTCGGATTGCTATAGCCGAGGGTGTCCAGACTGGCCGCACTGAGCTGGCAAGGAAAGACCTTCGTCGATTGACCCGGACGGAAGGTCTGGTAACGCAGGCCTTTGTCGTAGATGGGTTGGTTGAACTCCCATCGCAATCCATAGTTCAGAGTCAGATTCGGACGAATTTTCCAACTGTCTTGTGCAAATAGATAGACAGAGTTGCCGCGAACGTCCTCGGTTTGGGTGGAGCCCTGCAGGTAAGAGTCGGGGAGACCGAGCAGGTAGTTGGCAAATATATTCCCGGTGTCGTTCGGCCCTCCACCCGAAAACGTGTAGTCTCCATTGGGATCGAAGAACAAGGTTTGAAGGAATCGCTGATTTCTGAAATCTACGCCCACCTTGGCGGTGTGATTACCGAATACCTTGGTCAGATTATCGCTGAACTGATACGTATTTCCGGTCTGCGGCAACTCGCCTTCATAGTCGTTGCCGATCGTGAAACCCCCGTTAAGACTGATGAAGGGCACGCCTTCGTGGTTCGCCCCCAGGTTTGGACTAATTCCGAGGTTCGGGCTGGGGGTGACACCGGGGATCGAGACGTCCGGAGTACCCGTAAAGCAGAACTGTGAGACCGCTGAACTGCAAGAGTTTGTAACCAAGTTGGTTCGCTGCGGATGCAGGAATGTCCCCTGCGCTTCCCGGAAATAGGTCGCTCGTAATTCGTTCACTGTACTAGAAGTTAGCGTCCATGTATGGGACAGGTTGGCCTGCTGCGCACGGAAAGCATTGTTGTTGCCGAATCCCGGCAGAAGGTTCGGGGTCGCTGCTTGAAATCGAGTGAACGGCTGTGCGTCCTTGGAGTCGTTGAAGTAATAATAGAAGCTCAAATTCTGCTTGTCGTTGATTCGGTGGTCCAGTTTCAATGTGAACTGGTTGGCGTGGGAATCTTCATTTGGAATGGAGCGGAACGTGTGATCCGTGTTTGCCAAGTTGGTGCAGGTCGGATCTGCATTTGGGCATGGTACATAGCGGTTCAGGATGTCGGCGGCCACGGGATCAAAACAGCCGGTCGGAATCACGCTGGTGGGAAAAGACGACGTGCCACATCCTGGCCGTGCGGCCAAGATAGTCGCCACCGTGCTGGTGGTGATCCCTCCCGTGAAGGGACTTGCTGAAAAATCTCCCGCCCTCTCTGCCGCGGTCGGAACGTTCACCAGATCTGACGAGATACCATGCACCACTCTCCGTCCCTCATAGGACGTGAAGAAGAACGTTCGGTCTTTCTTGATTGGACCTCCAAACGTTCCGCCAAACTGATTTTGCTTATCGTCCGGCCGCTTCAAGTCCAGGTAGCCTTTGGCGTTAAACAACTGGTTCCGCAGAAATTCATACGCGCTGCCATGCCAGCCGTTCGTGCCCGACTTGGTGACCACATTGATCACCGCGCCAGAGTTTCGCCCGTACTCGGCGTCGAAGGTATTGGAAAGAACCCGAAATTCTTCAATGCTGTCGGGCGTGGGCTGAATGGCCGGAGCATTGACGAACAAATCGTTGCCGTCTCCGCCGTTGACGTTGAAGCTATTGGACCGCCCCCGACCTCCGTTCACCGAGACCGCGCCGGCCTGGTTGCTGCCATAGAAGAGGTCGGATCCTCCCACGCCCTGTACACCCGGCTGCAGTTGCAGCAGTTGATAGGTATCGCGGGAATTCAGCGGCAGTTTCGAGACCTGCTGCGAATCCATCACCGCGCCCAGTTGCGTGCTCGTGGTATCGACGAGTGGCGCCTCTGACGTCACTTCCACCAGTTCCTGAGCTCCCCCCACCTGAAGGTTCTCGTTCAGAGTGACCACCCCGTTGAGTTCCACGGTGACGCCCTTGCGCACCGTCTTTTTGAATCCTCCCATCTCGAACTCCACGGTGTAGACTCCAGCGGGCGCGTCCAAGAACGTGTAATCGCCGCTGCTATTGGTCTGGACGCTATGGGCCACTCCTGTCGCCTCGTTCGTCAAGGTCACTTTTACGCCCGCCACCAGGGCGCCGCTGGAGTCCCCGACACGCCCGACGATTCGCCCACCGGTACTCTGGGCCCGCGCGCCAAAGGGAAAGACCATCAGAAGCAAGAATCCCAGCAGGGCGGCGTTCGCCCGTCGAGAGGTGGAAAACAACATGGTGCCTCCGTACTATTGGGGAATTTGAGCCAGGCTGTTTTAGGTCTTGCGCCCAAATCAAACCTTGCTATAATCGCGCAAGGTTAGAGAACTTGTCCCGGTATTGTCAAGTGGAAAACCTGCGAAGCTGGATAGCGACCGCGGAGACGTTGATTTGAGCGCTAAGCCCATTGCCGGAAAAGCCTACCTCAAAATCGGAGACGTAGCCCGCACGGTCGGCATTTCCGCCTCTGCCATCCGCACCTGGGAAGCCCTCGGCCTCTCTCGCCCGCACCGCACCGAAAGCCAGTACCGCTTGTACTCCGATCGCGACGTTCAGTTGTTACAGCGTGCCCGATACCTGCGAAAGGTGCGCGGACTCAACGCTACCGCAATCGTCGAATTGCTACGGCGCGAAAGAACAATTAAGCCGGTCCCCGATCGAGCAACCGCGGCCATCGGTCCTCACCTGCGTCGGTTACGCGCCCAGCGCGGCTTGGGTCTGGCGGAAGTCGCTTCGGCGGTTGCGGTAACCGCCGGTTTTCTTAGTTCCCTCGAACGTTCACAAGTGAGCGCCTCGGTTGCCACTCTGCGCCGCATTGCTCGCTACTACCGCACAAATATCCTGGATTTCTTCGAGGCCTCAGACTCCGATAGCCGCTTGGTGAAGCCGGCCAGCCGCAAGGTGCTCGAAGCAGGGCCTGGAGTGCGAATGGAGCTTCTCGCCTGGGGTAAGACGGCGATGGAGCCGCATTTGTTTCGCGTGGCTCCAGGCAAGGGCAGTGGAGAATCTTATACTCACGAAGGCGAAGAGTTTCTGTATCTTCTCCGAGGGCAGCTGCACATCGCACTCAACGAAGAAGAGTACTTGCTGAAGTCGGGTGACAGTTTCTATTTCGACAGTTCCACTCCACATAGTTGGAAGAACCCAGGCAAATCGGAAACCTGGGTGCTTTGGATTAACACGCCGCCCACATTCTGATTGGGCGACCGCACAAGGGGCCATATTGTGACTCACATTCGCGCTTGTTTTTTCGCGTTCTTCACTCTGCTGCTGGCGCTCGCCGCGCAGGCGGCCACCCCTCCCGCCGACACTATCCTTCTGCACGCCCGCATTTACACCGTAAATCCGCAGCAAAAGTGGGCGGAGGCCCTAGCCATTCGCGACCACAAAATTGTTCTGGTCGGCAACGATCAGCAAATGGATGCGCTGCGTGGTCCCAAGACCCAGGTCATCGATGCACGCCATCACCTCGTACTGCCTGGATTCGCGGACTGCCATATCCATTTCATGGAAGGCTCGCTCGGCCTGACGCACGTCGTTCTCAACGAGGCTGGGACTATCGAAGAAATTCAAAAGCGCGTGAAGGCTTATGCCGACTCTCATCCCCAGGAACTCTGGATTACCGGCATGGGGTGGACCTATCCCACCTTCGGCGCTGCGGCACTACCTGACAAGAAATATCTCGACGCCGTGGTTGCCGACCGCCCGGTGTATTTGGAGGCCTTTGATGGTCACAGCGCGTGGGCGAACAGCAAAGCCCTTGCCCTTGCGGGCATTGATCGCAACACTCCCGACCCTCCCAACGGTCAAATTGTTCGCGATGCCACCGGCAACGCCACCGGAGCCCTGAAAGAGTCTGCCAGCGATCTGGTCGCAGGATTCGTCCCCAAGCCTTCTCGCGAACAGCGCCTCGCCGCGCTTCGGCTGGGCCTTCACACCGCTAATCAGTATGGCCTTGTCCGCGTGCACAGCGCGGGGGGCGACTATCCGTACCTCGATCTCTATGACGAACTGCGCAAGCACGGCGAGCTCACTGTGCGCATGTACGTTGCCTACTTCCTCGATCCACCTGAACTTACCCCCGCAAACCTCGCCACGATAGAGAACATCCGCCGCACCTACCATGACGACTGGATTTCCGGTGGCGTGGTCAAGACCATGCTCGACGGCGTGATCGAATCTCATACCGCCGCCATGCTCTCTCCCTACAGCGACGATCCCACTCAGAGCGGCAAGTTATTCTGGGACGACGCAAAGTACAAGCAGGCCATCGCCGAACTCGACCGCCGCGGTCTTCAGATTTTCACCCATGCCATCGGCGACAAAGCCGTCCGCCTTGCGCTCGACGCTTATCAGAACGCTGCTGAGGTCAATCACCGCAAAGATGCGCGTCCGCGCATCGAGCACATTGAGACCGTCTCCGCCGCTGACATTTCCCGCTTCGGCAAGTTGGGAGTCATCGCCAGCTTTCAGCCGCTGCATGCCACGCCCGACGAAGACACGCTCAACGTCTGGGCCCGAAATGTCGGTCCCGAGCGTGCACAGCGAGCTTGGGTGTGGCGCAGCATTCAAAGTGGCGGCGGCCGCCTGGCTTTCGGCAGCGACTGGCCTGTGGTCACGCTCAATCCGTGGCCGGGCGTGCAAATGGCCATGACCCGACAGACCACTGATAGCAAACCTACTGGCGGCTTCCTTCCCCAGCAACGCCTCAGCCTGGAAGACACCATCCACGCCTACACGTTGGGTGCGGCCATCGCCGGACGCAACGAAGCCGCCGAAGGTTCGCTCGAAACGGGGAAACTTGCCGACCTCATCGTGATCTCGCAAGATCTATTTCAGATTGAGCCTACACAGATTTCCAAGACTGAAGTGTTGCTCACCATGGTGGATGGCAAGGTAGTGTATGAGTCGCCGAACTGGATGACCGCCGCCAGCACCATCGCCCAGGAGAAACAGTAATGCTGCGACAGGTCCCTACCCTAGCTCTGGTGTGCCTGCTTCTTCTCTGCGGGTCGTGTCAGACGAAGACGCCATCTCTTAATCTGCTGGTCTGGAGGGCTACGCCGATTCTTCTTTCGTGAAGGCCTTTGAAGATCAGAACCACTGCAAGGTCACCGCTTCCTACATGGGATCCAGCGACGAACTGGTCGCGAAACTGCGCGGCGGCAGTGCGGGCAATTACGATGTCATCTCCCCCTCCAGCGACGTCGCAACTTCCATCGCCAAAAGCTGGTCTGGCCGAGCCTCTCGATCTCACTAAGCTTCCCACTTATATGCAACTCTCGCCGCATCTCACCGCGTTGCCGCTGGTTCGAGTGGACGGCAAAATTTATGGCGCCCGTTCATGTGGGGACCCGACCCCTTGATCTATGACACCACAGCATTCCCGCAACCACCCGACAGTTGGAACGAACTCTGGGATCCGAAGCTGCAAGGCAAAATCTCCGTATGGGACGACCTTTCCACCGTGTACTTGGCCGCCCAAATTCTGGGCTACGACAAACCCGAACCCGGCCATCTTTACAATCTGAGCGATGAGGAGCTTGCTGCGGTGAAGAACAAGCTCATTGCGCTCAAGCCCAACATCCGCAAGATGTGGTCCTCCGGCGGACAGCTCACCAACCTGTTCCAGAATCACGAAGTTGGGATGGCCGTTAATGACCAATCAATTGCGCAAGGCCGGATTTCCAGTGGGCGAAACCATCCCCAAGGAAAACACCACCGGCTGGATCGATCACCTGATGATCACCGCAGGCAGCGAGAATAAAGACCTCGCCTACAAATTTCTCGAGTACATGATTCAGGCTCAGACCCAGAAGAAAGCGACCGACGTCACTGGCTACACTCCGGCCAACCCCCAGGCGGCGCAGTTCATGACTTCCGAAGAGAGGAAGAATCTCCATCTCGACGACGTAGACAATTATCAGAAGCGCCTCTACTTCTGGCAAGATGTTCCTCGCCGCTCAAAGTACAACGAAATCTGGAACGAAGTAAAAGCAGCTCAGTGATAAGGGCAGCGTCCGCTTGCCGCTTTTGTCCTCTCTCGAAGTGGTTTCCGCGACTGGCACAGCGTCAGCGAAAACGAGGCCCCCTTCGCACTGCCACGTATGCGGAAAGACTAGTCGAGGATCATCTTTCCCAATATTTCTTTCAAGAGTTTTGCGGCGACGGTGGCGGTCAATTGCGAGGCGTCCTGAGCGGGATTGAACTCGACGATATCGGCGCCGGCAATGTGGCCCGTGATGGCCTGGATATGCGCTAAAGCCTCGCGGACGGACATTCCCCCTGGCTCACGATGAGAGATGCCGGGAACGAAAGCGGGATCGAGCACATCCATGTCGAACGAAATGTACACCGGCCCGTCCACATTCATCTTGTCGAGTGCGGGGAGATGCCTCATTTCAACGACTTCGACGCCGAACTTCGCGGCTTGTTCGCGCTGGTGCCCATTGATGGTTCGTATCCCAACCTGAATTAAGCGTTTGGCACAACCTTCCTCCATGATGCGGGCGAAGGGACAGGCATGCGACAACCGGTTCCCTTCCAGTTCATCGTAGAGGTCGGGATGGGCATCGAAATGGATGATGGTGAGCCCCGGAATTCGCCGGCCAAAGGCTCGCACCACCGGCAGCGTGATGGAGTGGTCGCCGCCCAGGCAAACCGGGCGCAGCCCGCGATTCAACAATTCCCCAACTTTGTCTTCAATGACGGTGAAAGCCTGCTGAAAGTGGAACTTCAGATCCCCGGCATCAAGGTAGGCCCCCATGGCTCCCAAATCCACGCCGGTTTCGGTCCACATGTTTGCCGAGCCAGAGCGGAATGCCACTCGGATAATCGGCGGGGCTCCTGCAGAACCGCGCAGCCAAGAAGAATTTGCGTCGAAAGGAATGCCCAAAATCACGGGCTTGCCAATGTCGTTAATGCCAGAATGAGGTTGGGACGTCATAGAAGGACCACTCCGATCATCTGCTGAAAATCTTACAACCAGCTGTGCTGCGTCGTCAGTGAAGGAACGCGGCTAGAATCCAGCACACCGGGCTGTGAATCCGATATTCTAGAACTTCTTATGGTGACCCGTTTCTCCAAAATTACGCCTGACCTCTCTGCTGACGAACTTCTGGAGCCACCCAGCCCTGAGCGCGATCGCATCTTTTTGCAATACCGCCACTGGGGATACCTGGAGGCCGACCTCGATCCGCTCGGGTTTTTGAAACCAGATCCGCATTCCGATCGTCCGACCGGTGGCCCGTTTGCCGCAGAAGCACGCCGGTACTACTGCGGAACAATTGGCGCTGAATTCATGCACATTGCCGAACCGGAACGGCGGCGCTGGATCGAGGAACGCATGGAGGCCGCCGCAGCAGCCGTGGACCAAGGGCGAGTTCTCGACCTTCTGATTCGCGGCGATATTTTCGAACTCGTTCTGCAGCAGCGCTACCTCGGCACCAAGCGGTTCTCGCTTGAAGGCGTCACCGCCCTCCTTCCCTTGGTGGATGAAATCCTGGACGCGGCGGGACAACGAGGCGCCATTGAACTGGTGATGGGAATGAGCCACCGCGGCCGCTTAAATGTAATTGCGCATGTTGCCAAGCGCGCGCCGGAAGAAGTGTTCGCCGGATTTGAAGATGTGGATCCACGCAGCGTTCTGGGCGGCGGCGACGTGAAATATCACATGGGCGCGACGGGCGAGTACATTACCCGCAGTGGCGCGAAGATTCATATTCACTTGGTCTCGAATCCGAGCCATCTGGAGGCCGTAGATCCGGTTACCGTCGGCCGTACGCGCGCCAAGCAGGACCGCGCCGGCGAAGGCGGCCGTGAGAAATATTTGCCGCTGCTGGTGCACGGAGACGCAGCCTTTGCCGGCCAGGGAATCTTTGCTGAGACTCTAAACTTCGCCGACCTCAAGGGGTACACGGTGGGCGGGACAATCCATGTCATCGTCAATAATCTGCTGGGTTTCACCACAGGTTCGGCGGAACTTCAATCGGCGCGATTTGCAGCCCAGTTGGCGCGCCGCCAATCGATTCCCATCTTTCACGTCAATGGGGAAGACGTCGATGCGGTTGTCCGAGTGGGACGCGTGGCATTGGAGTATCGCTACACCTTTGGCAGCGATGTAGTCATTGACATGATCGGCTATCGCCGCCACGGCCACAGCGAAGTGGACGATCCAACCATCACGCAGCCTCTGCTGTACAAGGCCATCAAGGACCACCGGCAACTATGGGAGATCTACGCGGAAGACGCCGAAATCGAAGATGTGAATTCACGCGTGGCTGCCATCAGAACGGAGCTCGAAGACGCGCAGAGCAAGGCGGGAACCATCACAAAGAAACCCACTCTGCGAGACCTGCCCAAGTACTGGGACGGCTATGTGGGCGGCCGTTACAGGAGCGAATACGACACCGAGACTGGCATTACACGCGCGGAATTGGAGAAGCTTGCGGTGGGGCTCACTGCCTATCCCAGCGATTTCCACATTCACCCCAAAGTGAAGAAGTTGCTGGAGCAGCGCGCGGAAATGGGGACCGGTAAGCGTGCCGTCGATTACGGCATGGCCGAAGCGCTCGCATTTGCCAGTCTGGTGAAGCAGAAAATCCGGGTTCGGCTGAGCGGCCAGGACAGCCGTCGGGGCACCTTCAACCAACGTCACTCCGTTTTGATCGACGCTGAAAATGAGCATGAGTATGTGCCGCTGCAAAACATAGCTGCAGGCCAGGCGCCTTGCGAGATTGTTAATTCCACTCTCTCTGAGCAAGGTGTCATGGGGTTCGAGTACGGCTACAGCCGCGACTATCCCGAAGCTCTTGTATTGTGGGAGGCGCAGTTCGGCGATTTTGCCAATGTCGCACAGGCGGTGATTGACCAGTTTATCTCTGCGGGCGAAGAGAAGTGGGGCTTGCTCTCAGGGGTGGTACTCCTGCTGCCGCACGGGTATGAGGGCCAGGGCCCGGAGCATTCGAGCGCTCGCATTGAGCGCTACTTGCAACTCGCCGCGCGCGACAATTTCCAAATTTGCCAGCCCTCGACCGCAGCGCAATACTTCCATTTGCTGCGACGGCAAGCCATGTGCAAGTGGCGCAAGCCGCTGGTGGTGTTTACCCCCAAGAGCATGTTGCGTCACCCTGACGCCTCATCCCCTGTGGAACAATTGACCGAGCAGAAGTTCTCTTTGTTTTTGCATGACCCTGAAATTTCCGACGCCAGACAAATTCTGGTTTGCACCGGCAAGATCGGGCATGAGTTGAAACAGGAGAGAAAGCGGCGCCACGATCAGAACACTGCCGTCGTCTTCCTCGACCAGTTGTATCCCTTCCCCGAGCGCGAACTCGCCGCTGAGTTTGCCCGATATCCGAACCTGCGGGAACTTGTCTGGGTGCAGGAGGAGCCCGCCAACATGGGCGCATTGTCATTCGTTTTGCCGCACTTGCGGCACATTGCGGGCGATCGCACGCTGCGCTCGGTCAAGCGCTCCGCCAGCCCCAGCCCCGCTACCGGCTCCGCGAAAGCGCACGAAATGGAACAAAAGACCCTGCTGACGCTGGCTTTTGGTGCGAATGTGTAGAGATCTAGTGCTTCTCGTCGCGCGTGCGCAGCCAGTCGAGGAACATTTGCTCGATCGGCTTGTCGTATGCCATCAGCAGGTGGCGGACGCTGTGCCCGCTCACGAAATGGCACACTTCTTCAGCCATGTTCTTTACGTGGTCCCCCGCGCGCTCCAGCGACTGGGTCATGAAGATCACTTGCAAACTGGCTTGGCGGGCAATGTTCTCAGGATTTTCGATGTGACGCAGGAAGATCAAGTTGCGCAAGCGGTCAATTTCGCCATCCGCGCGC
>JBBQVN010000095.1:0-14462 GCA_038211475.1 Terriglobales bacterium | reverse complement strand
CAGCCAGAACTCCGCTCCGTCCACGGAGAGCCGGGCCACCACGCCACCGTCGGGATCTTCTAGACGAAAGGCCTCCGTCGCTCCGAAGGCAGATTTGTAGAACTCGACAGCTTTCGCACCATCTCGGACCGAGAGCCAGGGCGCGATGGAAGTTGCGATGCGGGGCGCGGGATTTGGGGACATAAGCAGCTCCTCAGTGAAGGATTTCGAAGTCTGTACGCGGTATGCGCGGGGTAGCGCTAAGCCTAATCATGCTTGCCTGCGATCGCTGACTCGCGCGTGAAATGACATAGCATACCTTCCCGCGCTTCCGCCGATAAAAGTATAGCGGCCTAGCCGCGCTCGAAGGCGTGTTTCTGTTCGAGTTCGGCGAGGGCGGATTGCGCGGCGGCTTCGAACTCTGCGGCCCGCGCCATCAACTCGGGCAACGCAGTGGCGTAGCGGCGCTCTAGTTTGAACAATCCCTTTTTAGCTAACTGGTCGGCGATTTCGATGTAGTGGTCGAGCGTAGTTTCCACATAGAGCGCGTCCGTTGCGTCGCCCAACCAGACATCGCCGCCAACCACACGAGTCTGCCAATACACTTTGCGTTCAATGAGCTGGGCCATTTGCTCGTCGGTGGCTTTGCCGAACACCCACTGGTTACGCTTGAAGTTGTAATGGCGGCTGGAGAAAGCTAGCGGCAGCAACTTGCCCGATTTCAGAAACTCGATCTGGCGCTTGTCCACGTCTTTGCGCAGGGCGTTGATCACCGGGCCTTCGGCGTCGTTGGGCTCGAGCGACGGCATGACTTCGCGCAGGGTCTCGGAAAGATTGACGGCGACGGCAGCGTGCAATCCCTCCGCGCTTTCAAGCACGATGTTGCCGTGTAGAAAATGGAAGTCGGCACCGGAAGTGCTGTGGCGGAAGGGCCACTCCAGGCGGAAGCTCAGGGGCAGGCCGGAGAGGGTGACGTAGATGTTCTTTGCGGGCTGAGTGGTTTCTGGTGTCATGGGTTCGTCGGAGTTCTTAAGCTTCCTTCGCATTTTACCTTTTTGCTGGGAAGGAGGCAGAACGCGAAAGCAAGATCAAAGTGCGCCGGCAGTATCTGCCACCAGAATTGCAGCCCGACCGGCTCGCGTAACGCGCCCGCACAGATACAATGGCTCTGCATGATTGCTCACTTGCGGGGAACCCTGCTGTCCAAGCGGCCAGGGCAGGCAGTGGTGGAGACGGGTGGAGTGGGATACGACGTCACCATCAGCGTGCCGACGTTTGCCGCGCTGCCGGAACTGGGGAGCTTGGTGGCGCTGCACATCCACACCCACGTCCGCGAAGACCAGATCGCGCTGTACGGGTTCGGACGACCGGAAGAGAGGGCGCTGTTCGAGAAGTTGATCACGGTGAGCGGGATTGGGCCGAAGTTGGCAGTGACCATTCTTAGCGGGATGCAGGCGGATGATTTGGTCGGCGCCTTGCGTCAGGGCGATATTGCACGGCTGACCCGCATCCCGGGCGTAGGCAAGAAGACGGCCGAGCGCATGGTGCTGGAATTGCGCGACAAGGTCGGACTTGCCGGAGACACCGCGGCTTCGGTTACATCGGCATTTAGCGGAGTCGAGGAAGATGTAATTTCGGCGTTGGTCAATCTGGGATATCAGCGGGCGGCGGCGGAAAAAGCTTTGCAGGCGGCCAAGCCCGTGGGTGAGGCGACGTTCGACGTGCTGTTCCGGCGGGTCTTAGGGTGTCTTTCGAAATAGCCTGGAGCTCCCTAACCCTCTGCGAACAAAGAGATTAGGGCGTTTCCATCTGTCGTGTAGAGTTGATGAATCGTTGGGCAATCCTGTAGAATCTAAAGATTCCGAGAAAGGTTTAAGGAACATGAAGCCAGCGATCCATCCCGCATATAACGAAGTTCGCGTGCATTGCGCGTGCGGCAACGTTTTTCATACTCGATCCACCAGTAGCGGCGATATCAGCGTTGAAATTTGCGCTGCGTGCCATCCGTTTTTCACGGGCAAACAAAAGCTCATGGATACGGCCGGACGCGTGGAGCGCTTCCGCCGCAAGTACGCCAAGAATGCGCCGGCGAAGCCCGCCGAGGCAGCCAAACCCGAGGAAGCCAAGAGCTAACGTCGGTTCTGGCAGACTTGGGAAGGACAATCTTCCAGCCCTCGCTCCGGCGGGGGCTTTGTTTTTTGGACTGGGTAGAATAAAAACGTGCGCAAGTATTGGGACAATCCGGAACCGAGCGTGGGCGGCCGAACCATTGAGGCGACTCGTCCCGCGACCCCTGTGCCTGCGGCGTTGCGCATTGGCGCGGTGACGATCTCCCCGGCAACCGTGCTGGCACCGATGGCTGGCGTGACCGACACGGTATTTCGCCGGTTCATTCGAAACTTGGACGGATGCGGCTTGATCATGACCGAGTTCACTTCGGCGGATGGCGTGCTGCGCGGCAAAGACCAGAAGGCCAAACGCTATCTGCATTTTTACCAGGACGAGCATCCCATTTCAGCGCAGCTCTTTGGCAGCAATCCGCAGGTGATGGCCGAGGCGGCGCGCATGGTCGAGGGCCTGGGCTTTGACTTGGTGGATCTGAACCTGGGATGCCCGGCCAAGAAAGTGGTGAAGTGCAATGGCGGCTCGGGGTTGCTGCGCGACTTGCCCGCGATCGGCGAGATCTTTAAGGCAGTGAAGGCGGCGGTGACGATCCCATTTACGGTGAAGTTCCGCGCCGGCTGGAGTGACGACGAGATCGTATGTGTTGAACTGGCGCGTATGGCGGAAGACTGCGGGCTGGCTGCGGTTGCGTTGCACGCCCGTACCCGCGAGCAAGGCTATAGCGGCGCGGCACGCTGGGAATGGATTGCGGCGCTCAAGCAGGCGGTGAAGATTCCGGTGATTGGCAACGGAGACATTCGCTCGCCCCAGGACGCGTGCGCCATGACTGCGCAGACCGGTTGCGATGCGGTGATGATCGGACGCATGGCGCCGGCCAATCCGTGGATCTTCCGCCAGATCGAGCAGTACTCAGCAACGGGCCGTTACGACGAACCCAGCGAAGCCGACCGCTACCAGATGATCCGGACGTATTTCCGCATGCTGCTGGAAGAGGGCCTGCGCGATGCGGAAGGCAAGATGAAACAGTTTGCGTCGTGGTTCACCCATGGCGTCCCTGGGGGCGCCGGACTGCGCAAGGCCATTTACGAAGCGAAGACCGGGCCAGAAATTCTGGCGCGAGTAGAAGACTTTTTTGAGGCAAGAGTTTCGCAGAACCTACTCGTCGGGTAGAGTCATCGCGATAGCTTTCGTCGGATACCGGCGGATTGATCTGGATCCAGAAGGGCAGGTATTTGCCTAGGATGATGTGCTTTCGTCCATACAGCTAGATTCGCCTTCATTCGCTGTCAAGGTAGGTAAAGCCACCTCAGCCTCGCCTCACCAGCATCTTCCCCACGGGGTCCTTCTCCACATAGGCCCAGGGAATAGTGGGATCGTGAGTGAATACGGTCAGCCATTTTTCTGGTACAGCTTGAGCGTAGTAGCTCTTGCGGCTCTCAATCGTCTGCAAGGGAAACAGGTCGAAAGCCATCACCCAGGTCAGGTCCACATGCGCGCTGGTGGGGATGAGGTCGGAGATGTAACAAGCGGTTTTCCCGGCGCTGCGCACCATGACCGCCTGCATGTTTGCAGTATGGCCGGGAAAAATCTTGACCGACACTCCCGGCACAATCTCTTGCTCGCCGTAAATCAATTGCATCTGCCCGTTTCGAATCAGCGGATCGTAGTTGTCGCTCATGTAACTGATGGCGTCGCGCTCGTGCTGGCGGCGTCCGTGCTGCCACTCGGCCTCCTGCACGTAGTATTTCGCCTTGGGGAAGGTCGCAACCATCTGATCGCCCTTACGGATAGTGTTCCAGCCACAATGATCGAAATGTAAGTGGGTGTTGATCACGACATCTATGTCTTCGGGGGCGACGCCGGTGGCACTCAGGTTGTCCAGCAGCTTGGCAGGTTGACCAAAGACTTTGATAAGTCGCTCAGGCATCTTATTCCCAATGCCGGTCTCGATCAGTACGTTATGCCGGCCGGTACGAAGCAGCAATGAGTTGAGTCCAACCACTACGCGGTTGTGCTCGTCGGCTTGCACTTTCCTCGACCACATCGGTTTCGGTACGACCCCGAAGAAAGCTCCGCCGTCCAGGAAGTAAGTGCCATCCGAGACGATGGTCAATTCGAAATCGCCTAAAGTTGTGCGGTGCATGAGGGCTCCGTGGACTGCGACCTGAACTTACTTCAACTCTTTCTCCCAGTGGTCCAGCATCATGTTAAACAAGTGGGTGCGCGCCTCCTGCCCGGAAATGCCATGAGTCTTGTTGGGATAGATCATGAGGCGAAACGGCTTGCCCTTTTTCACCAGAGCGTCAATCATCTGAATACTGTTCTGCATGTGAACATTGTCGTCGCTGGTACCGTGCACCAGAAGCAGCGAACCGCGCAGGTCGGCGGCGACGTGAGGCATGGAAAGGTCGTAACCCTTGGCGTTGTCTTTCGGGAGACCCATGTAGCGCTCGGTGTAAGCGGAATCGTAGTCGTGCCAGTCGGTGACCGGGGCGACGGCGATCCCGGCCTTGAACCAATCTGAGTGGGTCATGGCATAAAGGGTAATGGAAGCGCCGTTGGACCATCCCCAGATGCCAATCCGTTTCGGATCCAGCTGCGGATAGTTCGTGAGCAAGGTATCAAGGGCGCGCAATTGGTCTTTCAGTTCGATGGCGCCAAATTGGCCGCGGATGGCAGCCGAGAATTTGCGCCCACGGTTAGGCGTACCCCGATTGTCGACAGAGAAGACGGCGAAGCCCCGCCGCATCAGGATCTGATCAAATAACTGGCCGGGCCCGCCCCAGGTATTGTGCACCAACTGCGCGGCAGGGCCACCATAGACGTGGATGATCAGCGGCACCTTAGCCCTGTCATCCTTGGTCTCATTAGGAGGCATTAGCAACTGGCCGAACAGAACCGAATCATCGTCAGCGCGGAAGGTAAGAAAGAGCGGCTGATTGGGGTTATAGTCGGAAAGATCTTTGGGACGATGAAACACATGGCAGGGAAGGTCAATTCCCTCGGAGGGAGGCGCTCCCAGCAGGAACGTGATGCCGCAAACGGAAACTCGGGACGGCGCTTTCACCGACGAGAAACTGTCTATGTAGTATTTGGCGTTGGGGCTGAAAGTTCCGTGGTGCGAGCCGATGTCGAGCGTAAGGCGATTAACGTCCCAATCCTGAATCTTGGAGCCATCCAGCTTGGCAGCGCCGATCTGTCCCTGGCGATAGTCACTGAGGTTGGACGCGAAGTAAACGACGCCCATCTCCTCATCCACGGCCTCCACGCCGAGGACTTCGAAATCGCCATGAGTGATCTGGCGTTCCAGTTTGGCTTCGCCCTGAAGAGGGTTGGCCTTGTCGAAGCTGTAAAGGTAAAGGTGGGTGTTGCCGTCGCGCCAACTCGACCACAAGAAACGGTCTCCAGACTTGAGAACGCGGAAGTCGTCATTGACATTGACCCAAGCGTCCGGACTGGATTCAGTGAGAACCTTCCGCGATTTGCCGGAGTGCTCATCCACAAAATACAAGTCCATCTGGTCCTGCTTACGGTTCAGGACTTGCGCCCACAGAATGCCCGGGCGCACCCAGCCAAAGCGCGGGATGTAGGTGTCAGCATCGATGGAAAGTGAAATCCACTTCAGCTTGCCGTTCTCGGCATTGAGCACGCCCATTCGCACTTCGGGATTCTGATCGCCAGCCTTGGGGTATTTCTCTTGATCAACCGCGGGATGAGTGGGAAGCCAGTTCACAATCGGATACGAGGGGACGCGGGACTCATTGGACTGAAGGAAAGCAATCTCATGGCTGTCGGGCGACCAGAAATAGTTGCTCCGCACCCCCAATTCTTCTGCGTAGAGCCAATCGACTTCGCCATTGAACATATTTTCGCCACCGTCTCTGGTGAGCAATTTGTCGTCATCTCTTCCGGACACATTGCGCACGTGGAGGTCGTGCGATCGGAGGTAAGCGAGCTTGCTTCCGTCGGGCGAAAATTTGGGGTCCTGGGCAGGCTGCTCCGCGAAGGTCAGTTGCTGTGCCATGGCGCTGGACAAATCGTAGAGCCAGAGCTGGCCGCCTGAGTTAAACAGGATGTGCTTCGAATCGGGGGCCCAGTCATAAGCAGCGACGTGATAGCGGTTAACGCGCTCCTTTTCGCGCTCGTCCTTGATTTTGTCAGAGGATGGAGCCAGCGCCGTCAGCTTGGCATCGCTGACCAGAATCTTCTTTTCGCCCGTGGCCGGGTCTAGCGACCAGAGGTCGGCATGGTCACCGGAAGCGTCGCGAAGTACGAAAGTGGCTTGCGAATTATCGGGACTCCACTTGATGGTTTCTGGCTCACGCCCGGTCACCCCCCCGGGAACAAAAATTTCCTCCACCGTGAGAAGCTTTTTCGGGGGCGCTTTGGGGTCGAGAGAGGGTTCGCGCTGGGCTTGGATCTGGCCCAACGCAATGAGCAGAAAAATGACGGCGGCGAAACGTTTCACGCAATTACTCCAGAACAAGAGTGGGTAGTTATCGAAACTCTAGAGTCTACACCGGAACGGGGCGCGGAGTAAGCGAGGGCGCACTTCACGGCTTGCTCTCGGACGCAAACAGACTCGATACCTGGGAATGCGCAGTGTACGCCCGCGATTTCAGAACATCGTGTGACGAACACCTCGCAGATGGTAGGTGCCTGTCTGGCGCCTACGTTAACAAGCTGCCGTTTCCGTTGCCGTTGGCGTTTTCTTCTTCCAGCGGAATCACCACGGCGGCGGCCACGCGGTCGCCCGGCTCCAGGTTCAGCAAGCGCACGCCTTGCGCGGAGCGGCTCGACTCTCGGATCGTCTTGCTGTCCATGCGGATGATCTTGCCGTATTGGCTGATCAGCATGACCTCACTCTTCTCTGACACCTGCGCGATCCCCACAACCTTGCCGTTGTGCTCGGTGATCTTCAGGTTCTTGACTCCCAGCATTCCGCGCCCGGTGAGCCGATAGCTGTCGGCAGGTGTGCGCTTGCCGTAACCGCCTTCGGTCACCGAGAGAATCAGCGAACCCTTCTCCGGCAGCACGTTTTCGCCCGCCTCGGGGGCCCCGGCAATTCTCTTCTTGGGCTCTTTGCCTTCGCCAGGTTTCGGGGTGGTCGCCATGCCCACGATGTAATCATTGGCTTTCAGTCTCATGCCGCGCACACCCACCGCGCCGCGGCCCATCGGACGCACATCATCTTCCTCGAACCGAACCGCCTGACCTTCGTGCGACGCCATGAAGATGACCTGTTGTCCGTCCGTCAGGCTGACCGCCACGAGTTCGTTGCCCTCGGCGATGTTGATGACGTTGATCCCCGACGCCCGCACGCGAGAGAAGTCCTTGAGCTCGCACTTCTTGACAGTGCCGTTGCGGGTCGCGAAGAAGATATACTTCCCTTCCTCTTCCAGGTCGCGAATCGCCAGCATGGTGCGAACGGTTTCGCCGGGCTGCAGACCCGCCAGATTTCCGACGTGTTTGCCCTTGCCGGCGGCCGCGATGTCGGGGATCTCGTAAACTTTGAGCCAATAAACCCGCCCGGTACTGGTGAAGATGAGGATATAAGCGTGGGTCGAGGCGACGAACAAGTGTTCGACAAAATCTTCGTCGCGCGTCTTCATGCCGGTGCGGCCCACGCCACCGCGACGCTGCATGCGGTAGGTGGAAATCGGAGTGCGCTTCATGTAGCCGGAATGGCTGACCGTAACCGCGACCTGTTCGTCGGCGATCAGGTCTTCCAACATAATCTCCGCAGCTTCGTCTTCGATGACGGTACGGCGTGCGTCCCCAAATTGCTTCTTCACCTCTTCCAGCTCTTTGGTGATGACGCTGCGCAGCTTCTTTTCAGAACCCAAAATGGATTCGTACTCGGAGATGCTCTCGCGGGCCTGGCCCAACTCTTTGGTGATCTCGTCGATGGAAAGCTTGGTAAGGCGATGGAGTTGCAGCTCCAGAATTGCATCGGCCTGGATGCCGGTGAAGGGCTTTTCAGGATCAAGCTTTGCGATGCGGCCGGTGAGGTTGATTTCAATTTTCTTGCCGCCGAAGTACGCGATCAGGTTTTCGCGCGCTTCGCTGCGGTTCGCGCTGGCGCGAATGATGGTGATCACGTTGTCCAGATGATCTAACGCAGTCAGGTAGCCTTCTAGAATGTGTTCGCGATCTTTCGCCTTCTGCAACAGGTAGGCGGTGCGGCGCCGTACCACATCCACGCGGTGATGAATGAAGTGTTGGATGGCCTCAATCAGCCCCATTTCCTTTGGCTGGCCATTCACCACGGCGAGGAAGATCATGCTGAAACCTTCCTGCATGGAGGTGTGCTTGAACAGTTGGTTGAGCACGATCTGGGGCTCGGCCGAACGCTTCAACTCCACGACAATGCGCATGCCATCGCGATCACTCTCGTCGCGAATGTCGGAGATGTCATCAATCTGCTTGTCGTTCACCAGTTGCGCGATGCGCTCGATCAACCGCGCCTTGTTCACCTGATAGGGAATTTGAGTGACGATGATAGCTTGGCGATCTTTGTTGAATGTTTCAATCGCCGCCTTGGCGCGCATCATAAAACGGCCGCGGCCATGTTGGTAAGCCGCGAGGATCCCGCTCTTGCCGTGGATAATTCCGGCGGTCGGGAAGTCAGGGCCTTTCACAATGCGGAGAATTTCCGGCAACGAGGCGCCAGGATTGTTGACCAGCAGGATGGTGGCGTCCACGATTTCCGTCAGATTGTGCGGCGGGATGTTGGTCGCCATGCCGACGGCAATTCCGTTGGAGCCGTTGACCAGCAGATTCGGGATGCGCGTGGGCAGAACGTCGGGCTCGATTTCATTGCCATCATAGTTGGGACGGAAGTCAACGGTTTCCTTATCGAGGTCCTCGAGCAAAGAGCCCGCGACGCGAGTCAAGCGAGCTTCGGTGTAACGGTCAGCCGCCGGCGGATCTCCATCCACGGAGCCGAAGTTGCCTTGTCCGTCCACCAACGGGTAGCGCATGGCAAAGGGTTGCGCCAGTCGCACCAGGGCGTCGTAAACCGCGAGGTTGCCGTGCGGGTGATACTTGCCCATGACTTCGCCGACGATCCTCGCGCACTTGCGCGTGGACTTGTTATAGGCCAGGCCCATCTGCTGCATGGTGTAAAGAATGCGGCGGTGGACTGGCTTCAACCCATCGCGAATGTCAGGCAGCGCGCGGCCAATGATTACCGACATCGAATAGTCGAGATACGACCGGCGCATCTCCTCTTCAATGTTGACTGGCTGAATGTTGGCGCCAAGGGGATTGGCGCGGTCGCCGCCATCTGGCGGCGGAGTCAAAGGCAATTGCGGGTTCTGATCGTCTGGCATGATTGGCTTCTAAGCTCTCGCTTTTGACTGGCAGACCGCAGCCCGTAGCAGCCCAATCGCGCATGTCGCGATTGACGCTGCGATTAACGCTAAATGACTCTAAATGACTGTATTTACAGGATGTTATTCTGCCGAGCCGAAGCTTTATTATAGCAGTTTTTGAGCCCATTGTGACGTGTATTTGGGCTCGACTGGACGTCGACTTTGCAGGGTTTCGGAGGCCCCCGGGAGTGCGGGCCGACGGGGGCAACTGGCCGTCGCAGGACAAATCGGCCTAGTTCCCGGCGGTGGCCAGGGGCAGCCGGAAGTCCAAGCCGCGCTCGTCGTTTAGCTTTTGCGTGGCGAGAACATCGATATCCTCCAACGGGATCTTGCGGCGGGGGACCGAGAGATCAAACAGCGTGTCGCCCACAATGGCATAGTTCTTCAGTTCCATTTGGTGACCGTCTTTGAAAACCACGATCGTCGCGAGCTGTTCTGGCTCGGGTGGAGCGGGCGGAGCCGGTTCGGGTGGCTTGCTAGGAGCAGCGGGCTGCGGCCTGGGGGCTGGCGGTTCGTCCGGGACTGGATCGAGGATAGGTCGGGGACGGCGCCGGGGCGCGATCTCGACGTAATCCTCCGGCGAGTCATTCTCGTCAATCTCAACTCCCTGGGTGTAAGGCACGTACACCGGTACCGCATAGGGCAGAAAGCCCTCGCGATGGCGGCGGGGAAATGAGTTGAAGCAACAGTTGGAGGCGCCGAAATTGCGTCCGTAAACAAAAGGGGATCTCCCGTAGCCGTTGGGGCCCAGCGAGGTCACGCTGGCAGCGACCCCCGGGGTCCGGCCGAAGTGGCCGCCAAATCCGTAGGATGTTACGGACGAGGGCACGCCATTAATCTGGGCCGCCGCTGAAACCGCGGCGCACGCCACAGCCGCCAGGATGATCATCTGCGGTAAACAACGCATGCGCTTCGAAGGCAATGCCATGGCGAGAACCTCTACTTGCTCTGATGCCACTATTATCTCTCAAGTTTCAACCCGCAGCGCGGTTAAAGTTTCGGTTTACACCAAAAACCTAGACTCGCGCCAGTTGCCACAAGTTCCACGCCGAAGACGCTGCCAGCAGGCCCCACAAACAGCCCATAACCAGCAAACTTTGCGACGTTTCCAGCAGGTCGGCGAATACACCGGCGACAAAGACAAAGAAAAATGTGGTCGCGACGATGGGATACACGGCGCCGGAAGCGTGCGGGCTACCCAGGCTCATCACCAGGAACAGAAGGGCGAGGAGCAGCGGCGCGGTATTGCCAAAGTAGCGCGCGCGTTTCCACGAAAAGAACGCTACGACGCAAGCGGGAAGCGCCAGGATCAGCGCCGGGCAAGCGTGGAAAATCTGGCCCGCCACTTGCGAATAAATACTCGTCATCCAAAATGCTTGAAAAGAAAAAGGAAAGAACCGGGCATGCTGCAGCCCGATGAGAAACCAGCGCGGATGAAAGAAGTAAGCGGCGAATAAAAGCCCCATGGCGAAGGCCAGCGCGGCGCACCAGATCACGAGAGCGGCGGCCTTGCGTGCGGGCGCGACCCACAACATCAGCAGCAGGGCAACAGGAACCACCGTAAGCAGAGAGAACTCTGTGCCGACCGCCAATGCCAGGGAGAGCCCCAGCAACAGGATGCGGCGCCAATTCCACAACACCACTTCGCGCGGAGCGTACAAGGTATGGGCGACAGCAATTGCGGTAAACACTGCGCCGAACGTGCCCCAGGCCGCTCCGTTCACGGGTTCCGCAAAGTGCAGCGAACTGGCCCGAATCATGCCGGGCGAAAAACAATAGAGAGTCAGCGCGATATATCCACCTGCATTCCCATAAAGGCGGCGGCAAACGTACCAGAGCGAGGCGCCTAGCAACAGTCCAAACATCAAGTAAGGCGCTCGCGCCGCCCAAGCCCAGTAGGGCATGGAGTCCGCACTCAGATCTGCCGGCCACGGCAGCAACGGAGCGGCGGCGACGAGGTAGCTCAAAGGGGAATGTGCGCCGACGTCGCCGTGTTTGCGTGCCAACAGCCAGGGCTGCGGCTCGGCGCTGGAATCGGAGTGCGTCAAGCCTGTCATTCGGGCGAGGCCGCCGCCGTGCCATTGGGTCAAACCTTGACGGATGCGGAACAGTTGATCTTCGTCAATCGGCGCCTTTCGCACCAGCCAGACACACTGCGCCGCAAACAGCAGCAACAGGGCAGCGGCCAGAAATTGCGGTTGTCCAAACCGCTCGCGTGTGAAAAAGTTTCCCATGAAGGTGAAGCTGTGTTTTAACATGACGGAACCGAACGCGTACATTCCGCGTAGTCATGGAAGACATGCCGAATCCCGAAAATCCCAACGAAATCACTGCGGAGCTTCGTGCTCCGGAGCCATCCGCCCCGGTCGACGAAAGTTCTGCACTTGCCGTCCCGAGTTCGATTCCAGAACCGCGGCCCAACCATTTCTTTTTCGGCGAGGACGGCTTGCGTTCCGGCTGGAGGCTGGCAATTTACTTTGGACTGGTCATCGTTTGCGTAGTCTTACTAACGCTGGCGCAACGCCTCATGCACAAGTGGGGAGTTCGTCCGCTCCAGGGGATGCTGCTGGCGGAAGCGATGCTCGCCGCCGCTGCCATTCTTCCGGCTGCGGTGATGGGGATGTTCGAGAAGCGTCCGTTTGGTAAGTACGGCCTGCCGCTGCAGTCTGCGCTCGGCCGGAACTTCTGGGTGGGCGCAGTTTGGGGATTTGTCTCGCTGTCGCTTCTGTTGCTGGCGATGCGCGGGGCCAGCGTATTCTATTTTGGCGGGCTGGCGCTGCATGGGCCGCGCATTTTTAAGTACGCCATTTACTACGCTGCGTTTTTCCTGTTGGTAGGCTTTTTCGAGGAATTCGCATTCCGCGGCTACACCCAATTCACGCTGGGAAAGGCAATTGGGTTCTGGCCTTCAGCGATCGTGTTCTCACTTCTTTTCGGAGCCGTCCACCTGGGCAACCCGGGAGAGGCTTGGGCCGGAGCACTCGCTGCCGGGTGTATCGCGTTGTTCTTTTGCCTGACCCTGCGCCGGACAGGGAGCCTGTGGTGGGCGGTGGGCTTCCACGCAGCTTGGGACTGGGCGGAGAGCTTTTTCTACTCGGTGCCAGACAGCGGAACCATGGTTTCCGGCCACTTGCTTAATCCGACTTTCCACGGCCCCCGTTGGCTGACCGGCGGATCCGTCGGTCCCGAGGGCAGCGCTCTGGTGTTTGTAGTGATTGCGGCAATGTGGCTGGCGTTCAGCCAAGCGTATCCGGAGCCCAGCAGGCCGGGGGAGCGCATGGGGGAGGCCCTGTAGGCTCGCCCGCTGGGCCTCCACGGAGTTCAGCATTAACTAACCCACCATTGCGCTGCGAATTTAGGTCGTGCTCTCCGCTTGGGCCGCCCCGGAGCTTCGCTTGATTCCCCAGCCGGCGGCAGGAAGTCTTTGCGAATCTTCATACTTAGTACCGCATTCGATATCCAGATTAGATATCCAGGTTCTTCACGTCCAGCGCGTTATCTTCGATGAACTTGCGGCGCGCTTCCACGTCTTCGCCCATCAGAGTGGTAAAGATCCTCTCGCACTCAGCCAGGTCTTCCAGCTTTACTGAGAGCAGGGTGCGGCGCTCCGGGTCCATCGTAGTTTCCCAGAGCTGCTCGGCAGTCATTTCGCCTAGGCCTTTGTAGCGCTTCAATTCGAAGCCCTTGCTGCCTTCTTGTTCGACATATTCAAAGAGCTCGCGAGCGCTATTCTTTTCGACAATTTCGGGCTCTCGGATGCGCCGGGCGGAAACTTTCCCGGCTTTCTTCTCGGCAGTTTCGGTTTCTTCGTTCTCGCCATCAGCGGTGTCCTCTGCCTCGCTACCCCCGGATTTGGACCCGGCTTTCCTGGTGCTTTCCACCACAAACGGCGGTTCCAGATACATCTCGATTTGTTTGAACTTGGAAGTTAGTTGACGGCACTCCGGCGTGGAAGCCAGCTCCCAATTGATGATGTGCTCCGCGCCCTGCGCATTCAGGAAGCGCACCTCCCAGAGATTGTGCTCCTCGTCGAAATGAGTCTCGACGCTTTTCAGCTTCAGCTCCTTTTGCAGGCGCTTCAGCTCCTTTTCCATGGTTTCGATTTTCGGGGGCGCCTGGTTTTTGTCTCCCTCGAAGTCAGCGCGCTTGGCGAGATCCAGCTTGGGCAGCAGAACGGAGATCTGCTCTTCGCGCAGCCGCTTGTTGAGCTTGTCGAGGAATCCAAGATACTCGTGGAGCACGGTAATGAACTTGGTCAGAGCCGCGCCTTCCAGCCTGGCCGCGCCTTGGCCGTAGCGCACGGTCAGTCCTTCGGAAGCGCGCTTCACCATGACTTTGACCATTTCCTTCTCGTCCTTGATGTACTGGAGGTTCTTACCTTTCTTGATCGAGAACAGCGGCGGCTGGGCAATATAGACGTTGTTGCGCTTGATCAATTCCTGCATATGGCGAAAGAAGAAGGTCAGCAGCAGAGTGCGGATGTGCGAGCCGTCCACGTCGGCGTCGGTCATCAAAATGATTTTGCCGTAGCGGACCTTGGTGGGATCGAAGTCTTCTTTGGAGATGCCGGTGCCGAGCGCCGTAATCAGGCAACGGATTTCTTCGTGAGCCAACATCTTGTCGTAGCGAGCTTTTTCGACGTTAAGAATTTTTCCCTTCAAGGGCAGGATGGCCTGGAAACGGCGGTCGCGGCCCTGCTTGGCCGTGCCACCTGCGGACTCGCCTTCGACCAGAAAGAGTTCGCAGCGATCGGGCTGCCGCTCTGAGCAATCCGAGAGCTTGCCGGGAAGGCCGCCGGAATCGAGAGCGCCCTTCCGACGAGTGAGATCGCGGGCCTTGCGCGCAGCTTCGCGAGCGCGGGCGGCGTCAATCGCTTTGTTGATGATTTTTTTGGCGACGGCGGTATTCTGCTCAAAAAATGCGCCCAGCTTTTCGTTGACGAACGCCTGCACCGTGCCGGCGATGTCGGAATTCAACTTGCCC